>JBAUHR010000557.1:0-1547 GCA_049680385.1 Rubripirellula sp. | reverse complement strand
ACTAACATCATCGCGATCGAGAAACTCAATTCCCAATACCGATACGAGCCATGGGTGCCATTGATAATAACCAACCGCATGACCTGGGAATCGAATTCCTTTGCGAACACTGCCCTCAAAGTCTGTGAACGCTCCGACCCCGATCTTCGTGTCTAAAATCAAACGCTCACCGTAGGTTTTGCGGGATTGATGAGCCAACTGTAAATCGAACAGTCTTGGTGGCAGGTCGGTTGCTATGGGACCGTTTACGAAGTGAATGCCTGTTCCGATCATCAAGTTTGAATTCTTCCCAACCGCCAGAGCGGGGAAACTCTCAGAGCTGAAGATGCCGAGCCGATCACCATTTCCCGTGACCCAAGTGTCGTCGTGCTGAGTGGGGTTGTAGCCCAACCAATCGCCAAAGAATACAGTATCGGTTTCTTCGGGGGCCAACTCGCTAGCATCGATCACGATAACTTCCCCATGTTCGTCACCTAGAGAAGGAGTCGGAGCGACAATAGATTCAGCCTCGAGTACTTGAATTCCAACGGGTGCACTGACCTGAGTCGGCGAGATCGCGTCTTCGAATTCGGCATCACCCCAGAGATGCAACGCATCGTCCGATCGCAAGCCTTCTTGGCCGATTGCGAAGCCGTCAAAGATCGCAACGGTTATGGCAAGAGCAATAATCATCGGTTGGCAACGCAGCATAGATAGTTCTCCTAGCTGAAACTAGAAGAATTGCCGGGTGGATTCAAGGTCAGCGTGATTCGAAAACACTCCTAAATTGGGTGGAATACCATCCTTCGCTACGGAAATGCGACTCTGTTATATTGTGGAGCCCTCTGCCTCTCCAACCACTATGCAAAGATATGGCTGTAATCATGCTCATTATTCGGCCGCTGATTGTGTTCTTTTCCGTCGCAGCTTGGCTACTATTGCAGCCATGGTGCCAAGCTCAACCGCCAGTCGTTGATGGACTTGTCGTGCAACTCGATGTGGTGGGATTGGCCCAGGAATCGAATTCTCCATCGGTCGATAGCTGGAAAAACGGTGTTGCAGCCCAGGAGTTTTCCTCAGGTGGAGATGCAAGCGAAACTCCGCAGTTAGTCAAAGTTGGCGATTCGTTCGTCGTACGCTTTGATGGAGACGATGTGTTGCGCTGTGTCGGGAATCGCGTAGCGCCGAACTCGAGTATGAGTGTGTTTGTCGTGGCGGCACCGCATGAAAACTTGGGTGACTTCCGAGGAATCGTTGCGGCCAACGCCCCGGGACGACGCGATTACGAATCTGGATTCAATATGGATCTAGGACCTGCACCAACAGGGAAACTCGACAACCTCAATATGGAAGGCGCTGGTTTTGGCGGCGCGGCGGATCTACTCGACGCAAGTTTCGACTTTGGAACTTTGCATGTGTTCTCAGCCATCATCAGTGCGGATTCTGAAACCATTGCGCTGCGTGTGGATGGTAAGTTGACTGGACAACGCGCGTATGAACCCACAAGCATCTCACTTGAACAGTTGACGTTGGGAGCACGCTACTACACCAACGGACAAGGTGAGCAG
>JBAUHR010000556.1:0-4879 GCA_049680385.1 Rubripirellula sp. | reverse complement strand
AGTTGCAACAGCCGAAGGCCAGTCAGAACGCGAAGGCGACAGCACCTGCTAGGCCCGAAAAAGCGGATCCGGCCCCGTCGCAAAGCATCTCGGCGAATACACCTGCGACGTCCACTCGCAAGCCGACATCAAACAAGCCATCTAGTTCCCAGGAAGTCAGCGCGGCCGAAAGCACGATCCGAGTTGACGTCGCCCTACTGGACAAACTGATGACGTGCGTCGGTGAACTGGTTCTAGCCAGAAACCAGATCCTTCAGTTCGCAAACGGAAACACCGATCTTCATCGAACTTCACAACGACTGAATCTGATCACCAGTGAGCTGCAAGAGAGTGTCATGAAGACACGCATGCAACCGATCGGGAACGTGTGGAGCAAATTCCCTCGATTGGTTCGCGACTTGGCCGGCATCTGCGAAAAGCAGGTTCGCATCGAAATGGAAGGCAAAGAGACCGAGCTCGACAAAACCATCATCGAGGCGATTAAGGATCCGTTGACTCACTTGGTGCGCAACACTGTCGACCATGGAATCGAGCGACCCGAAGTTCGTACGCAAGTCGGCAAGCAGGCCGAGGGTTGCCTGACACTCCGTGCCTATCACGAGGGCGGCCAGGTCATTATCGAAATTTGCGATGATGGTGCAGGAATCAACGCCGAACGTGTCAAAGCCAAAGCACTTGAGAAAGGCTTGATGACGCAAGAGCAACTTGCGAAAATGAGCGATCGCGATGCAGGCAACTTGATCTTCCTGCCAGGCTTTTCGACCGCTGAAAAGGTCAGCAATGTCTCTGGCCGTGGCGTCGGAATGGACGTTGTGAAAACTAACATCGAAAAAATCGGTGGAACGGTTGACCTGCAGAGCCAGCAAGGCAAGGGCACCACGATTAAAATTAAGATCCCGTTAACCCTGGCGATCATTCCGGCTCTCATCGTCACCTGTAACAACGACCGCTACGCGATTCCGCAAGTCAATTTGTTGGAACTGCTTCGGCTTGATGGCGATCAGGTGGCCAACAGCATCGAATGGATCCAATCGGCTCCCGTCTATCGGCTTCGCGGACGTTTGTTGCCGCTGGTGTACTTGCGTGAACAGCTCAAGGTCGTAACCGAAACGGATATAGATGCCTTAAACATTGTCGTTTTGCGAGCAGATGACCGGCATTTTGGTTTGGTCGTCGATCGAATCAACGACAGCGAAGAAATCGTCGTCAAACCGCTCAGCAGCCAACTCAAGGGCGTGTCTGTCTATTCGGGCACGACCATCATGGGCGACGGACAGGTCGCATTGATTCTTGATGTGATGGGTCTTGCTCACTCGTCAGGTGTCATCACCGACGCCGGAAAGACACAGATTCAGGATAACAACGACAAAACACAGTCGCTTAACAGTGATCGCCATTCATTGCTAGTCGCTGGTGTAGGAATTGCGAACCGATTCGCGATCGAGTTGGAACAAGTCACGCGATTGGAAAAGATTGACACTTCGACGATCGAGTACACCGACAATCGAGAAGTTGTTCAATACCGAGGTGAGATCATGTCCCTGGTTCGACTAGGCGACTTGATGGGTGTTCCAAGTTCGCGAGATCAAAGCGATCCATTCATTGACGTGATTGTCTACAACGATTCCGAACGATCGGTTGGAATCGTCGTTGATCGAATCATCGATATCGTCGAACAAAAAATTGAGATCGACAAGAGTTCGCACTCCTCAGGTCGCGCAATATCGACAGTAATTCAGGGCCAAGTCACCACTTTAGTTGACCTGCCCGCGCTCATTGGTAATTGGTCCTAGACCAACGATCACCCGCGAAACACATCAAAACAGAAATTCATTCGATCAAATAGTGACGAACATGTTAGCACCTACACGACAACTCTGCACGTTCTTCCTGGGCAAACACATCTTTGGTGTGGATGCACACATGGTCCAAGAAGTGATTCGGTATCAAGAGATGACACACGTGCCGTTGGCACCGCCGTCGGTCAGTGGGCTCATAAATTTGCGAGGCCAGATCGTGACGGCAATCGATATGCGGAAACGACTTGGCTACCCGAGTCGTGCAGATGACAAGCGCCCGATGAACGTCGTCGTACGTTCAGACGACGGTGCTGTCAGTCTGCTCGTCGATTCCATCGGCGACGTGATTGAAGTTTCGCAAGACACATTCGAAGCATCGCCGGACACGCTGCAAGGATTGACCCGCGAACTGATCGAAGGAGCGTACAAACTCAAGGATAACCTCTTGTTGGTCTTGAAAACCAAAGATGCGATACGCGAGTGAACTGAGACTTACCCAACCACTTGAACAATTTTCCACTAACTCACCTTAAAGACTCACTGGGGTACCAACCATGGCAAGACTTAGCGACCTATCTATGAACGCAAAACTTCTAATGCTCTCCGGAGTATTCGCAGCCGGATTCCTGATTTTTGGAGCTGTGACTTTCTCGACGCTGAGCACAGTCAAAGTCGACGGACCGCACTACAACAAAATCGCTGCGGACAAGAACTTGATGGCGGACATTTTGCCGCCTCCGGCGTTCATTATCGAATCTTCGTGGGTGACACGCCAATTGCGAGACTGCGTGACTACCGAACAAGTCGAATCGCTAAAGGTGCATTTCGAGCGTTTGAAAGGCGAATACGAGGCGTCGATCGCAAATTGGAACGCGAGCATCACGGACCCAACCCTGAAAAATGAATTCCTCGTACAATCGCAGGACGCCGCTCGATCGTTCTTCAAAACTGTTGATGAGGAATTGTTCCCAGCCGCTCTCGCTGGAGAAGACCAGCAAGTCGAGGAACTGATTCGCACCAAGTTGGATGACGACTTTAAGGCTCACTTTGCGGCTATCAACCGTGTCGTTGAACGCAACAAGGAGATTGAGGCTGAGGACCAAGCCCACGCATCGGCGACGGTGACCTCGCGTTCGCGACTGTTGCTGGGCGTCGCATTTCTTGTCCTGTGCGGTGTTGCTGGATTTACCGTTTGGCTACGTCGTGGCATTATCGTCCAAGAGGAGAAGAACCTCGACTTTAAGGGGCAATTAACCGCGATCAATCGCTCGCAAGCCGTGATCGAGTTCGACCTAGAAGGGAATATCACTAACGCCAACGAAAACTTCCTCAAGACCGTAGGTTACACACTTGATGAGATCACGGGTCGGCACCATAGCATGTTCGTGGACGATGCGTATCGAAAGAGTGCCGAGTACGCAGAGTTCTGGCCAAACTTAGCGAAAGGAAACTACGTCGCGGCTGAATTCAAGCGAATCGGTAAAGGGGGAAAAGAGATCTGGATTCAGGCTAGCTATAACGCAATTCTCGACTCCACAGGTAAGCCTTGCAAAGTGGTCAAGTATGCGACGGACGTCACCGAGGCTACTGTTAAGAACGCCGACTTTGCTAGTCAGATTGCAGCTATCAATAAGTCCCAGGCGGTTATCGAGTTTGACCTCAAGGGTAATATTTTAAGCGTCAACGAAAATTTCTTGAATACGCTGGGTTACTCAGCGGATGAAGTTGTGGGTCGACACCACAGCATTTTTGTGGAAGAAAATACTCGCAACAGCGTCGAATATCGTGAGTTCTGGGAAAACCTAGGCAAGGGTATTAATTCTGCTGGCGAGTTCAAACGGGTTGGCAAAGGCGGAAAGGAAGTGTGGATTCAGGCCAGCTACAATCCCGTCTACGGACCGGACGGAAAGCCGCTTCGCGTAATCAAGTATGCAAGCGATGCAACGGCCCAGAAGTTGGAGAAACTTGAATCTGAACGGGTGAACGCTGAGAACTCCGAACGAGAGCGAATGGCGGCGGAAGAGCTTCGTCTCAAGGTCGACAACATTCTGTCGGTCGTCAACGCTGCCACTGGCGGCGATTTAACTCAAGATATCACTGTCGAAGGATCCGACGCAGTTGGTCAAATGGGTGAAGGCCTGCAAAAGTTCTTCTCCGATCTACGAAATAGCATTGGCTCGATTGGTGAGAATGCATCGGCTTTGGCCGGTGCATCGGAAGAGTTGTCCGCCGTTAGCTCGCAGATGAGCTCGAATGCCGAAGAGACATCTTCACAGGCCAACGTCGTTTCTGCGGCTTCGGAGCAAGTCAGCATGAACGTGCAAACTGTTTCGACGGGTGTCGAAGAATTGAACGCGGCAATTCGTGAGATCGCCAAGAACGCTTCGGATGCTGCACGCGTGTCCCAACAGGCGGTGACAGTCGCGAATACTACCAACGCGACGATTTCTAAACTTGGCGACAGCAGTCTCGAAATTGGCAAAGTTGTCAAGGTGATAACGTCGATCGCTGAGCAAACCAACTTGTTGGCATTGAATGCCACGATCGAAGCCGCTCGTGCTGGTGAAGCTGGCAAGGGATTCGCCGTGGTTGCGAACGAAGTGAAAGAGTTGGCAAAAGAAACCGCCAAGGCAACGGAGGATATCAGCCAAAAAATCGATGCGATTCAAGGCGACACTCAAGGTGCGGTTGATGCCATCCGTGAAATCAGCGAAGTGATCAACCAAATCAACGACATCTCCAACACGATTGCGAGTGCCGTTGAGGAGCAAACTGCTACTGCGAACGAAATGGGACGCAACGTCTCGGAAGCTGCTCGCGGAGCGAGCGAGATCGCTCAAAATATCACTTCGGTTGCAACTGCCGCCGAAAGCACCACGCAAGGCGCCGGCAACAGCCAGCAAGCAGCGGGTGAACTGAGCCGCATGGCATCGGATCTGCAAACCTTGATCAGTCGTTTCAAGTACCAAAGAAACGAATTGACCAAGCAAGTCAACTCGGGTCGCATTGTCGCTCCCGTCGGTTCGACAATGCCCGTCGGTTCGTACCAGTCGGTTTAAACACCGGCCATGGTTCAAACG
>JBAUHR010000555.1:0-4982 GCA_049680385.1 Rubripirellula sp. | reverse complement strand
GCAGCCGATCGCAACCGCACCCGCCGAGCCCGCCGCCGCCTGCTCAAAAAGTCAACCCACCACCGCTAACTCGTGCTGGTGTACGGTTACGTCTGCAACACACGATTCGCTATAGAGAATGCAAATTCTTTTCCGCGAAAAGTTTCACGAATTCATTTGCAGTGCCATCCAATGGTCACTCTATTGCCTGATGTGCAGACAATTTCATGGGCTACTATTTGGGCAATGTCACTATGGAAAAGTGCAATTTCTTGCGGCAGCAACTTTGGTCGTTCCCCATTTTTCTCCTCTGCTTCTCACTCAACTTTCAATCTGCGTACGGCGATGACGCCGCGCTGCAGCCGGACATCGCTCGGAAAGTTGATACTGAGTTGTTCAAACTCGATGTCGGCATTCTACCCACGAAGAAGAAAATCAACCTGGGTGATCTTGAAGCGAATACGACATATAGAATTCGAATTGAGATTTCCAATCAGACAACCAAGGAGCTGTCGATCGCAAAGGTTGAGACAACGTGTGGATGCATGCGAGAAGCGAGTCGCTCGAAGCCGATCGCACCAAATGAGCTAGGTTTTGTGAACATCATGTTTCACGCACCGAGTCTCGCTGGTTCGGTGGGAAAGCAGGTCAACATTTGTTTTGATGAAGATTGCACGCAGGTGTTGAGCGTTCAGATTCGTGGAAAAATCCTTCCAACCTTCGTGATTGAACCATCACCAATCAAACTCGACTCTGAGCAATCAGCCGTCGTTGCGATTAGCCCAAGGAAGAAAAACAGCGGCTATGAAATTATCAAATTGGAAAGTTTGAGGGGCGTGGCATTGGTTGGCGGAGTCGAGCGTACAGAAAAGGGGTGGGCATCAAGGGTGGAGCCAACATCGACTGATTCCTGGGAGCGGAATGGGTATGAGGTGCTCCGCGTTCGTTACCAGGAAGCCGATGGCCGCGAAAGCGTCGCGGATGTTCCTATTCGGATTGACTTCTACCAGGCGTTATCAGTTTTCCCAAGCGTTGTCATTGCTGAACGTAAGGAGGGCCAATGCACTGCCAAGTTTACGGTAAAGACCGACAAAGAATTGGTGGAAAAGTTGATACTTGAAGGAGACAGGCAAGTAACTCAATTCATAAAGATCACAAAGCGATCCAAAATGAGAAATGGCGGATTGCTTTATGTGACGATCGATCCCGCTGTGTTTGAAAAATCAAAGTTTGCAGCATGCACGATTACTGATTCGACGAAGCTGCTTAAAGGTGTAAAAGTAGTATTTCGTAAACCGAATGATTGACTCTTATCGCTGGCCAATGACGGCAAGCATTTTTGAATCTGATGGCGAGCGTTGGGAACTTACGCCATTGTCTTTTTTGGTTTGAGGGTAGATGCCATGGTGTTTTCGCGACTAGTTTTATGTTTTGGGTTCGTATCACTCTTGTCTTTCGTTGCTTGGGCGGAGGATTGCTACGAATACTATGGAAACTCGACGTGTGATGACTATTACTCAGAGGAGATGGCGGATTCAGATCCTGGATGTACCGGATGTGTTGCGGCTCAAGGTCGGCAACTTTGCATGAGTGCGTTCTATCAAGAGTGGCAAGACTCAACCTCTGAGATTGCCGAGTATGGCGGGGCGCCGTGCGGTTACGCTATCTCGTATCTCGGCGCGCATGCGTGTCGAATTTACTACGAGTGTCCATTGGATTGCGATGAGACAACTCCCAACAACTTCAAGTGCCAGGATAGCTTCATGGTGAGAATGGACAAGATCGACGTTTACACTCAGGGAGCCGTGTGCGAAGAGCCAGGATACGGTTGCAGTTAGAGTCGTCGCTTTGCCTCGCGAAAGTTGATGTGCTGTGCCACATGACTTCATGTGGCACGTGGTGGTACGAGTCAAATAGTACATTTTGATGCACGGAGATCAGTGTTATGCCTAAGTTGTTCAGAGTTACTGCTTTGCAGGGAGTCCTGGCAGTCTTCCTGATGTGTTCTTTTTCGATGGCACAAGATGTCGACAAGAAGGAGAGTGCCAAGGATCTAGCTGCCGAAAAACTGGATCAATATTTGATTGAAATGGAGGAACTGGCTGACTGGGGCTACTTTTTCTCGGGTGATGTCACTCAGGTGCTGAGCCAGCAAAAATTTAGTGGGTCATTTCCGTATATCGGATTTCAATCAATGCAGTTGCAGGATAGTTCGGGTAAGACTCGCGAGCGATTTTGGCAGGTAAATTCACGTACGACGGATCCGACGATGTTCTCAGGAGTTGGATATGACGAGTTGTTGATTGGCGAGGATAGGTGGTTCTCACTTGCTGGTGGGCAGATAAAAAAATACGAACCCAAGAAGGATAGGAAATTTGAGCGAAAATTCATGACCCTTGATCCACGAACTGCCGTATTGCATTTTGCGGGTGCAGTGACAAGTGGGCTGACTTCGGACCGAGAATTCAAGAAATACATCAACAGAAGAACGCTTACCAACGCTGAGAAGAAGCTTGGCGGCATCGATGCCGTTTTCTCAATCAACGAAACTTGGATACATGTATTTTTCAATGAGTCTCAAGGCTACATGCCTACTCGTATGGCAGCGACGAGCGAGGGACAAGAATTGAGTCGAGATTTGACGAACGCTCGGCATGTTGCGCGCATGCGTTGGAAAAAAATGAACACTGGTATTTGGGCACCAGAATACGGCGAGAACATCAGTTACTTTGGTGGAAATGCGTCTGATTACACCAAGATTAAAAGAGTCAACTATCGCGTTGTGTGGATTCCAAAGAGTGAGCTACCCAAGAATGCGTTCGACAAGGATTCATTGTCGTCGCTGCCTGGGATAATCATGGAGAGATCAAAATCTTGGATGAAAACTGCCGAGAAGATCAAGCCTTTAAGTGACGTCGATCAACTTTAAACTTGGTTGAAGGATCTTTCCAGTTTACGGTCCCCCTCAAAACGTCTTGATGGATTCTCTGCGCGTGGAGACTTTGCTTGCTCCAAAAAGCTCCCTGAGGAAGAAAAGGTGTCCGGTACGAATGGCACTGCCGGTTGGTATCAAAGGACTTACGTTCACGCGGCGCTGCTCAATTGAGCTTGATAGGTGGGACGGTCAACAGTTTAAGAACTTTCGGTCGACGTTTGTTCGCTCGTGGTTCGATGCGACCCTCTCGATGGCCCACCAACTCATCTAGCGGTTGTGATTGCCCAAGTTCTACCAACGATTCATTTACACCACGAGCGCCACATAGCAGCCACGATGTTCCTAGCAGAACCAGGGAAGAAAAGGTGTCCGGGGAAGAAAAGGTGTCCGGTACCGTTTATGGGTTCCGGCTGTAGTTTGGTGGTATAATCCTGGCTTTCTGATGAGGAAATGCTATGGGGCGGCCGAAAAGATCCGATGAAGCGGGGGTGATTTACCACATGCTCAATCGCGCCAATCGGCGTGCGACGATCTTTCACAAGGAAGAAGACTACGAAGCGTTCGAGCGGATCTTTATCGAGGCTCTTGAGCGGTGCAGCTCGCTTGAACTGTTCTCGTATTGCTTGATGGTGAAGTAATCACAATGCCCTCCTTGGCAGATTTGTGTTCAAGGGGTCTCAGTTGGTTTTCATAGTGGGGGTCGTCAGGTTCGTTGGGGTCTTTTGCAAACCCTGTCGATTGTGATCGACCAGTTTACGAAGCCGGGTGAGTTCTTCTCTATTTGCCCAAAAAGTCCAACGTGATGACTCTTGTGTCGCGTGGACCCAACCGCGACGTCGCCATGTGTTCAACGTTTCTTTGCGCAGGCCCAGTTCGTGCGATAGCTCTCGAAGGCTCCATTGATTCGACTCAGACGGGCGGACGTCGACTTGCGATTCATCGCGAAACTTCTTGCATAAGGATGACACGATCGCTGGCGTGAATGTACCGCAGCTTGTCGAGTGATAACTTTCACGATTGAGCTCCTCGGCGACTTCAGCATGAGTCTTGCCTTCACGCTTTCGTTGTTCGATCAACTCACGAATTTCCGACGCTGACTCCAGCCATTCAAAACGCTGCACCGGTTTCATGATTCGGTGTCGGCTTTCAAAACCACCGGACCACCGAATCATGACGTTGACGTACTCGGTGCGACCAACCGTTTCGATCATAATGCGTTCGACCAACGCGCGGAAGATACTTTGGCGATCGATGCCTGTCGTTGTGTCTGCGTTCCACAACGCTGGAATGTCAGTCGAAAGTGATTCTATCAGTGCCAGTCGGCTTGGCGTCAGTCTTTCTTGTTGTTGAGAGCGAAAACGAGCGAGCGTTTCTTCGGCTGCCCGTTTGTCTCGCAATGATTGTTCCCATCTTCGCTCCAGTTCTGCCGCCACGAGTCGATTCGACGGATCGACTTCTTCATAGCGGCGGTGGGCCAGATCGCTCTCGTACTCGGCGCGTTCAACCGACTGGACATGATGACGCTCGACGACATGACGATCTTGATCCAACGTCGCAAACGCTTGGACGCTCAGTTCGATGGACGCCGGTGAAACCGCTTGAAGCAGCAAAGAGCAGACAAGTTCGTTTAGCGAACGCGCGTTGAATCCCTGGCACTGTTTCTCACCCCATTGATTGCGCGACATTTCGCAAGTCAAACGTTCCTTCTTTCGTCCGCTGTAGCTGACGCTCATGTGGCGTCCACACTGTCCGCAGACGATGCGGCCTGCCAGCATGGACGTTCCCCGCATGGCTGTGCCGAGTCGATATTTGGCCGCGTTTTCCCATAGTTTTTGCTGGTTCTCCTCAAACTGCTGCTTGCTGATGTACGCCGGAAGCTTGTCTTCGATCAGCACATCCCACTGGTCTTGCGGAGCCCAAACGCGACCACTACTGGGAATGCCGCTCGTGACTTTCTTCGGGTCCGTCTTGCGACGTCCATAGACGTAGGCACCGTAGTAGATGGGATGATGAAGCATGCACAAGAGAGTCGAAGTGTTTGGCTGCTTCCATTGGAGTTTCCCTTTCT
>JBAUHR010000554.1:0-13391 GCA_049680385.1 Rubripirellula sp. | reverse complement strand
GGTCTACTTGCTGGCTGTGCATCTTTAGAATTTCAGACTCTTGTTCGGCGCTCGGATAGTCGACACGCAACTTGAACATGAACCGGTCCAACTGGGCTTCGGGCAGGTTATAGGTGCCTTCGCTTTCAAGTGGGTTCTGCGTCGCCATCACTAAAAACGGGCGCGGCACTTGGTGGCTGGTACTGTCAACGGTCACGCGGTATTCCTGCATGATTTCAAGCAGCGCGGCGTGAGTCTTGGCGGGGGAACGGTTGATTTCGTCAGCCAACAAAAACTGAGTAAAGACGGGGCCAGGACGAAACCTGAACTCGCTTTTTTGCATATCGTATACCGGCGCACCGGTGATGTCCGATGGCATCAAGTCGGCGGTGAACTGGATACGACCAAACTCGCACCCCAACGTGCGTCCAAGTGTTCGCACGAAAAGCGTTTTTCCTAAACCCGGGACCGATTCGATCAACACGTGACCGCCCGAAAACAACGCCGTTAATGTGCCCAACACCAACTCGTCTTGGCCAACGTAGAGCTTGCCGATTTCACCCGCGATCTGCTCGTACAGTTTGCGAATCGGTAGAAATTTCTCTGACGTTTGGCGAGCGTTCACCGGCGCTGGTGATTCGGCAACGGGGTCAGAGTCGGACGGAGGCAGCAAAGGATCGTTCAAGAGTCTTCCTTTTCAGGGGCGACCGCAGGATCGACTGCGGCAATGGCTGTGGGAATGGCCGGGGGAATCGTTTTGCGTTTGATGCCAAGTGGCGGCAACGGTTGGGATGCTGATTGTGTGGTTTCGGTTTGGGATCGGACCCAGGGACCGGTCGTCTCGCCGCGAACCCGTTTGAAGTACTCGCTAATCCGTTCCCGTGCGTAGTCTTCCCCGCCGGTTCGATTCATCAATCCGGCGACAGCGTCTAAGTGATCACCAAAGTGCGTGTGTTCGGACAAGTGAACTCGTTTGGGGCGACCCAAAATGGGCCACAGCATCAAACAGATTACCAATCCCAGCATGGCACCATGCATCGTGACCAGCGACAAAGGCCAGACCGTTAACAGTTCCATGCCGCTTGCGACTGGCACGCCCGGTTTGGTTTCGCTAACTGAAACGCCCATCCAGTCGCTGGTCAGGAATCCGACCAATCGCTCTTCACCATCGGTTGCGGAAACATCCGTGGACGCAGATTCGGTGATGATCTTTTCGGCGAGTCGCTGGTTGGGCTGGTGTGTCAACGCAAAATTTGTCAGTAACGATCCGCCGGCGACGACGATGATCTTTGAAGTGCGCCAATCATCGGATCGGATTTCCGCCACGATCGTTCCGCCACCGGCGTCCGTTCCATCACCTGCATCCCCAACAACCGCATCGAATTCGGTCTCCGTCGATGTAGGACTGACGTTGTTGGTTGGCAAGAAACCTGGCGATGCTGGTCCCGTTGGCCCTGAATTGATCTTGGCAACTGCTGGCGTTGTCTGTGGCGACGCTGCATCCCCGTAAGTCGTGATTGAAAACTCGGTTGCAAATTTCGGTTCTAGCTCGTCGTCGCCCAACAGGTCGCGACTCCAATTGCCCGTGATCCGATTTGCTGTGGTTCGGTGTTGCAGCGGTTCGATTCGAAACCAGCCGTTGCTTGCCCACGATTGACGGTTCAAACGCCAGATCATCCGTTGATTGATACTGTGGGCGGATCGTTTGCGGTACTCGATCCGTTGATCCGGAGGTGCCAAGGCTGCGGCTTCGGTCCAGTAGTCCGCTTCGCTGCCGCTGTCGGGCATCACATAAACCAGCGTCTTTCCGCCGCTCTTTAGCCAGCGATCAAACCAACCGGTCACACTGCCATCGATGGAGTTGAAGGTTTGGGGAGTCCAGACGATCACATCGCTACGCCGCACGCGGTTTGTCAATCGCGACACATCGCGGCTACGGTATCCTGCCTTTTCAAAACTGTTTCGCAGCGCACCAAAACCGTTCAAGCTGGATTGCCCTGTCAGTCCCTTCGTCTTGCCGTAGTCCGTCGACAATTCACTGCATCCGGACATCAAAAGCAAAGCGACGGCCGTAACCGTCCGGACTAGGTTTCGTATCTGTTTCGATTCATCCATCAGGCAACTGCTCCTTGATCAACTTGAATCGATGACTCGAGATCACTGTTGGTCTTCCAGATTTTGGCAAACTCGCTGGCCGTGATCTCGTGACGCCCAAAGTACGATCGTTCGAAGGCGTCCACCGTTTCCTGTAACGCAGCGGAAGTTTCGGGACTGGATGCGCGAGTCTCACGCAAATACTTGCGATTCGTTTTGCCGCGGTTCAGACGCAGCATGCCGACCCGGTCAAGCAACAGCAATTGATGTCCGAACAACAAGATGATCGCTTGGTCGAACAGGCTCTCGTTCATCAAGCGTTCCGCTTCGGTTCGTAAGTTGACGTCTGTTCGACGCAGTTCGGCCGGTAAGTGCTTCATCCGCTGGATCATTTGCTCATCGGGTGTACCATCGTTTGCACCCGAGCCGCGACGTGTGGTTGGGTTCGCGGTCAAATCAATTTCGGCCTTGTTCATTGCGAACAGAATGATCGCAATCGCGAGGGCAAATAGGGTCGCAAGCAGTCCCCATCCCAGCACGTTGGCAAAAGTCCATCCTGTACCAAACAGCCCGCCATTACCGGTTGCCGTCGGTGTCGCAGCTTTTTTGGGTTTGGCAACTTTCTCTGGCTTGGGCAGCCAGCGGCTGTCGCGATTGATCGAATCGTCAAGCTCGGGATCGACATCTACCGGAATCAAACTCTGCTTATCAGCATCAAACCAGACAGAATCGGTCACCGCGTTTTCGGTGTTGGTGATCGCTTGGTCGGCCGATGCCGTGGGTATCGAACTTGGTCCGGAAACCAGGGCCGCTATGCCTATCAGGATCAGCCAGAGTCTTGGATTCACGATACCACCTCGGCCATTTGGACATCGTCGCTGGTCGTGGTTGAAGTTGAGGGCGCAATCGGCACGTCCACTGTGTCACCAAACTGACGGATCGCTTCGGCGCGGACGGCAAGTTCCACTTCCCAGCCCTCCAGTCGAATTCGAGTGTCCAGATAGTTCAGCAGGCGTACCAAGACACTGATACCGGCGACGATCCAAAGAGCGAGTGGAAACAATACCAACAGAACGGTCAAATCCAAGAATGCCCACTGGCCGATCGTGATGCCTCGCGCCCACATCAACGTGTACAACACGCTTAGGAAGACCGCCGTCAAGACGAACGCTGCTGCCACGAAGCGGCCCGTCAGATCACTTGCCACGGGCGAGTGCAGTGACTTTGAACGGCGTTTGGCTGTGATGACACTTTCGTCTTTGCTGCGCAGCGGGCATTGTTCGAGCATCAAAATTTCGGGCAAGAACGGTCGTCCCGCACGGACTAACGCAATCCAAACCAAGAACCCGACGGGCACGATGACGTCCCAGAATGCCGATACCGGTTGGCCCCAACGGATCGCCAGCACCACCATCATCGGCACGGTGAGCCGGACCACCGATAACGCCCAAAACCAACGGCTGAACCGTCGTTTCGCTTCTTGGAAAACACTCGACCAAGTCGGACGCTGCTCAAATACAGCTTGTCCCAAGTACACCGTCGTCATGATTCCTGCGGCCGGCGCCTGGGCGACGACTAGGATCGCCATCCAGGTCATGTAGCGGGCGATTTCAACCATGGCTTCTTCGTCATCAAGGCCATAGCCGGATTCGGTGATTGGAATCCATCCCAACAGCAACACGTTTGCGATTGCCCAAGGCAACGCACCGGCGGCAAAACCGATCAGCAGTGCCGTCGGGTAACGACGAATCATCACGAGCGCCAAGTCGCCGATCTCGGACATCGTTCGCAATCGAATGACGACGTGCGTTTGATCAAGTTGCATCGGGGTCTCCATCGTCATCGTCGGCCCACGGCGACGAAGCGGTCGCCAAATCGGGGCGAGCGAAACCGTCGCGTGGGAACCCGAGGACGACAAAGTAGAAACTGATCAGTCCGGACGACATGATTGCCCACGCCGCTTTGATCAAATACGGCGCGGGGCTAGGCGACAAGAATCCTTCGGTGAAAGCGGCCAACGTGAACAGCACCGCGGATGCCACCATCACGGGGACCGACTTCATCGCGTTGACACGCAGCGAATCCGTTCGGCTAAGTCCGGCGGTATAGAACAAGCCAACCCCCAATCTTAATCCGGCCGCCGCCGACAACGCGATCGCCGTCAATTCAAACGGCCCGTGCGCGGTGACAAAGTGATAGAAGTTGTCACCGCCCACCGCACCATCGCGGCCCATGTATCCAAAGACGGTTCCCAGCGTCACGGCGTTGAACGCCAGGATGAACAGGCAGGGAATGATCAGGATGCCGTACGCAAAGCACTGTAAACCGATTCCGGTGTTATGCATGATGTAGAAACCAGCCATCGGAACGTAGTGATCGAGCGAACCGGAAATTGGCTGTTCATACATTTCTTCCATCTGTTCAAGCTGGGCCGTTCCGACCATCGCTTCGGCAAATCCGGGGAACAAGTGTTCGTTGCGTCCCAAGTAGATCGAAAGGGCAAACAGACCAAAAAACACGATCGTGGCGATGCGGACACAGGGGTCAGCAAAGATCTGCTGGGGCGCTTCGCGAAAGATCACGTCGGCCCACTTGGTAGGTTCGAATTTGTTGGCCCGGTACAGTTGGTTGTGCGATCGAGCGACCAAACGGTGCAGGTAAGTGACGGTGCCCGGTGGTAGCTGATACGCATCAGCCAGCGCCAAGTCCGCGCACGCGCTGCGGTACAGTTCCGAAAACCGTGACACTCCTTCGGCGCCACGGTGATGGGCCGCACCGGTCTTGTCGGTCCGCCCACGCATCTCCATCGAATCGCAAAGGGCTTCCAGTTCGGTCCACTGGACGCGTCGTTTGTCTAACAGCGCGGCAACGTTCACTCGATCATCTCTGGCGCGTTGGGTTGTGTTGTCGACGTTGTCTTTGCGGACTGCAATTCGGCGGTCTTGCCTAGTTTGTTGGTGTCACGCCGCAGCGGGCTGTATCCGGCCAGCGGCCCCAGGTCGGGCAATTCGGCAGACGCATCGGCGAGAAACGTTTTGTAGTACAACGCGTACATCAACAAGTCGGGATCAATGTCGCTGCGAAATTCAAACCGCTCGATCAATGACGTCGTTAAGTGACGAGCCACTTCGCGGCGGCGAGCAGGTGTCAGGTAATGCCGTCGCTCGGCATAAACGGCCAGCGTCCGGGCCATGCTGCGCGAGACTCGATAGTCACCCGGAAAAAACGATGCCAACGCGGGGACGCGAGGATCGTCAACTTTCGCAATCGGCAACTTCCAAGCTCGCTCGTCAACGATCACCATCGTTCCGGCCGCCAAATCACCAAGTCGCTGCATTCGCCGAGTCACCAACATGGTTGCCAAGCCGACCATGCCGGTGGGAATGATGAACGCCGGTGGAACGTCTTCGGCGAACGTGCTCATTGCCGCAATCGGTGCCAGGTCGGCGATGCGAAGCAAGTTGCGCAGGAAAGCTCGCTTGCCCGTGATGGGGCGTCCTTCGACATCGATCGCGCGAATGCCAACGGCCCATTTGCCGATCGTGCGGCCGTTGTAATAAGTTTCCATCAATGTTCCGTAGAACCAACTGATCGCAAAATAGAAAATCAGCGCAGCCGCAATGGCGAACGGGCCTAGCAAACGAAAGTCGATCAGGGCGCCGGTCAAGAAGATTGCAATCACAAAGATCGCAATCAACAGCCACCGAACGGCCACGTCGATCAGGTAGGCCGGCAGACGCCGAAATGGGCCAGCCAGTTGATAATCAAACGCGATGTTCTCGGGCGTGACCACGGCGATCGTCGTATCGATTGCTTGTGAAGCGGCCATGCAGCGGATTGGGATTCTTGATGTTTTCAGGGTCGGTGTGGAAACGACGACAATTCCGCCGACGTGCATTATCGGTTCCAAACCACCCAGATTGCAACGCGGGTACCAGAAACCTGTTAAAACCGACCAGCCTCTCGGTTCTCCCTTTCTTTTCGCGTCGCCAACCCCATGACCGCCACGCCGTCTGACGAAGATCTGAAATCCGCTGAATCGCAAGTCGATTTGAACGATGGTGAAATGACAACGGATCCCCCCACCGCTCCGCTAACGGTGCTGCGTTACGTGGGCCCCGGATTGATCGTCGCCGGTTCGATCGTTGGCAGCGGCGAACTGATCGCGACCACGAAGACTGGCGCCGAAGCGGGGTTCACCTTGCTGTGGCTGATCATTTTGGGCTGCGTCGTGAAAGTATTTGTGCAGGTCGAATTCGGACGCTACGCAATCATCAGCGGAAAAACGACACTGATGGCGCTCGACGAAGTCCCCGGGCCACGGTTTCGCGGTCGCGGCAATTGGTTGGTTTGGTACTGGGTCATCATGTGGTTGGCCAGCATCGGCCAATTGGGCGGTATCGTCGGCAGCGTCGGCCAAGCACTTGCCATCGGTGCGCCAATCACCAAGGCCGGGGCCGCCTACAACGAGATCGCCGACGCCGAAACGCTGATGCAGTTCGAACAATTCGCTCTCGAAAAAAGTGCGATCCGCGAACAACCGCTCGTGCCGACGACGACCGACGCTGAAATCGAATCACGCTGGGAAGCGTTTCGGACTCAGTTCGGCGACGTGACGACAACATCCGACGCAGCGATCTGGGCCACGCTGATGGCGGTCGTGACGAGTTTGATTTTGGTCAACGGACGATACGGTTTGATCCAGTCACTGTCGACGGTCTTGGTCGCGTCGTTCACGCTGCTGACGATCGTCAATTTGTTTCTGCTGCAGGATCAGCCTGATTTTCGTGTTCGGTTCTCTGAGTTCATCAGTGGTTTGCGTTTCAGTTTGCCGGCCACCAGCGGTGATGCCCGGCCGATCGGTACGGCGCTGGCGACGTTTGGAATCATCGGCGTCGGTGCGGCAGAGCTTGTCGTTTATCCGTATTGGTGTTTGGAAAAAGGCTATGGACGATTCGTTGGCAACAACGATGGTTCGCCCGAATGGACTGCACGCGCGGCGGGCTGGATGCGAGTGATGCGGATCGACGCGTGGGGCGCGATGGCTCTGTACACGTTTGCCACCGTGGCGTTCTATTTGCTAGGGGCAGCGATTCTGCACCGGGTTGAACTGAATCCAGCGAAAGACAATTTGGTGCGGACGCTGGCGGTGATGTTTGTGCCGGTGTTTTCGACGTGGGCATCATCGGTCTTTTTGTTCGGCGCGTTCGCGGTTTTGTACTCGACCTTTTTTGTTGCCATCGCATCTCACGCTCGCACGTTCTCTGACGCGATGCGAGTGATTGGATTGATCGATGACGACGCCGTGACGCGAGCGAAATGGATCAGTTGGCTTAGCGGCGCGTTTCCAATCCTGTGCCTGCTGATTTATTTGGTGTTCCCCGCACCGGCTCAATTGGTGCTGATCAGCGGGATCGCACAAGGAATCATGTTGCCGATGCTGGCCGGTGCGGCGCTCTACTACCGATACCAACGATGTCCACCGGGGCTGGCGCCGGGCGATTTGTGGGACATCATGCTGTGGCTGTCTGCGGTTGCCATGCTGATCACAGGCTTGTGGACAGTGTGGGCACAGTTTTAGGCCGTTTGGCAGTCACTTCCTTGTCGCTTCATCACTTGAGAATTCATGACCACTTCTTCGACTCGTTTTGGCGTCATCGGCACTGGACGAATCACTCGTCGGTTGGTTGCCGATTTGCAATCGACAGACGGCGCTGTGGTCACGGCGATCGCTAGTCGTTCAAGCGAACGCGCGCGGTGGTACGGTGACCAGTATGGGATCGACACAGCCGTCGAAGGTTACGCTGAACTGCTAAAACGTGACGACGTGGATGCGGTTTACATTTCGTTGCCGCCGTCGATGCATGCCGAGTGGGCGATCGCGGCTGCGAATCATGGCAAGCATGTGCTGTGTGAAAAGCCGCTGACGGTCTGCGTTGCCCAAACACAAGAAATCGATCAGGCGTGCCAAGCCGCCGGTGTGCGTTGGCTCGACGCAACCGGGTGGCTGCATCACGACCGGACCGATGCGTTCGCGACCTGGCTGGGCGAAGGCCGTTTTGGCAAGATCGGTCACGTTAGCGCCGCAGTTTCTTTCTATCAACCTTTCCAATCCGGCGATCACCGCTTAGACGCGTCGCTTGGTGGCGGGTGCATTCTTGACTTGGGATGGTACGCCGGCGGGCTGGTTCGGTTCGCGATGGGAAAGATGCCAACCTGGGTGCTAGCCGATGAAGTCATTTTGAGTGGTGTGTCGCAGCGATTGACGGCGATGATGGGTTTCGACGACGGAGCAACCGCGACGATCAGTTGCGGCTATGACACGGCAACACGCAAGTGGTTCGAAGTCGCCGGTTCCGAGTCATCCTTGATCTGCGACGACTTCACGCGGCCGTGGGCCGATCGACCGGCGCGATACTGGATCCATGACGCAGCCGGAACGGTGAAGTCCGAATCATTCGAAGGGCACCAGGAACGAAACATGATCAAGCGTTTGATCGGTGGCGATTCGCTGTCGCGGTACCAACAGCAAGCGATCGATACTCAGGCAATCGTCGAAGCCGTCCAGGAATCGATCAAAGCCGGCGGAACCAAGTTCATGCTCGCGACCATGACGGTCTGAATGACTGAGCTACGCTTGCGTTGTCGAGCTAGTAGGCTTCGTCTTGCTTCAGCACGACCAGCACGGTTTGGATCATGATCTTGATGTCCAACCATAGCGACCAACTGCGGATGTAGCGGTGGTCCCAGTCGACGCGTGCTTGCATTTTATCGAGCGTTTCGGTTTCGCCACGGCAGCCGTTCACTTGTGCCAAGCCAGTGATGCCAGGTTTGACTTTGTGACGCAGCATGTAACCACGAATCAAGCTGCGGTACTGTTCGTTGTGTGCCGACGCGTGAGGACGCGGACCCACCAACGACATCGAACCTTCGATGACGTTGAACAGTTGCGGAAGTTCGTCCAGACTGGTTCGACGTAGGATACCGCCAAGTTTGGTGATGCGGGGATCAAGTTTGGTCGCTTGCTTGACGACTGGGCCATTGTCGCACGTCCGCATCGAACGAAACTTCCAAACCAAAATTTCGCGTCCGTCCAATCCGTAACGTTTTTGACGAAAGAATACTGGGCCCTTCGATGTCAATTTGACCGCGACGGCGATCGCGATCATTGGCACCGCGGCAACGAACAGAGCGCACATTGCCAACGCGATGTCGGCGATGCGTTTGACGACGCCATCAACGCCGAACAAAGGATTCTCGAACACGCTGACTGCCGGCAAACCGCCCATGCTGGTCCACTGCGAGTGCAGCAGTTCGAAGACAAAAAAGTCCGGCACGATGTAGACCGATACCGTTGAATCACTGAGTTGGTCCAAGATAAACCGAATGCGTTTTTCAGCTCGCATCGGCAACGTGATCATGACGGTGTCAATCTCGCCACTGCGTGCTTTGGCGACCAAGTCGGTAAGCGTTCCCGACAACGCTTCGTCCTGGTTTGCCGAAGCAGCGGCAGCAGTGTCTGATTCCGGGTCGCGAGCTTCGGTTCGATCGTCGAAGAATCCGGTCATTTGCAAACCGAGCGACGGATCGTTCTTGATATTACGAAACGTTTGACGGCCTAAGTCATTCAGGCCAGCGATCGCAACCCGACGAACGCCGAAACCTCGGCGCAACAATCCTTGTTGCAGGATGCGTTGGCACATTCGCCCTAGGCCGACAAGTGCTGGCGCCAGGAAGATCCATGCAAACATCACCCCGCGAGAGAGATGTTGGCCGTACTGCGTCGCAAACGCAAGCATTGCAAGTACCATCACTGTCATCGACCAAGTGGCCACCAACCGAGTCAGTTCTCGGTCGGGCGTGCCTACGTCCGAACGACGATGAAAACCCGACAGTTGGGAAATCAGCAGGAATACGATGGTCGCAATCAAGCCAATCGCCACCGCCATTTCGTCCACGGTTCCTCGCGAGAACCATTTGACAAAGGCCAGCGATGCCATCACGGCCGCCGAGTCGAGCGTTGGCTGAAGTACGTCCCACCAACGTCGTTGAGTGGTAATTGGCGTACGAGTTTGCATAAAACTGATTCGAACGGGAACGAGTAGGAGGCGGCTTGGCAGTCATCCATTCGCCCTAACCGTGGACGAATAAACACTGCTTCTGCACGAACCCTAGCTTGCGTTTGTGTCGAACCAATCGAATCCGAGATCCAAAGATGTGGCTTGGTGGGTAAGGGCCCCGCTGCTGATTCGGTCCACGCCGGTTGCCGCGATCGCAGCAATTGTGTCGATTTTGACGTTTCCTGATGCTTCCAGCTCAACGGGTGAACCAGCCTGGTCGCGATACGCGACCGCTTCGCGAAGATCTTCAAGACGAAAGTTATCCAACAGGATGATGTCCGGTCCGACCGGCAGCACGTCGCGAAACTGATCGAGCGAGTCGACTTCGATTTCGACGATCGACGGTGCCTGCATCCGATCGACCGTGCTGTCACGCCACTCCAACGCCTTCTCGGCCGCAGTCCCCGCCGCCATCGGCCCACTCGCGTCGCCAGCCAGCGCCAAGTGATTGTCCTTGATCAGAAAACCGTCGTACAAACCACTGCGGTGGTTTCGACCGCCGCCGCATCGGACCGCGTACTTTTCGATCAGTCGCCAACCCGGTGTCGTTTTGCGAGTGTCGTACAAACGCGACTTGGTTCCCGCAATCGCATCCACGTAGGTCTTTGTCAGCGTTGCGATTCCGCACAATCGCGACAGCACATTCAAAATCGTTCGCTCGGCCGTTAACAGATCGCGAACATTTCCTTCGATGCTAGCAATCGCTTTTTGGGGTTCTAGCTGTTCGCCGTCGGCGCCATGGATCTGCACATTCAAGTCCGCGTCAAATTCGTCGATGATCCACGGCAAGACAGCAAGGCCGGCGCAAACGCCCGCTTTTCGCGGCACGATTTGGCATCCGCCGCGCCGGTTCGGGTCGATCAAACAGACGGTGGTCCAGTCGACGGCGTCACGCAAGTCTTCGGTGATCGACAGGCGAACCAGCGATCGCAAGTTGCTTTCCATCGCCGCGTCAGGTTCAACGGTGGCATAATCTTTCATCTTATTGTCGCCTTCAAGGATTCAGTTCGTTAACTTGATGAGAGTCTTTGGGACCGTGCAAAGGGGCAAGAAAAGCATGACGCAGCGAACTGGACAAGTCGAGTCGCCCTTTGCCAAGTCGCCTTTTGCCAAGTCTTCGGTGCAGCGAATCGTTGTTTTGCTGGCGATTGGGATTGCCGCTTTGTTGTGGGGATCATCCGCCCCCGTCGATCGGTCGAGCGAATTCAGCGCCGCTGGGCCACCCCGTTTGCGAATTGATTTGAACCGAGCCGGATCGAACGAACTGTCGCTGATTCCTGGTGTTGGGCCGATTTTGGCTGACCGAATCATTGCTGACCGTGATCGAAATGGCGACTTTGCGTCAATGAAGCAATTGGACCGCGTGTACGGGATTGGTCCCAAGACACTGCAACAGCTTCGGTCCCTCTGCGTCGTCGAAACCGCGCATTCGTCAGCTCGCATCGTGGAACCGGACCGAATCGCGGCAATCGACGAATGATAAAGACCGTCGTCGTGACCGCCTACGGTGATATTGGCCGAGGGGGTAACATGGTTGCGTCACGTCATTCAACCCGATCGCCGGATCGCCCGCCCCGATGCCAGAACCTGAAATCGAAACCGAGTCTGAAACGCTGCCGCTGGCCGACTTTCAGTTGCACCAGCCGTTCTTGCCGGGCGGCGACCAGCCTAAGGCGATCGAGCAATTGACTCGAAACTTCATGGCCGGACGCAAAGAACAAGTACTGCTGGGCGCGACCGGTACGGGCAAGACATACACGATGGCCAACGTGATCGCCAACGTCCGGCGCCCCGCATTGGTGCTAAGTCACAACAAGACTCTGGCGGCTCAATTGTATGGCGAATTCAAAGAATTCTTTCCTACCAACGCTGTCCATTACTTCGTCAGCTACTACGACTACTACCAACCCGAAGCCTACATTCCTCAGCGGGACGTCTACATCGAAAAAGACTCGTCGATCAACGAAGAGATCGACCGCCTAAGGTTGGCCACGACGCGTTCGCTGGTTTCGCGCCGTGACGTCATTATCATTGCGTCGGTCAGCAGCATTTATGGACTGGGTTCGCCAAAGGAATACAAGGCACAGATCGTTTCGCTTCAGCGTGGCGAGAAGACGCGGCGAGACCACTTGTTGTTGAAGTTCGTTGACATTCTGTACGACCGCAACGACATCAACTTTGAACGCGGCAAGTTTCGCGTTCGTGGTGACTCCATCGAATTGTGGCCCAGCTACGAAGAGTTCGCTTATCGGATCGAAATGTGGGGCGACGAGATTGAACAGATCTCGATGATCAAACCCGTCTCGGGCGAGACAATCAAAACGCTTGATCATGTTTACATTTATCCGGCACGTCACTTTGTGATGCCCGAAAGCCGCATCAAGGCAGCGATCAGAAGCATCAAAGAAGAGCTTGCTCAACAGTTAGAGACCTTCCAGGGCCAGGGGAAATTGCTCGAAGCCCAGCGGTTGTCGGCGCGGACTCGTTTCGATTTGGAAATGATGGCCGAAGTTGGTCACTGCCCGGGGATCGAAAATTACAGCCGCGTGTTGTCGGGCAAGCCGCCCGGGGCGACGCCAGACACGTTGTACGAGTTCTTCCCCGATGACTTCATCACCTTTGTCGACGAATCACACGTGACCGTTTCTCAGGTTCGAGCGATGTACGCAGGCGACCGCAGTCGCAAAGAAACGCTCGTTTCGCACGGCTTTCGTTTGCCCAGTGCGCTGGACAACCGACCGCTGAAGTTCGACGAGTGGGAGGCTCGCACGGGGCAAATTTGTTTCGTCAGCGCGACGCCCGCCGACTATGAACTTGAACGCACCGGCGGTGAAGTGGTCGAGCAGATCATTCGCCCGACCGGATTGCTGGATCCGATTGTCGAAGTGGTTTCGGCTCGTGGCCAAGTGAATCACTTGCTCGACGAAATTCGAAAACGAGCGGCGGTGGATGAACGCGTGTTGGTGACGGCACTGACCAAACGATTGGCCGAAGACTTAGCCACGTTCTTTCAAGAACAGAACGTCCGGTGCCGTTGGCTGCACAGTGAACTGGACGCGTTTGAACGCGTTGAGTTGTTGCAAGACTTGCGCGGCGGTGCCTTTGATTGCCTAGTCGGCGTGAACTTGCTTCGCGAAGGCTTGGACTTGCCCGAGGTATCACTGGTGGCAATTCTTGATGCCGACAAAGAAGGTTTCC
>JBAUHR010000553.1:0-1949 GCA_049680385.1 Rubripirellula sp. | reverse complement strand
CAATGTTCAGTCGCGGCTACACGCCGCTGTTCAATGGCAAGGACCTGACCGGCTGGCGGAACCCATATCCGCATGGCGAAGCCAAAGTGGTTGATGGCGAAATTCACTTGCTCGCTGACGATAAGTTCTTTCTGGTCACTGAAAAACAGTACACGGACTTTCGTGTTAGTGTCGAAATCCACCTTCCCGAAGGCCCTGCCAATTCGGGGGTGATGTTTCGTTGCCACGTCGATGACGACGCTCCCAAAAAGAAGGTGTTCGGATATCAAGCGGAATGTGACGGTTCGGATCGAAAATGGTCTGGCGGTCTGTATGACGAAGGACGCCGTGGTTGGATTTGGCCCAGCACGAAAGGGCGTTCACCGGACCAGTTCCTTGAACACGAAGACGAATCCAAAGCCGAGTTCGCCAGTTCTGCCATTGCAAACGCCCTTAATCGTGACGGTTGGAATCGGTTCGAAATCACGTGTGTGAAAGACCTGCTCAGGATCGAAGTCAATGGCGTCCAAACGGTTCGTTTTCGTGATGCGACCGATTCGAGCGGATTCATCGCGATTCAGCATCACGGAGAAGACGGGCAGACCTATCGTTTCCGAAATTTGTTTATCAAGGAACTACCTGAGATTCCAGCCGAAAAACACGTCGCCTTATCCGAGCAGGAGCCGGTATCGATCAAACGCATCAACGACAAAGTCACTTTGATCGATTTTGGAAAAGTCGCGTTTGGAAACATCGTGATGCCGGTTCCGGCAGGTCGCGGATTGGCCAGTGTTCACTTCGGCGAAAAACTCAAAGACGGTCGCATCGACCAAAATCCGCCAGGAACCGTTCGCTATGGAGTGACCCCAATCCGACTGGGCGGACAGCGAGGGAGCTGGATCGTGCCAACTCCGGTTGATGCTCGCAACGTCGAACAAGCGGGACAAGTCTATGCAAACCCGCCTGCCGTTTTGACGCCTTCGTCTTGGCGATCGGTCATGCCGTTTCGCTGGGTCGAGATTGAAGGCGTTGACGCGGAGTTCCCGTTTGAACTGATTCGTCGCCGAGCCGCTTTTTCGAAAACCTGGAACGACGACGCGAGTTCCTTTGAATGTTCCGACGAAACGTTGAACCGAATTTGGGATTTGTGCAAATACAGCATCAAGGCAACAACGTTTGCCGGTGTCTACGTCGACGGCGACCGTGAACGGATTCCTTACGAAGCCGATGCGTATCTAAATCAGCTCAGTCACTACTACGTCGATGACAACGTATCGATGGCGGCGAGATCTTTCGATTGGCTGATGGAAAACGGTACCTGGCCAACCGAATGGGCGCCTCACATGGTGTTCATGGCGTATGCCGAGTGGATGCACTCGGGCGATGCCGAGTGGCTAAAGCACCGCTACGAATCACTGAAAACCAAAACATTGATACAGCGTAGCGGCGATGACGGTTTAGTGCGAAGCGGGAAATTGGATCAAGAACGGCACGACATTGTCGATTGGCCACAGAAAGAGCGCGACGGATTTGTGTTCACGGAGATCAACACGGTCGTCAACTCCTTTCATATCGAGGCGCTCAAGCAGATGGCCGAGATGGCTCGTGCGGTTGGCAAGAACAAAGACGCGGATGCTTTCGCCAAGCGGTTCGCGCAGGCAAAAGCTGCGTTTCAAAAAACATTGTTCGACGAGGCGGCAGGAATTTACCGCGACGGCGTCGGCACGGATCACAGTAGCATTCATGCAAATTTCTTTCCCTTGGCGTTCGGTCTTGTGCCCCAGGACAAGCTTGCTGGCGTGATCCAGTGGCTGGAGCAGAAGGACATGAAGTGCAGTCCCTACGCGGCGCAATATTTCATGGACGGATTGTTTGATCATGGCAGCGACCGCAAGGCAATTGACCTGATGATCGCTGATGGTGATCGCAGCTGGAAACATATGGTCGATAGTGGAACCACGATCAGTTGG
>JBAUHR010000552.1:0-15279 GCA_049680385.1 Rubripirellula sp. | reverse complement strand
TCCGCCGTCAACTGACCACGACGAGGCCGCTAGCCCTGCCACTACCCATCACGGCACGGTAAACAAGTACAATTACACGACGGTGGGGATGTTCCAGCGAGTTGGGCGATGGGGTTGGGGTGGTGTTTTCGACCACCTCTATCAAGACGGTTTCGATAAAAGTTCGCTTGGTCAATTCCGAGGCCGCGTGTCGCTAGACGTCACTGACAGCACTCAGGTCGGAGTGACCGGGCGATTTCGAGCGTTCGATGACAAGGCAGAATTCTTGGGCGACCAAGTCACGTTACGCTCGATCAACCAAGGAAGTTTTTTCATCCGCCATTTCTTTGAGACCGGCGTGCAATCGACGTGGTGGTTTGGATTGGTCGACGAACATGGTGAATCCAATGCGGTCACCGGGCCGTCACAAGCTCACGATAACGCGCTGGTGATCGGTGCGGACTTTGTCGCGCCACTAAACGATTCGCTCGCCTTGTACGGCGAGACAAACCTGATCACACCTGCCGATACGGGAACCGTCGATGCGTTCTTTGGCATCGTTTACTACCCGTTTGCGAACGCCAAGATTGCTCACCGCAGTCGATGGGCTCCGATGCTGCCGACTGCCGCACCAACCAGCTTTAGCGTCGATCTGTTGCCGTAGCCCTTAGAATCGGCACGACCAGAAGTTGTGTCAGATTCGGAATGCAAGTATTTCGCACACATTTGGTAAAGTCGCCTGCCTGTGAGCAATGGTTTGGATGAGCCAGAGCATTCTCAAGCGAGCGAATGAGACAAATGAGTACTGATCAAACGATTCAAGTCGATTCTTCTTGCGAGGTGCTGCGCGCACTTTCGTCCGGCAAGGATTGCGAATCGCTCGTCGGCTCCGATTCGCTGGGACGCCCGTTTGAACTGCGAGTGCTCCATCGAAAGAAAGGTGATGAAGCGGCAATCGACCGCGTTCGTCAACAGCTTTCACTCATTCAGCTTGCCAATCATCCGGCGATCCGCACCGCGACGCAGCCGATCACCGACTTGGAGTCACCGTCGTTCGCTCTCGAATTACCGCAGCACGTGCATCCTTTCAATGATCGGTTTGATCGTGCCGTCGATTCGCTCCAAGCCGAGGATCGAATTGAAATTGCGATGCAATTGATCGACGCGATGGCGGCAGCCCACCGGGTGGGTTTGTGCCACGGATCACTAGCAGCACCGACCATTTTGATAAGTCGGTTCAAAGGTCCACTTCGCGTGTTCGTCGATTTTTCGGCGACGTCATTTGCCGACGGCATTGAAGTGGCTGATCTAAGCGTCGAGAACGATTTGGCATTGTTCCAGGCGTTCATGCGACGCCTGTTATTGCCCGTAATTGAATCGTCACAAGAAGTCGCCGCGATCGAGTTGCTCGGTGGACGCCAGCGAGCGATCTTGCGTCAATGGTTGAACCCTTCGGATCAGATTCCACCGACGATTGGCCAGTGGCAAACGTTATTGAAACCCTTGTCGGACCAGTCTTCGGACTCTTCGTTGGACCAGACGGGTGTTGTCGATCCCCAGCATCTTGAAATCGACAACGATAGCACCAGCAACATAGAATCGACATCAACAGGTAGCGCAAACGCGCGGACAACGGTCCCCGATTCGCTGGGACGTTTCCGAATCGAAGAGAAAATTGGCCAGGGAGGAATGGGCGCGGTTTATCGGGCCATCGATACCTCGAATGGTCAAACCGTTGCTTTGAAGGTGCTCACAAGCAAGGGACAGGATGTTGCTCAGTCGATTCGTAGGTTTCGGAAAGAGGCTCGCCTGCTAGCCGATGCCCAAAACGAACACGTCACCGAATTGATCGACGTCGGCGAGGACCAGGGCTTTCACTATTTGGCGATGGAGTACATCGACGGCGTCGACCTGAAGCAGTGGTTGGCTGGTCGGGGTGCGTTGCCCGAAACCGAAGCATTGCAAATCATCGCTGACTTGGCCCGCGCCTTAGTCGAAGCCCACAGTCGCGAAGTGGTCCACCGTGACATCAAGCCTGAAAACGTGCTTCTGAAACTACGTGACGATGTTGATCGAGAGTCAACGACTCGCTTGCAGCGACCGATCAAAGATTTCACGGTGAAGTTGACTGACTTTGGCATCGCTAGGCACGTCAGTCAGTCCGAGTCGATGGACGTGACACGGGCCGGCGCGATCTTGGGCACACCCAAGTACATGTCGCCTGAACAATGCAAATCAGCAGATGATATCGGTCCCGCCGCTGATGTCTATTCGCTCGGCATTACGATGTATCAACTGCTGACCGGCAATGTACCGTTCGAGTCGGACGACTACATGAAGTTGGCGGCAATGCACTGCTTTGATACGCCGCCATCGGTTCAAAAACGCGTCGCGGAAATTTCCGACATGACCGCGCGGATAGTTGATCGAGCGTTATCAAAGTCGCCCGCCGATCGTTACGGCGATGCGGGGCAAATGTTGGTTGAATTGCTGCGGACACTTCGTGGGGAGAGTGCCGCGATCGAAGCTCACCCAAGATCACCGCAGCATGACGTCGGTAAACTGTGGGAAAAGACGGTCAGTTGGAATTTGGTGAGTGATCCGATCGAGCTCTGGCCGCTGGTTTCTAACACCGAACGGCTCAACGAAGCGATCGGTTTGCCGGCGGTGAAGTATCGCACCGAAAAAGACTCGCACCTCGGCATTCGCAAATTCGGATCGTTCACACTCAGCGGCGTGAAGGTTTCATGGGAAGAACATCCGTTCGAATGGATCGAAGGGCAACGAATGGGGATTCTTCGCGAGTTCGACGCTGGGCCGTTCAAGTGGTTCATGAGCGTCGTGACACTAGATGCTAAACCGGGCGGTGGAACTCAACTGTCACATCAAGTCCGTATCGAACCACGAAACCTGATCGGTCGAGCATTGACCAAGATCGAAGCCGATTGGAAGGGATTCAAGAACTTGAAATGCGTTTACCAGCGGATGGATCGTTCGATTCAATCGCGTCGCGGCCAATCAACCGCCGACGTGATGGATCCATTCGCCGATGTCAAAACGTTGACGAAGCAATCTCGCATTCGCATCGACGAGCGTCTTGAGCGAATCATGGAAAAGGGAGCGACCAACGAAGCAGCCGAAGGGCTGCGTCAAGTGTTGCAGCATTGGGCATCACAAGAATTGTCTCATCTGCGTCCTTTGGACATTGCCGATCGCATGAACATTGACGGCGTCGACATGACGGACGCTTGTCTGCTTGCCGCGAAGGAAGGATTGCTAAATCTATGCTGGGACATTCTTTGCCCTGCGTGTCGCGTTACCGCAGCGACAACAAACTTGTTGTCTGACATTGATGCTCACACGCACTGCGAAGCCTGCGACGTGGATTTCAAGTCGAACCTTGGCGATGCGATCGAAATGGTATTCCGAGCTCATCCTGAAATTCGCGAGATCAACGAAGGGCAATACTGTATTGGTGGTCCCGAACATTCGCCGCATGTCGTCGCACAAATTCGACTAGAACCGAGCGAGTGTTTGGACTTGTCCCTGAATCTTGCTGCGGGCGACTATTTGTTGCGGGGGCCTCGGCTATCGCAGAGTAGTCGAATTCGTGTGCAAGCAAACGCGGCTCCCTCGACGGTTGACTTCACGCTATCCGGGCTTGGTGGGTCGTACACACCAAAATTACGAATCGGTCAGCAAACGATTACGTTGCTCAACGATCTCGACACGCTGCACGTTGTACGGATCGAACGTACGATTCCCCGCGACGACGTCGTGACCGCGACGATGGCAACGGCGAATCCCACGTTTCGTCGGCTGTTCCCTGATCAAAACTTCGCGGTCGATACACCGATCGAAACGGAAACGATCAGCTTTCTGGCCACCGCGATTGTTAACGTTGAATCGCTGTACCAATCTCTTGGCGAAGCGGAAGCGTACGCATTGATCCTGGGGCATCACCGTATTCTATCTGAAGCCGTCAAGTCTTCCGGTGGTACGGTCGTCAAGACCATTGGTGAGCGGATGTTAGCGGCGTTTCCCAAACGCGAACAAGCAGTCGAGAGCGCGATGTGTCTCAGGCTGGCATTGCTCGAAGCTGGAGAAAAAACGATTGAAATGGGAATCGGGGTTCACTGTGGTCCCACGCTCGTTGCCACGCAAAACAGCCAACTTGACTATTTCGGCGGTACGGTTCGTGCCGTTTCCGAGCTTCCCGAATTCGCGGGTGCGGACACACTTGTCACCGAAGCGGTCTATTCAGACTCGGCGGTTCGTGAACGCTATTTTCAGAACCTGCAAGCTCAAGATCAGGTCGAAACCATCAGTCTGCCGGGCAGCCCCACCACCCGTTGCAAGCGAATTGAAACGAAACCAGGAGAACTAGCATGACGATCATCCACGAGCCACCAACGACCATCGCATGGACATTGATGGAGTATGGCGACGGACCTGGCCAGAGACGCACTATCAAAATTCCATCGCGAGAATCCATCGTTGGGCGTAGCGATGATGCAGATGTCACCATCGCGATTTCGTCGATCTCCAAACGTCATGCACGACTTTGGTTTGAAGATCAACAACTCTGCGTCGAAGACCTCGGCAGCACCAACGGCACACATCACAACGGCCAGCGAATTCAGCAAGCGACGCTCCACGAAGGCGACTTGGTGCAGTTTGCAAACGCCGTTTTCCGCGTAGGAATCCGAGAGGAGAGCCATTGCGATGGGACGATGGAAGAAGGACTGATTCCGTGGGCTGAAACGCTCATCACGTTCGATCGCTTGCTAACCGACCGCGCCGTCATCCCGCACTTCCAGCCGATCGTCACAATGGACCGCCTGTCAACGCCCGGCTACGAAGTCTTGGCTCGTAGCAACCTTCCAGAGTTGCAGAATCCGGCCAAGATGTTCCAAGTCGCCGAACGCCTGGGGCAAGATGCTACGCTGAGCGAGCTAATGCGTGACGAAGCCGCCCGAATCCTGATGGCTGCGGATCGCACGGACTCGCACATTTTTCTCAACACGCATCCGGTTGAGTTTGGAACGCAGCGGCTGACCCAATCGCTTGAAAAACTGGCCGACGACTTTCCCGCATTGAAGTTCACGATCGAGATTCACGAAGGGGCTGTCACCGAACTGTTTCAAATGCGAGAGCTTCACGCAACGATTCGCGCGCTCGGCATGCAATTGTCCTACGACGATTTCGGAGCCGGTCAGGGACGTCTGATGGAACTTGTCGAAGTTCCGCCGGACATTCTGAAGTTTGACATGCAATTGATACGAGACATCGACACGGCATCTGCAAACCGCGTCGAGCTACTGCGATCGCTGGTCCGAATTGCAAAGGACTCAGGCTCGACAACGCTTGCCGAGGGCGTAGAGACCGAGGATGAGCACAACGTATGTTTAGAAATCGGATTCGAACTCGGGCAAGGGTTCCTTTATGGAAGACCAGCTCCATTGGACGATGAGTAATCGACGTGACGCATTGCTTCATTGTCGTCGGGGCTTAAAAGTGGCGTAAGCTTCCAGCTTGCGATTTCCTACACCGCAGCTGAAAGCTCGCGCCACTTATTCTCAGCTCGATTCGAAGTTCTTACTTGCCTCCATCGACAGACATGCGTATCGTTGCGAGTAATCAAAGACTTTGTTACTCGCGTTTTCGGGTTCGCGTCGCCGAACCCCGTTGATGTCTTCTAAACTTCGCCGCCAAATCGCTTGGCAGGCAGCTCGCCTGATGCACTCTCGTGACGTTACGGAGTACTATCAAGCCAAACAAAAAGCCGCGCGTGCCATGGTCCGCGGCTGGGTCAAACCTGCGGATTTGCCCAGCAATGCCGAGATCCGTGAACAGGTCCAAATTCTGGCGCGATTGCACGAGGGCTCGCGTCCGGCAAACCAACTTCGGTCAATGCGGCTGCGAGCGCTTTGGTGGATGAAACAGCTTGAAGAGTTCCATCCCAAGTTGATCGGCAGCGTTTGGACAGGCGGAATCCGCGAAGGTTCCGATATCGACATTCACGTGTTCACCAATCATCCCGATACGATTGCGATGCGCGTCGAAGCACTCGGTGGGGCACACACGATCGAGCGAAAGCGGGTCATCAAGGATGGCCAGTCGCGAGTCTTCACACACATTCACATCCGTGATGAGTATCCGATCGAGTTGACGGTCTATGCGGCGTCGCTATTGGGATTCCGATTTCGCAGCTCGATCACTGGCAAGCCGATCGAGCGTGCTTCGATGGCCGAGCTGGAAAAACGGATTCAAATCGAACACGACGTCGATCCGAATCAACTGCAAGCGAACCTCGACGACATGGATACTCGCCCGGACCGTTGGAACGTTTTCTTGGCGCTGCTGATGCCGCTTGAAAACGTTCGCGAGAACCCAAAGTTTCATCCCGAAGGCGACGCGCTGCATCACAGTTTGCAAGTCTATGACCTCGCCAAAGACGAAGCCGCTTACGACGAGGAATTCTTGTTGGCAGCCCTGTTGCACGATGTCGGCAAGGCGATCGATCCCGGCGATCATGTTGCGGCGGGTTTGGAGGCACTCGATGGATTCATTTCCGAGCGGACGGCGTGGTTGATCCAGCACCACATGGACGCACACAAGGTCCGCGATCACTCGCTAGGCGCACGGCGGCGGCGACGTTTGGCCGAGCATCCGTCGTTCGATGATCTGATGCGTCTAAACGATTGTGACGTCGCCGGCCGAGTCGCCGGCGCCGAGACGCCTTCATTGGAACAGGCACTCGACTACATCGAACAACTCGAAGACATGTTCGGCTGATTCGGTTGTGGGTTATTGAACACGGAAAAGAAAAATTGGATTTCGCCTAGACGTTCCCACCGGCCTGGCAAAGTCAGGCTTAGCCGTGCAACAGGCAAGCCGACGCGATAGAATCGCCAAGTGGCCCGTCGCGTTGGCTGCGCGGATATGTTGAGCCGATGTTACGGCCAATGCTTTTGCACTGAAACAAAAAACACGATTCGTTTGCCAGCAAATCTACTACTACCGGAGCAAAGCCATGAACCGTCTCGCAATCACACTGTTGACGTTGTCGCTGTTTTCGCAATCGGTTTTTGGCGCTGACACATTTGCGTCTCAACTGCGCAGCGCCAAGCACATCGGTGTGACTATTGATGATGAATTGGCCGCTTACACCATCCATATTTACACCCCTAGCCAATACAAAGAACACGTGGCCTCGCTCGAATCCTTTCGGCGTGATCGCGAAGCATTTGATGAACGTACCAAAAGCTATAATCGTCAGCGGCAAGAAGCTCATGAACGCGGCGCTAAGATCGATGTACTGAACGCAATGACGCATAAACGCAATCGTGAGCTGGCCCTGCCGCCTTTTTCGCTTTTCGACAAACGTATCAAGCTCAACACGGTCGTCTCAGCAGGTGACGACTATCTTGCCATGAGCCCTCTGGATGATCCAAATCAGAATATCCTGATACCTTTCCGCCGTGTCGCGCGAGTCATCATTGTTTCGGAGCCACACAACGATCCGGTCGATCACGATCGTGATGAATCATGACATTGGCATGCACAGGAATTTAGCTTGCGTGGGTGCATTCGAGGTGGAGGATCGTATCGAGTAATCGTTCAGCGACCGCCTCGAAATCCGTGATGCTTAAACCTTTCTTTTTCGACGTCGCATCGAATATCCAACGATGCCGATCGCCAACACTGCGACGCTGCTCGGTTCGGGAACCGAGCTGATGCGAGTGCCGATGATCTCGAAGTTGTCGATTTCCATCTCGTTGTTTCCGTTGTCGGCAAAGTCACTCAGAATCAACTCGACGGAGCTTTGGTTGTTCAACGTTGACGCCAGCGAGATCGAACCGCTGTCGGCGAATTGGTTGTCGGGATCGAGCGGGACATAGTCTTGGAACGTTAGCGGTATGTTGTTCTGGCCGTTCCCGCGAGTCCAGTCGGTCGCGCCGCCCGCGCGATAAAAGATGTCAAAGGTTGTTGGCAAAGCACCAGGTGTTCCTTCGATGTCGAAGCGCAACGACAAGTCCATGAAATCAGTCGTGTCAAAGGTCAGATACATCAGCGCGTCATTGCCAAAGTCTCTTGTTGTCGTCGTTCCGGATTCAATGTCGTTGACATTGAACAGCGTTACACCACCAATATCGAAATCGGGCCCGCCCCCGCGTGCATCGTCCCACTTTAACGTGCGCGTCGGCGCGTAGGTGATTCCGCTTGTCGGCGATGTGTAGCTGATTGCCCCACCACCGCCGTTCGAATCGAGCGAGGCTGCTAAACCGATATAGCCTTGTAGGTTCGCGTTGCCCGAGGCGGTGTTATCAACGTCAGCAGTGAAGTCATACTTCAGTGTGTCCGGCGTCGAGAAGTTGTAGTCGTCCGCGAATCCCCAAAATGCGACGACTTCCGCCGCGTAGGAGTTCGACGTCGTTGCCGATGCAAGCAGCAAGCTCAAACTAAAAAGGACAGTTCGTTTCATGGTATCGCTTCGAGAGATTCAGTGAGAAAACAGGGTTGGTTGTGACTTAGGAATCGTTCGGACAAATCGGTGATACTTTCAGCTCAGTTTTGTTGCCACCATGTTAGTCCCTTGGGTTTCTGACCGCCGAAATTGCCGTCAAATTTAAAGGCGGGATCCAGAATTGGAACCAAAAAGTCGACCCGCAGTCGTTTTCGCATCGGTAAAACACTGGCCGGCAGACCATCGACGGGCAGCGAATGAGTTGCCGGCAAATTTGCCGCCTTTGGCTACATCGGCTCGTCGTAGCTCGCTTTGAACGGGGCCTTGGGAACACGTTCGTCCGAGGAATCATTCTCGCACCTGTTCGCGAGTGGGATGGGTAATCCACTTTTGGAACTTCCTGGCCGCCCAATGGCGGCTGTGCTTTCATTTCTCGCTGCGTATTTACCGCAATTTGTTGATGCCGGGGTCAGGTTCGAATCGATTTGACCGATTTATCTAACGATAGGGGCAGAGGTCACATCTTCAGCACCAACTTTTTCCAAAGAGCGAGCATCGACCACTAACTGATTTGCGCGTGCCAAGTTGTTGCGAAACAAATACGATCGAGCGTGGAGGATAGGCGTTTGCTGTCTTTTCTGCATGGCTTTGTGTCAGTCGAAATCGGTTGCGCAAGTGCCGTTGGAGCCTGTCGTTATCGATGCAATTTCGGGCCAAGAAGAGGCCCCGCCAGGGAACCAGGGCGAGAAAGAGAAAGAGAAAGAGAAAGAGGCAGAGGCAGAGGCAGAGGCTGACCTGGATGACGAGCTCGATTCGCTTCTCAGCCAGGATCTAAGTACGCTCCGGCGCACCGCCGTTGCACCAGCGTTGGACGTCGAAGTTAGCACAGTAAGCCGCCAAAAGAGCACCATCGGTCGGACAGCGGCGGCTGTCTATGTCGTCGATCAGGACATGATCCGTCGCAGCGGATACCGATCCGTTCCAGAACTCCTTAGACTCGTTCCTGGTCTGCAAGTCGCGAAAATCGACGGCAACAAATGGAGTATTGGGGCGAGAGGATTCGGTGGACGCTATGCCAATACCTTGCTCGTTCAAATCGACGGGCGTACCGTCTACACACCACTATTTGGTGGGACGTTCTGGGACGTACAGGACATTGTCCTTGATAACATCGAGCGCATCGAAGTCGTCCGTGGACCGGGTGCAACGGTATGGGGAGCGAATGCGGTCAATGGTGTCATTAACATCATATCCAAGAGCTCTGATAAAACGCACGGCACGTTTGTCGAAGCTGGTGGCGGAACGCTTGATCGCAGTTTTGGTGCCGCACGTCTGGGAGGCCGAACTGCAAATGGTGTGGATTGGCGAGGAAACGTAAAGTGGGTGGATCGAGGAACGTCCGAATCGCCAACGGGCCTCGAGAACGATTTCCACCATCTTGGTAGCGCTGGTTTCCGAAACGATTTCAAGACCAACAGCGGCGACACGTTCACGTTTCAAGGGAACTACTACAACGGCGAAAGTGGAAACACTCATGTGCGTCCTTTGGTCCAGACGCCCAAGGATGTTAGCCCACTGGTAGGTGGCGAAGTCATCGGTCGCTGGACTCGTGTATACGACGAAGATACCGACCGATCGATTCAGTTTTACTACGACCATACAAGTCGCGAGGAAATCGACTTTCAGGCAAAGATCAACAACTTTGATATCGACTTCCAAGATCGCTTTCCCATTGGCCAGCGAAACAACTTCATTTGGGGGCTCGCCTATCGCAACACATGGGATCATCTCACGAACGACTCTGCCGATCCGCTGATCTTTGCGCCACAAGAGAAGATGACCGTCGAACGCTATTCGGCGTTTGCACAAAATGAATATGCCATCGTTGAAGACAAGGCTTACTTCACGATCGGTTCCAAGCTTTCACACGACACCTTTGCACGCTGGCAAGTGCAGCCGAGTGCTCGGCTGCTATACCTTCCCAACGAGCGCAGTGCTATTTGGGGAAGTGTCTCGCGAGCCGTACGCACACCGACGCGTGCTGAACGATCGATTCACTTTCGCATTACGGATCTGCCGTCACCGTTTCCAGCTAACACGCCGTTCATGCTATTCGGCGGTGACTCGGCGGTCACGATGGATATGATGGCATACGAAATTGGTTACCGCTGTCAGCCAACGGATCAATTCTCGTGGGATGCAGCCGTATTCTACAATGTCTATGACAACTTTTTGTCGGATCGAATTGTTCAGCCGGGCGGCTTTGCTCCGCCATTCGCCATGTTCTCGCCCGATGGCACCGCCCATTCCTATGGAGTCGAGGTCACCGGTCAGCTTCAAGTGACCGATCACTGGCAGCTGAATAGTTCGTATTCTTTCGCCAGAATCGACTTCGACAACGATCCGATCGGAAATCCAACGACAGCGAACACGCGATCGAATGAATACCCGCGAAACCAAGCGAGGATTTTTTCTCACTGGAACGTTACTCGCGATTGGACGTTCGATGCGATTACACGTTACGTAGACGTTCTTCCGATTTTCGGCACACCAAGCTACTTGCAGTTGGATCTTCGGGCAGGTTGGATGCCCAATCGAAACCTAGAGGTGTCGATCGCAGCTCAGAATTTGCTCGATCGATCCCAGCCAGAGTACGGTACCAACCAATACACCGGTGAGCTTGCCACGGAAGTACCTCGCAGCGTTTACGGCATGATTCAGGTGAGGTACTAGCGGATCATGCTGAATGAACCAGACCTTCCGACGGTTGCCAACGAAGCAGTTCGCTGGTCACGATCGCCAGCTCTTTGTCGAAATCGACGAATGGCTGCAATCTTGATATCACTGTGCGCGACGACTCTCGTTAGCACTTCGTTCGCGGTCGCGCAAGAACAAAGTACGTCGCGCGAATACAAGCTCAAAGTAGCCTATCTCTATAATTTCTCTCGTTACGTCACTTGGCCTAACCACGCCTTTGAGAGCACTGACGACCCATTCGTCATTGGTATTCTTGGAAATGACCCGTTTGGCGCCAGCATTGATTCACTTGCGAGAATGAAGAAAGTTGGGGGCCGGACCGTCGTGGTGAAACGATTTCGTTCCGTCCGTGAATATGTCCCGTGTCACATTCTTTTCGTTTCGGGTGTCATACAGAACACCAATCACGAAGACGCACTCGATGTTGCAGAAGGCAATGCCACGCTGATTATTGGTGAAGCGAGTGGATTCGCGCAAAGCGGAGGCACGGTTTCCTTTTTCAAAGACCCCAACGGAACCATTGGGTTTGACATCAATATCGATGCAACTAGACGACAACTCCTCACTTTCCAGGCTCCTGTACTGAAGCTAGCGAACATCGTTCAAGACTCACCGGATCGGATGGTTCCCCGATAATGAAACGATTTCAGAACCTTCCGATCCCGACGAAACTGACGCTTCTAAATGGTTCGACGATTACTTTGGCATTGGTCGTCGCTACTTGTGTTTCGCTGATGTACAACGCAAGGACCACCAAACGCGCCAAGGTCCAGCAGCTTACGACGTTGGCCGAAGTACTTGCGTCCAACTGCGCCGCTGCAGTCTCCTTTGGTCAATCTCAGTCGGCCGAACAGTTGCTCGACTCATTACAGTTCTACCCTACCGTAACCAGCGCCGTCATCCTTGACGGCGAAGGCAAGCTGTTTGCCAACTATAGCCAGCCCGGTCATGAAACTTGGCAAATCGCAAACGGGAATGTGGCTGGGATTCAATTTTCAGATGAAGGTTATGCGGAGATCCTTGTTCCCATTATCGACAACGGCGATGCGATAGGGAAATTTGGGCTGCGCGATTCGCTAGTTGACCTGGAACAGGCGTACTGGGGCAACGTTCGCGCATCGATCATCATTGTTGCCTTGTCCTTAATCTTGGGCATCTTCGTCGCAATTCCGCTGCAGCATAGCATTTCGCACCCGCTGATTCGGTTGTCGACGGCTGCCAAGCAAATCACACACGAGATGGATTTCTCGTTGCGAGTGACGCACGAGAGCCGGGATGAAATTGGTGTCCTGTACCAGCAGTTCAATACGATGATTCAACGTGTTGAGCAAAGTGATCACGAAACGAGGAAGGCAAGAAATGATCTCGAGAAGCTTAATGTTGACCTAGAGCGAAGAGTCAAGAGTCGGACCGAGCAATTGGAGATGACCAATGCAAATCTCGAGCAGAACATTTCCGCCCGTGACGCGGCGAATAAGCAGCTTAAGGAAGCTCAAACGCAATTGATCGAAACTTCTCGCAAAGCCGGGATGGCCGACATCGCCAATGGCGTGTTGCACAACATTGGAAATGTTCTCAACAGCCTGAATGTTGCGACTGTTGTTGCGAAAGACAAGATTCAAGGGATACCGATTGGCCTGCTGGTTCAAGTTGTCGAATTGCTCGATGCGAATCAAGCCGATATCGGCAACTTCATGGCGAATTCAAACCAGGGGAAAAAGCTTCCGGGTTTTCTTTCGGCGATCACCAAGCGACTTCAATCGTCCCAAACTGAAATCGAAACCGAAGTTCAATCTGTGTTGAAGCATGTCGATCACATAAAGGAAATCGTACGTGCGCAGCAGTCGCTCGCAGGCGCACGCGGCGTGACCGAATCCTGTCAAGCAGACGAGCTATTTGAAGATGCGTTGCAGTTCCTATCGGACTCCGTCAAGCGGCATGGAATCGAGCTGATTCGCGACTACGCGGAACTATCGCCGATTCGAGTTGAGAAGGCAAAGATCATCCAAATGCTGGTCAACTTGATCAAGAATGCCAAGGAGTCCATTTTGCAACACGGTGGTACTCAGGCTTGCGTCACGGTGCGGTCCTTTCAGGTAGACGCGGACAGCATTGGGCTTCAGGTAATCGATACTGGTGTCGGCATATCACAAGATCAGTTGACGAAAATATTCTCGCAAGGATTCACGACCAAGAAAGATGGCCACGGGTTTGGACTTCATGCTTCGGCAAATCTTGCGAAAGAGTTGGGTGGTTCGCTTCAAGTCACTAGCGATGGTCTCGGGCATGGTGCGAGTTTTACGATCAGCATTCCTTGCGAACCTTTTGCCGGCCGGTTATCAGAAAACCGTAGCCCTGAAAACAATTCTGCACTGCTTGAGGACGCCCCTGCGTCTTTGATCATGCCAAACATCCAAAACGCCTATGGCGCCCGAGAACTCGAGGGGAAAGTCCATGATTGAGAGTGATGTGAACTTCCGGCGCATTTTGGTCATTGATGATAACGCGGCGATCCACGAGGATTTTCGTAAGATTCTATGCCCCAGTTCTTCAAGTTCTGACTTGGATGCTATCGCAGCCGACTTCTTTGAAGACAACGCCAAGGTTGTACAGGAAGAGGTCTATCAAGTGGACTCGGCCCTTCAAGGGCAAGAGGGGCTCGCGAAAGTCGTTGAAGCCATGAAGAGTGGTCAGTCTTATGGTGTTTGTTTTGTGGACGTTCGGATGCCGCCTGGCTGGGACGGAATCGAAACAACGCTGCGTCTATGGGAAGTTGACGCGGATCTTCAGGTTGTTATCTGCACGGCCTATTCTGACTATTCATGGAGCGACATCTGCCAGACGCTCGGTGGATCTGATCGATTGCTGTTGCTTAAAAAACCATTCGACAATATTGAAGTTGCCCAGCTCGCTTCTTCATTGACGCACAAACGTCGTCTTATGCGGATGGCCAACATGCGTGTCGACGATCTTCAAAATTTGGTGGAACGGAGAACTGCGGATTTGCGTTTGCTCGCCGAAACGGATCCGCTGACCGGGTTAGCAAACCGCACGGTCTTCTTGACGGCATTGGAGGATCGAGTAAAGCAACGCGTGGAGGGTGGGAAACGTCTTGATGCAGTTTTGTACCTGGACTTGGATAATTTCAAGCTGATCAATGATTCACTGGGACACGGCGCGGGAGACCAATTGCTGCGTGGGATTTCGACCCGGTTGCAGGATTTTCTTGCGCGGCCTGAATTGGCAAGCAGATCTCTTGCCGCTCGTATGGGTGGCGATGAGTTCGCTATTCTGATTTGCGATCTCGAATCGAATGCTCAAATTGAACAAATATCTGGCGAGATTTTAGAGCAAGTCGGTCAGAGTACCGAGTTGGATGGTCGACAGTTGCTGGTTCAATCGAGCATCGGAGTCGCAATCATGGATTCCGATGCGTCCGACGTAGAAACAGTGATGAAGCAATCGGACATGGCGATGTATGCCGCTAAAGCCAGTCGCGGAAGCATTGCATTGTTTGATGAAGCAATGGGCGAACGCGTTTTAAGGCGTGTCACTCTAGAGTCCGAGATCGACAAGGCGATTCAGAATGATGGTTTCACTCTTCACTTTCAGCCCATTGTGAATTTGAAAACGATGGAGACGGTTGGGTTCGAAACTCTGATTCGATGGTTCTTGGATGACGGGTCACTTCGAAGTCCTGTTGAGTTCATTCCTGTTGCTGAAGAAACCGGGCAAATTGTCGAGCTCGGCTATTGGGTGATCGAGAACACTGTCAAGATTCTGGTAGATCAAGGTTTGCATTTGCTCGACCGGCGATGTTCTTTCCGTGTTGCAATCAACGTTGCGCGTACGCAACTAATGGATCCCGCTTTTATTCAACGCGTCGAAAGCATTTTGCGGACGACGGGTGTCTCGCCGTCACTGCTAGGATTCGAAATGACGGAATCGACGTTTGTCCACGAACAAGATCGGTTGGCAACCGTGCTGCAGCAGGTACGGGATCTCGGTATTCACGTCTACCTGGATGATTTTGGAACTGGCTATTCCTCGATGAGCTGTTTGCATCGCTATCC
>JBAUHR010000551.1:0-4841 GCA_049680385.1 Rubripirellula sp. | reverse complement strand
GTCCCGTAAAGGTCATCACGATTGGTTTCATCAGTACGCAAATCCGCAGAACGACGGCAGCGTCACTGCGATCTGAGGCCGGAATAGCAGGCTGGCGTTTTTTAATGTCTTTGACGCCGCTGGCGTGGTAGTCTGGCAGTAGGAGACGAGAAATGAATCTAAACATCGACAAGAAAACCGAACGACGCATCCGGTCCCTCGTTGAAGCTGGCGAGTTTCAAACGGTTGAGGAGGCTGTTGCATACATCGTTTATCTTTACAAGCCAAAGCGTAGGAAAGCTCAGTCGCAAGAAGCGGGGACGGCGTTTGATGCGCTGCACAAGCTGGGAGTGATTGGCTCTGCTGGCGGTGGACCAAGTGACCTTGCAACCAATCCGGTCCACATGGAAGGCTTCGGGCGGTGACGTACCGCTCAGTCCTGCTCGATACGTCTGCGATTGTGGCGATCTTCGAGCCAGACGAAGACAATCATTCCGCTTGCGTAAAAGCAACGCATCGGATCATCGATCCGATGATCACGAGCTACCCTGTTCTCACCGAAGCGCATTGTCTTCTTCGTCATAACCGCAGGGCACAGCACGAACTCTTCAGGCTGGCTCAATCGACGGCGGTGGTGATTCCAACGCTCGACGATGATTTCTTGGCATGGGTGCTAGAGTTTGGGTGCTAGAGTTCTCGAAACGCTATCACGATCATGACGTACAGATAGCAGATGCCTCACTCGTCTGGCTGTCAATGGAGATGGACACCGACGTGGTTTTCACTCTTGAACGCCGTGACTTCTCGACGTTTCGACGCGACGATTGAATAGCTTTCCGGATCATTCCGGAATGATAACGTTCGGCCCTACGACGACATCACGCGGAAACCTTCCATCATGATCGTCGTGCCGTTCAAGACCATGTGGACGACCATCGGGGCGGTGATGTTGCCGGTTTGGCGATACAGATAGCCCAGGCCCAATGACAAGAAGAACAGCGGGATCGGCGCCGCGCCTTGTCCGATGTGCATCGATGCGAACACGATGCTGGTGATGAAAATCGGTGCGTATGATTTCGGTTGCCAGCCGGTCGCTGGATCGGTGACCGGGTCAAGCAATCGTTCTAGCCCACCTTGCAACAACACACGAAACATCAGCTCTTCGACAAACGGCGTGACGATCGCGGTGCCGATGAAGATCATCGAAAACTTTAGCGGGTCGCTCAGCCCACTCATCGACGTCAGCACCGGGTGATCGTACTTCACGATCAGCGACGCCAGTGCCGACAGCACCAACACCGGTGGCAAGATCATCACGGACGCTTTCAAGCCAAGGACGCCGTCCGCGTCGTTTAGCCGTAGCGATAGTTTGTTGATCGCATCGCGGTCTCGAACACGCAGCCACGCCAACGTGATCAGTGCGGCGACCATGCCGGCGGACAGCGTTGCCGCGATCAGGATCATCGTTCCCCTCGCCGTGTTCTCGTCATCGGCGCGTGTCACGACGCCGGCAAGCAACAAGATGGCGACGGTGACGCCCGCGATCACTTGCGTCGAACCAAACATCAACAGCGCGTCGCCGGGGTGCCAAAACGGTTGCTCGCGTTCTTGTGCGGGGACCAGCAACGAAGGCAACGAACGCAGGTTGCTGCGATGGGCAATCAACAGCCGCGTCCATTGGATAAAGCTGTACGCCATCGCGGTCAGCACCATCAGGTTCAGCATGATCAATGCGACGGGCGGATCTTCCACTATGACTTGCCCAGCACCTTGGACGCCTCGATCACATAGACGTATCCCGAATACAAAGTCAGCGCGATCGACGACCACAAGAAGACCTGTCCGGTGATTTGAATCCAGTCGGCGTCAGGATTGATCAGTGACAACAGGATCGCGATCACAGCGGCGCACTGCAGCACCATCTTCCACTTGCCAAGCTGGTTCGCCGAAAAGTCACCGCCGCTGCCTTCGATGATTGCACGCAAACTGGTCACCAACAATTCACGAGCGACGATGATCGTGGCCATCCATGACGCCACGCCCGAGCCCGTGACTTCGACGAGCGCAATGAAGGTGCCGCAGATGATGATCTTGTCAACAAAGGGGTCGAAGATTCGGCCCAGCTTGGTGACTTGTCCGTACTTCCGCGCCCAGTAGCCGTCCATCCAATCGGTCGACACGGCAATGATAAAGATCACCAATGCGGCGGTCAGTCGCCCCATCGGCAACAGCGCCATCACGGCAATCGCCAACCCGAAACGGGCTGTCGTCAGAGCGTTTGGTACGTTGTAAATGGATCCCGGCTTGGCATTCATCGCGGTTGTCGTGGTCATTGAAAAAATTTGCTCACTCGAAGTCGCCGTCTAGGTTGTCCTCGAATGACTAGAGCCCGCCAAGGTGGGGCGACTGCGCGCTGTTCCTGAACAGCTTGGCCGCCGCGAATCGGAAACCATGTTCCGACACTCGCCCTTACAGAGGCGCCGCCACCAGGTCGTACCCGTCCGACGCCACGATCTCGCAATCGATCATGTCGCCGATCTCTAGCGGGTCATCCGGGTCGACACCCGAGACGTAAACGATCCCGTCGATGTCCGGCGATTCGCCTCGCGTTCGTCCGATCCAAACGCCGTCCTGGTCCGCCAATGGCGAATCGATGATCACCGTTTCAACCGTTCCGATGCGGCTGTTGATCCATTCAAACGCGACCTTCTGTTGCACTTCCATGACTCGGTCGTAACGAGCCTGAGCAACATCGGCCGGCACGCGGTTGGGCAACTTCGCCGCCGGCGTGTCTTCTTCGATGCTGTACGTGAACACGCCCAAGTGCTCGAATTTTTGGGTGGCCACAAAGTCGCACAGTTGGTCGATGTCGTCTTCGGTTTCGCCGGGGAAGCCGGTGATCAAAGTCGTTCGCATGATCAGGTTGGGAATCCGTTCACGCAGCTTCGCCAGGATTTCTTCTTGCGACGCCCTAGTCGTCTTACGCGACATCCGCTTCAACATCGTGTCGGAGGCGTGTTGCAGCGGCATGTCGATGTACGGCAGAATCCGCTTGGCATTGGCAAGCGTGTCGATCAGCGCGTCGTCGATGTACATCGGATAAAAGTACATTAAGCGGATCCAGTCGATCGATTCGATCTTGTCCAACTCGATCAGCAGTTCGTTCAGCCGCGGTTCGCCGTACAGGTCTTTGCCATAGTACGTCGTGTCTTGGGCCACGATGACGACTTCGCGAACACCGCTTTCACCCAACCGCTTGGCTTCGTCGATAACCTGCTCGATCGGCTTGCTGTAGTGTTTGCCGCGCATCTTGGGGATCGCGCAAAACGTACACAACCGGTCGCAGCCTTCGCTGATCTTCAGGTACGCAAAGTGCCGTGGCGTCACGGCGCGGCGGACCGCATCGGACAACGGGCGGATCGGCGCGGGGCGGAAAACCTTCTCTTGTTCTTCGATGCCCGACTGCAACCGATCGATGACCGAGACGATTTCGTTGCGACCGAACACGCCGATCATCGCGTCGATTTCGGGGCGGTCTTCCAACAGTTTGCCTTGTTGGCGTTCCGCCAGGCATCCGGTCACAACAACGTTCTTCAGCTTGCCGGCTTTCTTCAGTGCCAGCATCTCGTCGATCGCGCCATAGGATTCAGCGCGTGCCGAGTCGATGAAGCCACACGTGTTGACGACGACAAAGTCCGCCGTGTCGACGGACTCGACCATCGCGTAACCTTCTTCGTCCAGTCGGCCGAGCATCTGTTCGGTGTCGACTAGGTTCTTGGGGCAGCCAAGAGAGACGACCGCATAACGGCCGCGTACACCGTCAGTGGATTCGGCGGGCTGTTTGGACGAAGAAACGGCGTTTTCGGAAACGATCGGGAGCTGCATCGAGGGTGCTCGGATGGCTGCCGCAGCCAGGATGGCGGGCGGCGGTGGTCGGAAGTGCGTAAGTAGCCCCGAATTAAACCACAGCCATCAAAAACAAGCAAACGAGTTGATCACCATCCCAGGGCGACTCACTTTTTTAAGCTGGGCAGATCAGCCGCCGTGCGCTAGCACGCAGTTCCCGGAAGCTAGCGCGTGGCGGCTAATTTGTGTATTTTGAAAAGTGAGTTGCCCTGACCACCAACCGGCCGTCGCGGTGCCAGCACACGCCGCTAGAACTGACTCAGGAACCGCAGATCACCGCTGTACAGATCACGAATGTCCGTGACCGAGTGACGACGCATGCACAGCCGTTCGACGCCCAAGCCAAACGCGAACCCGCTGTACACTTCCGGGTCGTACCCGACGGCTTCGAAGACGGCCGGATCGACCATCCCCGCCCCGCCGAACTCGATCCAGGTTCCGTTCCAGAAAAAGTCCACTTCGACGCTTGGTTCGGTGAACGGAAAGAACGATGGGCGGAACCGAATCTCGACGTCGTCGCCCAGATAGTTGGTCGCAAAGACTCGCAGGACAGTCTTTAGGTTGGCCATTGTCACGTTGCGGTCGACGTACAGCCCTTCCATCTGGTGGAACATCGGAAAGTGAGTCGCGTCGGGAGCGTCCGGTCGGTAGACGCGGCCAAGCGAGATCACACGGATCGGCGGCTGCTGAGTCTCCATGACGCGGATCTGCACCGTGCTGGTCTGGCTGCGCAGAAGCTGCGTGCCTTCGATCCCTTTGGCGGAACCGCTGGCCGCCAGCGATGCGGCCGTCGACAAATAAAAATTGTCCAGCGGGTCGCGAGCCGGGTGGTCCTCGGGGATATTCAGCGCGACGAAGTTATGGTGCGGATCTTCGACTTCGGGGCCTTCAGCCGCTTCGAAGCCCATCCGGCCCATGATTTCGGTCAGGTGAGTGATCGTTTGCGTGATCGGATG
>JBAUHR010000550.1:0-1533 GCA_049680385.1 Rubripirellula sp. | reverse complement strand
GGTCTAGAGAGGGCTTGTTCGATGCTTCGGCTTCGCGAAGTAGGTGTTCCAACATCGCGATCTCGGCGAATAGATGGTCCGATGTCGTAGACATAGCAGAAGTGATAGTGGCTGTTATCGGTGCCGTCGTATTTTGCAACTGAGCAGAGTTGCTGCGACTGCGAAGGCCATTCGTTGGTGTGTCGAAGACTGGCTGGACTTGCGGTGTTGGCTGCGCCTCAAAGCTCGGTGGTAGAGGAGTACTTGATTGCACACTTCTGTAGTCCCGGGCCACGGGCGCGGGTTGGATCGATTCGTACGCGCCAGCGGCTGACTCGTAAACATCGTCACTGGTTTGTTGTTCCATTGCGACTCCCGGCTCCGAAACAACACTTCCGCCCCAACGCCATCCGGGCAATCCCAGGATCGAAAAGATGATGGCGGTCGTTGCCAGTGCCGTTGCTGGGACTACGAACAGCGGTCGCGAAAAGAAACTGTGTTTCTTGGGCGGCGTGGTCTGACCCACGGCGAGTGAATGCGGGTGATCGGGGTTTTGCATTTGGCTTAGCACTTGCTCCAATTCGACTTGGACTTTGTCGGCCGATTCGCCGCGTCCATCGGGTGTTTTGGATAACAGGCGGTCCACCAAATCGCTGACTTCGCGAGGCACGTCGGCGTTGACTTGCCACAGCGGGCGATGCGGTTGTTGTACGATTCGGTGCAGCACCGCCAGCGACCGTTCGGCACGCCATGGCGGACGCGCGGCCAACATGAAATAGATGACCGCGCCCAGGCTGAACAAGTCACTGACTGGTCCAACCGTGCCGCCGACTGCCTGCTCGGGTGACATATAGTGCGGCGTGCCGGCGATAAAACCCGTTCGTGTCAGACTTGCATCGTCCACTGCGCGGGCCAAACCAAAATCCGTGATCCAAACGCGCTGGCCGCCACCGCCAATCAGAATGTTGGCCGGTTTGACATCGCGGTGAACGATGCCTTGGCGATGAGCTGCCGCCAAGCCCGCTGCGGTTTGAGCCGCAATCCGCAAGGCATCACAAACAGGTAACGGACCGATCGTGTCGACGTGTCGTTGCAGCGAAACACCGTCAACGAAGTGCATGACCAAGTTGGGCAATCGTCCGGTCGTGTCGACTTCGTGAATCGCGACGATGTTTTCATGAATCACAGCGGCTGCGGCGCGGCCTTCGCGAATGAATCGTTGGCGTGCCGCGGAACTTCTCGCCAAGTGCGGCGCGAGGACTTTGATGGCGACCGTCCGGTTCAGTTCGGCATCGAAACCTTTCAACACCACACCCATGCCGCCTGAACCGATTTCGCGTTCGATCGCGTAACGTCCAAGTTGCCCCAACATCTCGGGGTGACTTGGTGACTGGATCACGCCAGCGGCTTTCAATTCGCCCAGTGGATCGTCGTCCTCGAAGAGTCTCGCATCGGCGGCCGAGGAATCGGCGATATCCGCTCCGGGATCATCCAGCAGGCTTTCGTCTAACAGCCGCGCCGCATCATTCCACCACTGCGGCGATGCGGCGGAAG
>JBAUHR010000549.1:0-4038 GCA_049680385.1 Rubripirellula sp. | reverse complement strand
ACCTAATCAACTTCGACGAACCCTTCGGCCTCTCTGTGATCGAGGCGATGGCTTGTGGAACTCCCGTGATCGCCACGCGACGTGGATCGATGCCCGAGCTCATCGACCACGGCGTCACAGGCTTTCTAGTCGACAGCCTGGAAGAGGCGAATCAGGCGATTGAGCGTATCGACGAGATCGATCGCCACAACGTTCGCCGCGCTGTAGCAGAACGATTCACCATTGATCGAATGGCAGAAGCCTACTTGACTCTGTATCACCGCATTCTTGAAGACTCGTTGATGACGCGAGGATAAGTTCCTCGAATCCGAGAACCTGTTTCGGTCCTATTGCCAATTGCCTTCGACCTCTCCGCCTAGAAGAGCTCACTGGACGAATGCCTTTTTTGAAAGCTTTTGATCGCTCGCCACATTTCTCGTTGCTTGGCCCAGTCGTGGGTTTTGGCGATGGGGCGGACGTCGCGTTCTAGGATTGCGTCGCGTCCTTGCACGGTTCGCGGTAGGGCGAGGATCGCGTCTTGGATGTCGGGGGCCAGGTTATCATGGCGCCGGTCGTTTTGCCGGCTTGCTTACTTCGCGGGTCCTTCACGATCAGCGGTAACTTAATCCCCGGTTCGTACACAGTCGTCTTAGCGCCGGGGAATGCGATGCCGTTGTCCGACAGGTAGATGATGACGGTGTTTTCGGCCTTGCCGGCTTGTTCCAATATCTCAACGAGACGCCCAAGTCCTTGGTCGATCCGTGACACGGACTGATAGTACTGAGCCAATTCCGCTCGACATTCAGGCGTATCGGGCAAGAATGCAGGGACGGTCACTTGGTCGGATGTGTATTTGATCGGTGTAACGCCGGGATAGCCTTCGGGACGATTGCCGAAATGGTTGGGGGCATTCCATGGAGTGGGCGTGAACGGATCGCCGCGATGGGGATCGTCAGGACAGAAATAGAGAAAGAAGGGCTGTTCGTTCTCGACAACTTCCTGGCATGCATCAGCCATTTCGACTGTGCTGCGTGGATCCGCTTCAAGCACATCGGTGAAGCGAAACACTGAGTCAGGAGCAAGATGGTATTTTCCGATTCTCGCCGTGCGGTAACCATCCGCCTCCAGCAACACAGGCAGCGACTTCACATCGTCGAAGGCGCTGAAGTGGTGATAGTCGTGAACGTGCCCGTACGACCCCGTCGCGTGAGAGAACTGTCCCGTCAGAATGACGCTTCGGCTTGCCGCGCAACTGGCACTGGTGCAGTAGGCACGATCGAAACGAACTCCCTGAGAAGCCAGTTTGTCCATGTTCGGCGTCTGGATGACGCCGTTTCCGTAGCATCCCAGCGCATCCAGCCCGTGGTCATCACTGACAAACAGAACGATGTTTGGTTTCTCTGCGCACGCCGTGTAAGGAAGGACGTCCGGGAGAGCAAGGAACACCGCGAAGAAGGCTGCAAACAGGGATAGGCGTGTATTCATCGGAGATCGCTCGCAAGCTTCGTAAGGTTCTTCATTGATCAAAACGGCAGCGTTGATTCAGGTGGAAGCGGAACGCTGTTGGCTTGACGCCATTGCGATAATTCCATTCGCAGTGACTCAGCCAGTCGCTGGTTTGACTCAGCAAGATTGTTTTTCTCTGCGGGATCAACTTTCAGGTTGTAGAGTTCCAGACGTCCGTCCTTGAGAAACTGAATCAGCTTGTGGTCGTTCTTGCGAATGACTGAACAAGCTCCATGTTTGTATTGGCTCGCGATGTGCCAAAACAGAGGCCGATCAACGAGTGATTCACCAGTTCCGTGCATCAAGGGTGTGAGCGAATTCCCGTCGAGTGTTCCCTGGTGGTCCGAGACGTTGACGATGTCCAAGAACGTGGGAAACCAATCGAGTCCACAGATCGGTGTGGACTTTCGCCCCGGCGTTACCTTTCCAGGGTGACTGACCAGCGTGGGGACACGAATGCCGCCTTCGTAAATCTCACCCTTGGCTCCTCGCAAGTTGTTGTTGGTGCTGTACATCGGATGCTGGCCATTGTCGGACGTGAACACAATCATCGTGTTGTCACGAAGTCCGGTCTGATCAAGAAACTGGACCAGCCGTCCCACGTTTTGATCCATCGACTCGACCACTGTGGCATACTTCGCCATCGTCTCGCGTTTCTTTCCAAGTCCCTGGCCGGTCTCTTCGTCGCCGTCTTTCTTCGCGTACTTTGCGTACATTTCCTCGCTGCGGATTCGGATCGGCCGATGCACCGCATAGAAGTGCAGATTGACAAAGAAAGGTTCGTTGCGATTCTGCTTGATGAACTCGATGGCATCGTCGGTTAAGCGATCGGTCAGCCAAGTGTCATCGTCTTTCGGTTCGATGAACGGGTTGCTAAACGGTGCCCAGTAGCCGCCCGCTTCGCTTTTGTAGCCGCCTTCCTCGAACGCCGGGTCACCGCGAAACGTACCGCCGACGTTTGTCTTGAATCCGCGGCCTTCCGGATAGAACTGGTGGATGCTTGGTTGTTTATGGGGAGCCACCCAACTGAAGTCACCGGGATCGGGCTGAGTCAATTTCTGCTTGATCGGCCAATCCATCGCCAGCTCTTTCTCGGGATAGGGGCCGACGATGTGCCACTTGCCCAGATGGATTGATTGATAGCCGGCAGCCTCCAATGGCTCGGCGTACACAGGATGTTCGTGTGTGATCGTCCAACGTGAGAAAATGTTTTGTTGGTCATCGCCCTTTCCAGTACCGGCACGGTATAGACGCCCGTGCGAAAGGACTGCCGACCGGTCAACAACGCGCTGCGAGACGGCGAGCAAGTTGGGTACATGTACGCGTTGTCAAAGACCAGACTCTGATCCGCCAATGCATCCAACGCAGGCGTCTCGAACCACTTGGATCCGTTGAACCCAACATCGGCGTAGCCAAGGTCGTCCGCCATGATGAACAGCACGTTGGGTTGGTCCGCACGCGAGTTGGACGAACAAAGACAAGCGAGCAGCAAACAGAGATGGCGAAATGGCATAGTGAATCAGAGACAAGAGGGTTGAGCGGGAATTAGCGGGATGGCAAGTCGCTACTGCACACCGGAGTACTGTTGTACCTTCATTCGTTTTTCCCATTCAATGAGTTCGTCGGTTAGTCGCTTTACCTTGGAGGGATTGGACGAAGCGACGTCGTTCTGTTCCGACTCATCTTTCGCGACGTTGTAAAGATTGACTTTACCGCTGCGATACGCGAGCAGTTTCCAGTCGCCGTCTCGCACCGAAGCGTAGAGATCTTGGTAGGCGCGGTATCCGATAAGAGGCTGCTCACGGTCAGGAAGCGTTTCTCCACGAATCGCTGGCATCAACGAAAAGCCATCCAGATTGTCGTAGGCCGATGGGTCGCCACCGGCAATCTCAACAAATGTTGAAAACAGATCGGTGGATTGAACGAGACTTCTATTCTGAGTGCCGGGCTTGGTGACACCAGGCCAACGAACGATCAGCGGCACGCGAGCACCGCCTTCGCACAACGTATCGACCATTTTGCCGCCTCGCAGCGGTGTGTTCGGATACCAGCTTCCTTGGTCGGACAGGAAAACGATCACCGTGTTGTCGGCAATGCCTTTTGCCGCCAATGCTTCTCGTATTCGGCCAACCGATTCGTCCACCGCTTTGACTTGAGACGCATAGATCGCATCAGCATCCTCGTACCCCTTTGCCTTGAAGTGTGCAAACAGGTCTTCACGTGGCACAGGCGGACGGTGGACGTTGTAGTACCACATCGAAATCATGAACGGCTGATCTCGATCGTAGTCTTCAATCGTTTTGACGCATCGGTCAGTCAAGACATCTGTCAAATACTCATCTTTGATGTCGGCCAGGACTTCTGAATTTTTGAAGAATGGGGCTTTGTATGACTTTGGGTGCCCAGCATTGCTGGTTCCGACCTGGGGTAACCGTTCACGGGCCGGTGTGATGAATTAGGCTGCGGCTGTTTTCAGATCGTTGGTGTCAGGCAGGAGCGATGGTGCGGGACGGCTGGTGAATTGGGCACGCATTGATTCGACCAGGTACTCGT
>JBAUHR010000548.1:0-15335 GCA_049680385.1 Rubripirellula sp. | reverse complement strand
ACTCTGCATCGCCCGTCGCAATCCCCAGAGAAATCAGCCGGAGACGCGAGGCGACTTGTTCTATTTTTTGCGTTTCATCCGGCGTTTCAACTTGTCACGTTCCTTCTTTTGCTGAGCACGATCGTTCGCACTGAGCCTCTTGCCGGTACTCTTTTTCAACTTCATGCCGCCCATGGACGGGTCACCCATTCCACCGGCCTGCAATTGCTGCATCATCTTCATCCGATCGCCCATGCCGCCGCCGGCCATGCCTTGCATCATCGGCTTCATGACGTCGAACTGTTTGATCAACTGCGACACGACGGTCGTTTGCACACCGGCGCCCTTGGCGATCCGGTTACGACGGTGAGTATCAATCAGCTTGGGGTTGCGACGCTCTTCCATCGTCATGGCGTTGATCGCGCCGATGGTTTGGTTGATGCCCTTGGACGCTTCTTCGCTTTCGAGAACGTCTTTGAATTGGCCCATGCCGGGCATCAATCCCATCATGCGTCCCATGATGCCTGGCTTGGAGACCTTTTGCATCATGTTCTTAAAATCGTCAAGCGTGAAGTCGCCGGACGCCATTTTGGCTTCCAACTCTTCGCGTTCTTTTTCATCGACGATTCGGTGTGCTTCACGAGCCGCAGCGACCATGTCGCCCATCTGCAAAATCCGGCCGGCCATGCCTTCCGGACGGAATGGTTCGAGAGCATCAAAGTGCTCGCCCGTTCCGATGAATTTGATCGGCACGCCAGTGACTTGCTTGACCGACAACAACGCTCCACCACGAGCGTCACCGTCCAGCTTGGTCATGATGACGCCGTCGAGTTCGAGCGCCTCGTTGAAAGCCCCCGCACTGTTGACCGCGTCTTGGCCCGTCATGCCGTCGACGACTAGATAGACCTGATCGGGCGAGACCTTCTTGTCGATCCGTTTCAGTTCAGCCATCAACGTTTCGTCGATCGCCAAACGCCCGGCGGTATCCAAGATCACGACGCGATTGCCGTCCTTGATCGCCTTGGCGACGCCTGCTTTGCAGACCGCGACAGGATCCTGGTTGCCCTTATCGCTGAAAACCGGCACGCCCAACTGGTCGCCGATCACGTGCAGTTGGTCGATCGCAGCCGGACGCTGCAAGTCGGCCGCGACCAGCAACGGCTTGATGTCTTCTTCTTTTAGCAACTGCGAAAGCTTGCCGCAGGTCGTCGTCTTGCCGCTGCCTTGAAGGCCGCACAGCATGATGATCGTCGGGCCGTCTTTTTTCAGGTGCAGCGACGGATCGACTGGTCCCAGGATCGAGATCAGCTCGCTGTGGACGATATTGACCAGTTCTTCGTGTGGCCGCAGGCTCAGCAGCACCCGTTTGCCCAATGCCCGTTCGGACACCTGAGCCATAAAATCCTCGACGACGCTGTAGCTGACGTCAGCTTCCAGCATCGACCGTTTCACGATTTCCAGCCCGTCGCGCATATTGCCTTCGGTCAGCTTGCCCTTGCCGGACAAGCTCTTGAAGGCGGATTGCAGACCGTCGGATAGGGATTCAAACACGAAGAATCGGCTCGAAAGCGAGAAATGCGGGCAATAACGAGGAAATCGAAGCCCGGTAGTCTACGCAAACAGCCCCGGTTTTGTAAATGGCTGCCTAAACCGAAGCTATTTTCTTAGTGAGCCGCAGGCGCGTTAGGCTAAACCGCGTACAGGTGATACAGCATCGCGTAGACCATCACGCCGGTGATCGAGACGTACATCCAGATGGGAAAGGTGTACCGGACCAGCTTTTTGTGGGCCAGGATTCGCCCGGCCTTGGCCAGATAAATCGCCCGGACGGCCAGAAAAGGCACCGCGATCGCCAGCACCAGGTGAGTCCCCAAAATCCCGAAGTACGTGTACCGGGCGGCATCCGAGGCGATCGCTGGATCGGTTGGGAATCGCCGATTGGGCTGGCCCGTTGCCTGGAACAAGGCGACTTTGTGGAACAAATACAACACCAAGAACAACGCACTGACCGCAAAGGCCGCCAACATGTATTTCTTGTGGACTCGCGCCCGGCCTCGCTTGATGTTCACTAAACCGATCGCCAACAAGACTGCGGCGGTGGCGTTCAGCAACGCGGTCACGTGAGGAAGATTGTCGGCCAGAAACTGCCAATTCATGCGGATTCCTGCGCTTTCATCATTTCGCGAATCTTATCTTTCATGGCCGCCAGTTGACGCTTTTCGGGCCAGTTGTAAAAGCCCTCGATCGCCCCTTTCGGATCAACCAGCACGAATCGTTCGGTATGAAATTGCTTGTTGACCGGTTGCTGGAAAATCTCGCCACCGATTCGGCGGATGTATGGCAGGTCGCCGGTCATGAACAACCACTGTTCGTCGTCGGCGCCGAACCGAGCCGCATACTCGCGAAGCTTCTCGGGCGTGTCGGTTTCCGGGTCGACCGAGATCGCGATGAAGCGAACGCCCTGCCCTTCGAATTCGTCCTGCAGTTCTTTGATGATCTGGTTCTGTTTGACACAAATGCTGGGGCACGTGCTGAAGAAGAAGCTAACGACGTAGGGCTGGCCGGCCAGATCTTCGCTCTTGACGGTATTGCCGCTCCGCTCGGTCAACTCGAACCGACTGAGCCACTCTTCGTCCTCGGGCGGCTTCGACAGAGTCTCACTTTCGATCTCGCTGGGATCCGTCGCTGGCGGACCATCATTGGTGTAGACGACATCATTCGGACCAGGCCCCGCCCCGACCGGCTTTCGCAGCACCCGAATCGCCAAACCTAGGCCGACGCCGACTAACAGAATCATCGCAATGTTTATCAGTGTTTTCATTTTCGTTTTCCTCTAAACAATCACGTCGACCTTGCGACTGCCTCGCATCAGGTACCACGCGATCAGTGTCGTCACCACCGCCATCGCGATCGACACGACCCAACAGACCGACGACGACGGAGCAAAACCCACGGCGGCAAAATCGATTTGCGGATACATCAAACGACGCAGCTCGACCATCGAATAACTCAGCGGGTTTGCTCGCATGATACCGCCCAACACCCATTGCCCCCAACTCGCACCAGCATCCAGGACTGGGATCGGAAAAAACGAACCGCTCAGCAACCACATCGGCATCAGCCCCAGCATCATGATTGCGTGGAACCCCTGAGTGCTTTCCATCGGCCACGCCACGATCATCCCTAGCGAACACATCGCCACGGCAATCACCGCCAACAAAACCAAGATCGGCACCACCGACGAACTGAACGAAACCGTGCCGATGACATAAACCAGCGCCAAGAAAACGGCCGCCTGAACCCACGCGATCGCCGCGCCACCGAGCACCTTGCCGACCAGCACTGGCAGCCGTCCAACCGGAGCCACCAACACGGACTGCATGAAACCTTCGCGGCGATCTTCGATGACCGAGATCGTGGCAAAAATGGCGGTGAACAAGACGATCAACCCAAGCGTGCCCGGCAAAAAGAACTGCATAAAATCCAGTTCGCCCGAACCCGAAAATGCTCCTTTTAGCCCGGTGCCGAACAGCAACCAAAACAACAGCGGTTGCAGAATCGCAGCGGTGACACGATTTCGCTGGCGAAAAAAGCGAACCCATTCTCGGCGGGCCAGCATCCAAGCGGCACCCGCACCATCGGCCATCGTTGTTGTGTTGTCGTTCATATTCAGTCTACGAGAACGTCTGTCCCGTCTTGGCCACAAACACGTCTTCCAAACTCGGTTTACCGATCGTGATCGACTCGGCTTTGTCGCCCAACCGTTGCAGCAACGTTTCCACCAATGGCGCCGGTGCATCGGTGTGCAACCGAACTTGGCGAGGCAACGTCTGAACGTTCAAACCTAAATCACGTCGCAGGATTTCTTCGACTTCGGCTTCGCACGATGTCTCGATCGTCACCAGCCCGTCGCCCATCTCGCTGCGTAGAGCATGCGGCGAACCTTCGGCGATCTTTTTCCCGTCCGCCATGATCGCCACGCGATCCGACTTGTCGGCTTCTTCTAACAAATGGGTCGTCATCAGCACCGCCATGCCGTCATCAGCCATCCGCCGAATCGTGCTCCACAAATTCAATCGCGCCGACGGATCCAAGCCCGTGCTCGGTTCGTCCAGCAACAACAATTTCGGACGATGCAGCATCCCCTTGGCCAGCTCGACGCGGCGTTTCAGACCACCGGAAAGCGACTCGCAATAATCACCTCGGCGATCGGTTAGCTCCAACATCGACAACAGCTCGTCACGCCGCTGGTTCAGTTCGGCACCGCGAATTCCGTACAGTGCCGCTTGGCACGCAATGTTCTCGTCAACGGTTAATTTCTTGTCCAAGCTGGGCGACTGAAACACGATTCCGATTTGACCTCGCACGGCCAACGCGTTTGAAGCGGCGTCAAAACCACCGATCGTGACCGTGCCCTGTTGGATAGGCAACAACGTGCAAAGCAAGCGAAACAACGTCGTCTTGCCGCTGCCGTTGGGACCAAGCAGGGAAACAATTTCACCGGCATCCGCCGACAAGTCGACACCACCAAGCGCGACGTGATTTCCATACGAATGGTGAACATCTTCAGCGATACAGACTGGCATCGCCGACTACCAGAACACGCGAAGAGTGACGATCAACAGCACCGCTGGCAACACCAACAACGATGACCGCAGCAACTTTCGAGCGCGACCATCATCGGGCGATTTTGCAAACCGAATCGAGGCGCCAAGCATTGGCACCGTCGCCGCCAAGACTCCGATTGCAGCCGGAATGGCGAACCATGAAAAGTCATGGACGAAACACAGAGCCACGCCACAGACGATCAGCGTTAGCGAGCCGATGATGCTTTGCCAGCCGGCGCTGCGGCCGGTCGGCTCGACGGTCGTGGTCATCTTGAAACCAGCGGCATCGTATTGATGGCGATACATCCAAGCGATCGCCATGAAATGCGGGTACTGCCATGTCGCCAGCACGCCAAACAACAACCATCCACTGGCGTCGGAAACCGAACCACCCATTGCCGTGTAACCGATCAAGACCGGCAAAGCGCCCGCGACGGCACCAACGGTGGTGTTCCAAGCTGTGCGAGTTTTCATCGGCGTGTAAACGACAACGTACAACAGCCAAGTCGCGATTCCCGCCAGCGCCGGCTCGGCACCAAACATCGCCCACAGCAGCGCCGATCCACCGATGCCAAGAATCGCGGTATAAGCGACGGCGGGCAACAGAGCCACTCGGTTTGCTGGCAGCGGACGATTGGACGTCCGAGTCATGTTGCAATCGATCACGCGTTCCCAAACTTGGTTCGCGGCGCCCGCACTGCCCGACACGGCGGCCGTGCCGATCATCAACCATAGCCAGTCGACGATCGAAAACAGTCCGGCGGCACCGATGACGGCGGTCGCGGTCGTCGTCACCAAAATCATCGTGACGATGCGCGGCTTGGTCAGTTCGACGTAGTCGCGAAAGACAGACGGAGTGGATGACGCCCGAGTTTTGCCGGTGGCCTGATCGGCGGACTTGTCGTCAGCGTGCGATTGGTCCAAAACTTTGGCACTCCCCTGCCCTGCCCCATCCACATTCGAATCCGCCCGACTCGACTCATCCGCCAAACTGACGCGAATCGGTGCGGTCGCTGGATTGTCGGGCGTCAATAGATCAGTCGCCATGTCAGAAAAGCCGGTCCTAGGTATCGATGGTGTTGAGCACGGAATCGAAGGACGCCGCTAACGTGAACTTATTAGGTTTGGGGTTCATTCAGTGTGGTGGAAACGTCAATCGACGAATCACGCCGCCTCGATCGTTCTCGCCAAATCCGCACAGTCAGCATCGCAGAAACGGCCAAGATCAGCGATCCGGTTGCCACGTGAGCGGTCACGATGATCGAGTCGGTGAAGCCTTTGGCGCGAATCAAAAAGTCCGCCGAGCCTGGAACCCACTCCAAAATCGAGGGCCAGCCGTAGTTCACGACCCATGTCCCAACGCCCAACGCAATCTGCACGGCCACCAATCCTACCAATCCCGCCGCAGGACGCGAGAGCGTCAAATCGCCGCACCGCCGCAACCTCAACCACGCCCCTGCGGTCACCGCCCACAAAATGAACGCCACCATCACGTGCATCATGATGATCATGGCAAAGATTCCGGGCCGCGTCGTGGGCTGGACGTGACGCAACTGAGCCCCCAGCACCAACTGCAGATAACTGAGTCCGATCAGGCAAAATCCAACGGTCAGGATGCCGCGACCAAGTTTCGGCAAATTCGCTGCCAAATCATCGTGCGGTCGCCACCAAAACTTGCTGGTCACCACCGCCGCGACCACGCAGACAGCAAAAAACGCGGGCCCAAAACAGCCGTGGACCATCGCCAGCGTCCGGTCGCCCAGCACGACTCGCATGCCACCGAGCAACCCTTGGGCGATCACCATCAGCAACAACTCGACGCTCAGCCATCGCACCCACCGACGTGGTTCGGCCAAATACGCGGCGATCACGATTCCGATCGCGACAAAGCCGACGACCGCACCGAGCAACCGATGCCCATGCTCGATGAACAGGTCAAACGGCCCTAACAACCAAGTCTTGTAGGGATACAAAAACAAGTTGTAACCGTACGTCCCCGGCCAATCGGGAACCGCCATGCCGGCGTCGTAGGTCGTCACCAATCCGCCCACCCAAATCAGTGGCCAGACCAGACAAACCGCCAACACACACAGCCGGTGCAGCCAGCGCGGGCGAGGAATTTCGGTGGTGGAAAGTGTGTTGGTCATAGTCGTTTTCTACCGTGCCATTGCTCGCCCGCGATCGCGCCGACGACACAGAAGCTGGCACCAAAAATAGCCGCCGGCATGACTCCCGAGTACCCGAGGAACCGCATCAACGCCCAACCGAAAACCAGTCCCGAGACCGCTCCGATCCGCCTGGCTGTTTCTTTCGCGATCATGTGCTTGGCCCATCCGGATCGAGCGATTGCAGGTAACGGACCAGATCCCAAACCTGATCGCTGGTCAGCCCCCGGCCGTCTTCTTCGGCCACCAATTCGATGCCTGGCATCGGAGTACCGGCGATCCCTTCGCGGATTCGGCGGAACAAAGTCGCCCTGTCGCCGCCGCCTCGGTAAACGCCCTGAGTCAGATTCCGCGGCTCGGCGGATCGCGGTGGCAACGCGCCGGCTTTGCGAAACGGACGCATGTCGTCTCGGTCGCTCGGCGTCAGCCCCAGCCGCGTCGAGTACTCTTTGCCCCAGTCGTCAAAGTCCACCAGCACCGCTTCGCCGTTGCCGCCCGGTCCATGACAGCCCACGCAGTTGGCGATTTTGCCGTGAAAGATTTCGTTGCCACGTTCGATTGATTCGGCCAGCGATTGTCCGCCGAGCAACTCGGGTTCCGCCACGGCGACCACTTGTTCGGGTGCGGCGATCCAGTCACCGACGACTCGGCCGAGCACTTCCGCGACGACCTCTGCCCCGTCGGTTTCGCCGCTGGCCGCCAATCGCAAATCGGGCGTGACTAGCTCTTCAGTGCCGTCTTCGGATTCTCCGTATCCCAACTCGTCGACCGCGGCCGCGATCGCCCTTCGCTCGAATTCGCCACGGATCGACAGGTACATCACGTAGTCGACAAGTGCATCGATGTCGTCCGGCTCAACCGCCGCAAACGACGGCATCGCCGATCCCGAAGCACCGTGCTGGACGATCGCTCGCAGGTCATCGCGTGTTGGTTTGGCTGATCGCTCGGTCGATTTCCACTTGAACACGCCATGGCGAAAATTCCGCGGATGGGGTTTCTGGTACAGACTCGCCGGTCCCGCTCCATCACCACTGACGCCGTGGCAAGTCACACAGTGCTCGCGGTACAGTCCCAAGTGCGTGCCGTCCTTCTCGCTGGAAACCGGCCCCGCCGCTCGCACCAATCGATCCAGCGAAATGACAGAAGCCGCCGACGGTGGAACTTGCGGAACATCCGGAGTCCCAAACAACTCTTCGGTCACCGCCGCAGCATCGGACGTGGCCGCATCAGTCAAAACCGACCGGGATTTGGCCAACGTCAACGAGAACACCTCGTTGGGCGCAAACGAACCGACGGGTTGATCGCACCCAACAAAGATGCAGACCACGACGCCGGCGAACGACAACAAGAAAAACAATCGCCACATGAATCGGAGTTCGCGTAAGAACGAGAAAGAGATGTCAGTTCAGATTGAACCGCGAAACAACCGACGACGCAAACGCTACCAATTGTCGCACCCGGCTTTCGCCGCCCCTCACGCCCCGGCGATTCTCTTGATGATTTCGCAGGCTTCGTCGATCTGCGATTCGTTGACGTCCAAATGAGTGACGAACCGAATCGCCTGGGGCCCGATCGCAAAACTGTCGACACCGGCCTGATTCAACTGCGAAAGCATCCCCTCGGCAGTCCCCCAGCCCGGATCGAGCTCGACGATGACGATATTTGTGTCCACTCGATCGCCACGAATCGACAACGGCTCGCATTGCCGGCATGCATCGGACAGCTTCGTCGCCGCCAAATGATCGTCGACCAACCGATCCCGATGCTGCTCGATCGCATGGACCGCCCCAGCCGCGATCATCCCGGCCTGGCGCATCGCACCCCCGAACAGCTTTCGAGTCCGCCGGGCCTCGGCAATGAAGTCAGCCGACCCTGCCAGAGCCGAACCGACCGGAGCTCCCAACCCCTTGCTGAAGCAAACACTGACACTGTCGAACGGCCGCACCAACTCCTCTTCGCTGACCCCGGTCGCCACCGCCGCGTTCCACAAACGGGCTCCGTCCAAGTGGCTGCGAAGTCCGTTTTCAGCCGCCCACTGACAGATCTCCACCACGTTCTGCTGAGGCTGGATGCGGCCACCCCATCGATTATGCGTATTTTCCAAACAAACCAGTCGCGTGCGAACAAAGTGATCGTTATGCGGCCGGATCAGTGAACGCAGTTGGTCAACGTGCAAAACTCCGCCTGTCCCCGCGACGACATGCGCGACCAACCCAGACAACTGAGCAAAGGCGGCTTGTTCGTAGTGATAAACATGACAATCGGCTTCGCACAGAAACTCGCTGCCGCGGTCACAATGCAGCCGAATCGCAACCTGATTGGTCATCGAGCCACTGGGCATGAAAACGGCCGCTTCCTTGCCCAGCAATTCGGCAGTCATTTTCTCCAGCCGATCGACCGTTGGATCGACGTCGATCACGGCATCACCGACGACCGCATTGGCGATCGCCTGACGCATCGCGGGCGTGGGCTTGGTCACAGTATCGCTGCGGAGATCAATCATTGCGGTTCCAAACTATCCTGCGGTAACCAATGGACAAGTCTTCTACTATTCTATCCGACAACCGTATTTGTCTCTTCACCCGCTCGCCCTCTCAATCGCCAACATCGATGACTTTCAGCATCCAACGCGTCGACGCCCGATCCGGTTCGGCCGAGATTTTGCAGCAACTGCGAGACAAACTCAGCCCCCAAGGCAACGTGGTCAGCCCCCGCGGTCGCGCCCTGACCGAAGAAGTCTTTGGCAAACCGCTGACGCCCGCCGAGGTCGTGCAAACGATCTGCGATGACGTTCGCCGCGACGGCACCCCTGCCCTGCTCCGTTACAGCACGGCGCTCGACAAAGCCAACCTTACCGCCGACCAACTGCAAGTCCCAGTGGCCGACTTGGCCGCGGCTCATGCGGCCGCCGATCCAAAGCTGATCGAAACGATCGGCCGAATCCGCGACAACATCACCACGTTCCAATCGGCGATTCTGCACACCGACGTCACAATCACTCCCAAACCCGGCGTCACGTTGACCCAGCGGTACGTTCCCCTGCGCCGCGTCGGTGTTTGCGTGCCCGGCGGCGCGGCGGCCTATCCGTCGACCGTACTGATGACGGCCGTGCCCGCGCAAGTGGCCGGCGTCAAAGAGATCGCCGTCGTCGCGCCGCCCACGCCCTTTGGTTCGTACAACGTCGACATGCTGGCCACGTGCCACGAACTTGGCATCACCGAAGTCTATCGATGCGGCGGCGCCCAAGCCGTCGCGGCGATGGCGTACGGATGCGACGTGATTCCGGCCGTCGACAAGATCGTTGGCCCCGGCAACCTGTTCGTTGCACTGGCCAAGAAGCATGTTTTCGGCACGGTCGACATCGACTCGTTCGCCGGCCCCAGCGAAGTGATCGTGATCGCCGACGAAACGGCTCGCGCCGACTACATCGCCGCCGACTTGCTGGCCCAAGCCGAACACTCGCCCGGTTCAGCCATCCTGATCACTTGGCACGCGCCGCTGATCGAAGCCGTCGCGGCTGAACTTGAAAAACAAGTTGCGCTACTTGATCGCAGCGAGCTGACCGTCGATTCGCTGGAAGCCTTTGGTGCCTTGATCCTGGTCCGCGACGAAGCTCACGCCTGCGAGTTAACCGACCAATTCGCGCCCGAACACTTGAACATTGAAACATCGGACCCGAGCCAGATGATGGCCAAGATCAAAAACGCTGGCGCTGCGTTCCTGGGCCACCACACACCGGTCGCACTGGGCGACTACGCAGCCGGCCCCAGCCACGTGTTGCCCACCGGCGGCACCTGCACCTGGGCGGCCGGATTGTCCAGTAACAGTTTCCTACGCAGCGGCAGCATCACCGAATTCACTCCGGCAGCCCTGAACCAAATCGCGCCCGATGTTGTCCGGCTTGCTGAAAAAGAAGGCCTGACCGCCCACGCCCGCAGCGTCACGATTCGCGAGTAGAATCGTCTCTCGCCACTGATCAACGTGTTTCGTATCCTGCTGAGCCCTCGACCCTCCTGAGCCTTCGACGCCCGTGACTCTCGACAATCTGTTCCGCCCTGCCCTGTCCCGGATGTTGCCGTACGCGCCGGGCGAACAACCACCGCCCGGCACGGGCATCAAACTAAACACCAACGAAAATCCCTACCCGCCACCGCCCGCGGTCGTCGAAGCCATCCGCCAAGCGGCAACCGGCCCGCTGAATCGCTACCCCGACCCGATGGCAAACTCGTTCCGCCGAGCCGCCGCCGAAGCTCTCGGCATGCCAGGCCCCGAATGGATTTTGGCAGGCAATGGCAGCGACGAGATCCTGACGCTGCTGGTCCGCGGCTTCGTCGGCGAAGGCCAAAAACTGCGTCTGCCCTACCCCAGCTATATCCTCTATCGAACCTTGGCCGACATCCAAGGTGCAAGCTGGGAACAAACGCCTTTTGAAGACGGCTGGAAATTGCCGGCCGCATTCGCCAACAACGACGCCGACCTGCGATTGGCACTGCTGCCCAACCCCAACAGCCCCTCCGGCACGATTGTTCCGCGAAGCGAAGTCAGAAAAATCTCCGATGCATTGACTTGCCCCTTGGTGGTCGACGAAGCCTACGCCGACTTTGCCGACAACAACTGCTTGGACTTGGTCAAGCAAAACGAGCGAGTCTTCGTCACGCGAACGCTTAGCAAGTCTTACGGACTAGCCGGTCTGCGTTTTGGATTCCTGGTCGCCCAGCCGCATGTTGTCGCGGAACTGACCAAGATCAAAGACAGCTACAATTGCGATGCCATTTCGATCGCCGCCGCGACCGCGGCGATGGGATGCCAAGAATGGCTAGCCGACATCAAGACCAAGATGAACGCGACCCGCGCGACAATGCAAGCTCGTTTGACGGCGATGGGGTTTGACGTCACGCCATCACACGCGAACTTCGTCTGGTGCCAGCATCCAAGCGGCAACCACAAAGCGATCTACGAATACCTGAAACAGAATCAGATTCTGATTCGATACATGCAGTTTCCCGATTGGGGCGACGGCCTGCGGATTTCCGTCGGCACCGACGAACAAATCGACACCTGTCTCGCGACCATCGAAAGAGCTCTCAAGTCATGACACGCACCGCATCGATCAGCCGTAAAACCGGCGAAACGGACATCAAACTTTCCATCAATCTGGATGGTAACGGCGCGGGAAAACGTGAATCCGGCATTGGCTTCCTGGACCACATGCTCGACTTGCTGGCCAAGCACGCGATGATCGACTTGGACGTGGACGCCAAGGGCGACCTGCACGTTGACGACCACCACACGGCCGAAGACATCGGCATCGCGTTCGGGCAAGCGATCGACAAGGCACTCGGGAACCGCGCCGGCATCAAACGCTACGGTCACTTCACGTTGCCCATGGACGAGTGCCTCGTCACGGCCGCCGTTGACCTCGGTGGCCGCTACGCGTTCGAGTACAACGCGCCGATCGCCGCATCGAAAATTGGCACTTTCGACAGCGAACTGGTCGAGCACTTTTGGCAATCGTTCGCCGCCAACGCAAACTGCAACCTACACGTCGTCCTACATCACGGCCGCAACGGACACCACATCGCCGAGTGCGTCTTCAAGTCGATCGCCCGAGCGATTCGCATGGCCGCCGAAGACGACCCCAGAAGCGGCGGCGCGGTCCCCAGCACCAAAGGCGTTCTGTAGAGCGCCCCGACAAAACCTAGCGAACGCCCAACCAGCTTATTTCGGCTTGGCGACAAAAAAGCCAACGGCTGCCAATCCAATCAAGCTGGTCAGCACCGAAAACAACAGAAAGTTTGAAAACAGGGCAATCGACGCCAACAGCAGCACGGCCGCTGCCGCTGCCCAACGCGCCGGCAACAACCACAGGCCCAGCCCGGCCACTGTTTCAACGATCACCACTTTCCGGCTGTACCACTTTGACATCTCGTGCAGCGATTCAACGTCGAAGTTTTCGCGAAGCAAGTTGAAAACCCAAAAGTTCCGATCGCGAAAGTAGATGTCGAAAAACACCTCGCCCGACCAGTACTCGGCGGTCCATTTGCCGACTCCACCACCCAGTAAAATCACGGACACGATCAATCGGCTCAGCAGCGCCCCGCGACTGAGCACGCGAACCTGATCCGCGTCGGCCATGTGCCACACAAACCACAGCGACCACAGCGATGTCCACCAGGTCGTTACAAACGTCATGTCGTTGTAACTGCCTTGATGCACGCACAAGACCGTGCTGGCTAAGAACGTGATCACGCTGCATGCAACCTGAAGCGGACGACTTGCTGTTACCGCGTTCAATGCCAGCGAAGCGATTGCGGCCACAAAAGCAACGATGACGACGGTTGCTGACCGAAGCAACGCAGGGAAGAAGTCGTCGGCAAGGGGTATCGTTTGATACACCTTGGCCGATTGGACAAAGAAATCCCATTTCCAAACCAACCCAACGAACATGGCGATCTGCACCATCCGGTGAGCCAAGACCACACGATCAAACTGAATCTTCTCGGGCGAAACCGACTCCAGCACGTTCGACTCCGATGCATCCCCTGGCAACGACTCAATCATCGCGACGAATCCTCTGGCAGACGAATCACAACGAAGCCACCGGGCAAATCCACGTCAGGCTTGGCATGCACATGAGTTTCAAGTTTTTGCCCACGGTACGACGAATCGATCGTCAACCAACAGTCTCTTCCGCTTCGTAAATATCGATGCCGTGCGTTCGAAAACGTCAGCAATCGAAACGGAAAATGATTCACATATCGCTTATCAGTTTCGCCATCCACGGGATCCAGCAAAATCGGATCAATCAACCCCGGTGGCACATCGGTCATTTCATACCGATTTGCAAAGTTGTACATCGACGGGATCGGAAACTGCACGGCCCAAACGCCAAACGACGACGAACGTAAATGAAACCGATGCAAGGTCGCCGATGCAATCGCGGGAACCCACGGCATCAGCAAAATCCACGCTGCCGTGACGACAATCAACGCAACGATCGCGATGAATCCAAAATCGCGTCGAGGCATCTGATCAGTCATGGCGAGATTCGTCTCAAGCGTTTCCGGCTGACTCTTGCAACATTCGGATCAACGTTTCCCGAACTTGCTTTGGATTAGCGTTAGGGTTTTTCTTTTTGGCTTGGCCGATCAACGAACCAACAGCCTGCTGCTTTCCTGCATTGAAGTCTTCGGCGACTTGCGGGTTTGCGGCTAACAATTCTTTGCAAAGCGATTCAAGTTCGCCGCCGTCAACCGATTCAATCCCCAACGCTGAAACAGCCGCATCGACCGTCGTGCCGTTTTCGACCATGTGTGCCAGCACGTCGCGCGCACGAGCCGTATCCAGCTCACCACCAGCGACCCGCTTCAACAGTCCCCCCAACAAACTTGCGGCGACGGGAAAATCAGCGATCCCAATGCTGCGGTCTTTCATCGTCCGCATCACATCCTGTTGGATCCACGCACTGGTACGCTTGCCATCGCCGGAAACGCTTGCCGCTTCCTCGAAATACGCAATCAACTCAGGCCCTTGATTGACGATCACATCCGCGTCGTAAGGCTTGATTCCATACTGGCTTTCCAAACGCGAACGAATCGCACCCGGCAGTTCGCCCAGCGACGCTCTGGCCGCTTCGATCCGCTCGATCGGCAAACGGATCGGCAACAAGTCGGGATCGGGAAAGTAGCGATAGTCTGCGGACTCTTCTTTTTCGCGCTGCAAGAATGTCGTGCCCGCACCGTCGTCCCACCCGCGCGTCGTTTTTGATTCGTCGTCGATCGTCTTGCCGGTCTCTTCCCACAGATCGTACTGCCGATCAATCTCGTACTCGATTGCTCGTTCGACGGCGCGGAACGAGTTCATGTTTTTGACTTCAACAATCGGCGTCGCGATTTTTTTGCCGTCTACGTCGATGTGCAAGTTGACGTTCGCGTCGACGCGCAGCGAACCTTGCTGCATCTCGCAGTCGGAAATTCCCAAGTGAGTCATCCGCAACTTCAGCTCTAACAAATACGCTTTCGCTTCAGCGCTGCTGCGCATGTCGGGCTGGCTAACGATCTCCAACAGCGGCGTGCCACAGCGGTTCAGGTCAATCCGCGTATCACTGCGGCCAGCCGCTTCGTCGTGCATGCTCTTGCCGGCGTCTTCTTCTAAGTGAGCACGGATGATGCCGAGCCGACGTGTCTGGTCAGGGTTAGCCGGATCCGGAATTTCGAGGAAACCATCGGCACAGATCGGCAGATCGAACTGGCTGATCTGATATCCCTTGGGCGAATCGGGATAGAAGTATTGTTTGCGATCCCACTTGGTCATCGGCGGGATCGAGCAATCGATTGCTAAACCTGCACGAATCGATAATTCAATCGCAGCGTCGTTCATCACTGGCAACGCGCCGGGGAACCCCAAACACACCGGACAAACCTGAGGGTTAGGTGGGGCCCCGAATTCAGTGCTGCAGCCGCAGAACAGTTGTGTGTCGGTTGTCAGTTGGACGTGAACTTCCAAGCCGATCACGGTCGTTGTGGGATAGCCGCTGTGGAGTGTCATGTTAGATCTATTGATTTTGATTAGCCGACTTCTGATT
>JBAUHR010000547.1:0-8295 GCA_049680385.1 Rubripirellula sp. | reverse complement strand
CAAAGCCGATCGGATTTGCAAACTCGACCGGCAAGACCATCCGGATCTACGAAGCGAGCGACGTCAACACCGTCGTCTGGCAGGCGGATCCCGAGCCTGGTCATGCGGCTGATGGAAAGACGCAGATCACGTTTAGCGACCTGCCCAATCTGAAGCCCAACACCACCTACTTTGCACTTGCCGATCCAGGATGGATTACGATTGGCAATCGTCCGGCCGGCCCATTGAACGATGGAGCGTACTGGTACCGTTTTCGAACACAGGCGGAAAACGATAAACGCTAGGCTCGCGAACGAGAACACCAACGTGGGTTTTCGCTCGTGCCGCCACGACGCAGCAACCCGTAGACGACGGTTGCAACCGACCGCTCACAGACGGCAAAGTTTATGAATTCAGTAAGTTCGAGAATCCTGGGTTTGATCGTGTTCCTGACCTGTTCGGTCAGTGTGACGCTGGCCGATTCTGTTTCAGTTCAGCAGCCAAACTTTCTAGTCATCATCGCCGATGACCTGGGCTATTCGGACGTTGGGTGCTACGGCAGCGAAATCGCAACGCCGAACATTGACGGTTTGGCGACGGATGGATTGCGGTTCACTCAGTTCTACAACACCGCGCGATGCTGGCCGACGCGTTCGGCTCTTTTAACCGGATACTATCCGCAACAGATCCGCCGCGATGGGATGCCCGGTGCGCCGCGTGGTTTCGGCGGCGGCGGAAAACGTCCTGCGTGGGCACAAACGATTGCCGAGTATTTGCAGCCCGCCGGCTATCGCAGTTACCACTCGGGCAAGTGGCATGTTGACGGCAAACCCACCGACAATGGTTTCGACCTTTCCGACGAAGCGACTCGCAGTCCAGGGTTCTTTGACTCGATCAAGCGAAAGGATCGTGATCCAAAGTTTTACCGAACAACGGCGACCGCGGAACACGCAATAGAATGTTTGCAGCAACACGCGGCCGACTTTTCGGGTCAGCCGTTCTTTCAGTATGTCGCCTTTCATGCGCCGCATTTTCCGCTGCATGCGTTACCCGAAGATATCGATCGTTATCGCGATCGTTACGTCGACGGTTGGGATGCGCTGCGAGAAGAACGGCACCACCGTCAGCAGTCTTTGGGAATCATCAACAGCAAGCTTTCCAGATTAGAAGAAGCCGTCGGTCCGCCGTACGCGTTTCCTGATCAGATCAAATTGCTCGGTCCGGGCGAAATCAATCGACCTGTGCCCTGGACAGAACTCACTGCGCAGCAACAGCGTTTTCAGGCAACCAAGATGGCGATCCATGCGGCGATGATTGACCGAATGGATCAAGAGATCGGCCGTATTCTCCAGCAACTTCGGTCGATGAATGCGTTTGAAGATACGTTGATCCTGTTCTTGTCCGACAACGGAGCGAGCGCCGAGATGATGGTGCGTGGCGAAGGACATGATCCCTCGGCCGCGCCAGGATCAGCCGCGACGTATTTGTGTTTGGGGCCAGGTTTTTCAAGCGCCGCCAACACACCGTTTCGCCGACACAAAACGTGGGTACACGAAGGCGGCATTTCGACTCCATTGATCGCACACTGGCCCAAACGCATCAGTGCTCGAAACGAGTTGCGATCGACGGTCGGTCACGTTGTCGACATCGCACCGACGATACTGGAACTGGCTGGCGTCAAACGCGAAAGCAGCGATGCGCCAGCGATGATCGGCAAGAGTCTGGCACCGGTATTGTTGACCGGCGAGGCAACCTTAAACGATGAAGTCTGGTTCTATCACGAAGGCAATCGTGCTCTACGACAGGGCGATTGGAAAATCGTGTACGGCAATGTCTCGCGTGATTTCCCGTGGGGACGATCCGAAGCGGCAGCCAACGAAACGGATCAGGTGCAGTGGGCACTGTACGATCTAGCTAACGACCGGGCCGAAGAAAACGATGTCGCGTCCGATCACCCCGAAACTGTCAGGACGATGCAGGCACGTTGGCTGGAAATGCGAGATCAGTTCCTACGGGATTCGGCGAGCGGCCTCCTACCGTCGACGGACTGAGTCACTAAGGTATTGCCGTTACCGACTCATTTCGCAGGCATTCGAACAGGACTATTCATCGAATGATGTTCTCCGCTATCGGCCCCATGAACCACGCCCGACGCCCCGTCATTGCCGTTATTTGTGCTGGCTTTTTGTTATTCGCTACGTCGACACCCATCGAGGCCCAACAACCTTGGACTCAGTTCCGCGGTCCCGACGGTTCCGGCATCAGCGAGAACGCCCACGTGGAATTGCAGATCGATCCGATCGATGGTGCAACCTGGCGGACTGAAACGCCGGGACAGGGTTGGTCGTCGCCGGTCACAGACGGACACGTCGTATGGATGACCGCCGCAAGAGTGACTCCGGCGACTGCTGAACAGAAAAAGCGTGCCCTCGCGGATGTTCAACTCGCCGACATGAAGGACGTTGCTGGTTCGGTCGAGTTGCTGGCTATCGCGTTAGATGCCAAAACCGGAAACACGTTGCAAGTCATCGAACTGGGGCAGATCGATGAACCGAAACCGATACATCCGATGAACGGATACGCGTCGCCCACGCCGGCGATCGACGGTGATCGGGTGGTCGTGCATTTTGGCCAGTATGGTACTTGGTGCTTGGACATTCACAGCGGTGACATCCTTTGGCAACGGACCTTTGTGGTCGACGACAGTGTGGGGCCCGGCAGCAGCCCGGTGATTCATCGAGGCAACGTGATTTTGACGTGCGACGGAATGGACAAGCAATTTGTTGTCGCGGTCTCGCTGAAAACAGGCGAGACGATTTGGAAAACAGATCGTCCGACCATCGACGCCTCCAATGAAGAGTATCGCAAGTCTTACTCGACACCGCTGTTGATCCAAGTCGATGGAGAAACGCAAGCGGTGATCCCATGTGCCCAGTGGTGTGTCGCTTACGATCCGCAAACCGGCAAAGAGATATGGCGGGTGGAACATGGCGATGGATTCAGCGTCACTCCAATGCCTTCGTATGCAGGCGGGAACTTGATTTTCTCGACCGGCTTCATGCAAGCAGAATTGATCGCCGTTGATCCCCACGGCCGCGGTGACATCACTGGGTCACACGTGACTTGGCGAGCGAGCAAAGGTGGTTCTCGGATGTCGAGCATGGTGACGGACGAGTCGCGGATCTATTCGGTTAGCGATGACGGCATCCTGACCGCACTACGACTGTCCGATGGAAAGTCGCTTTACCGCAAACGTTTGGGTGGCAAATACTCGGCGTCGCCGCTGCGAGTTCAGGATCGAATCGCAATTGCAAACCATGACGGTGAGTTCACGGTATTCCGCGCTGGCGACGAATTCACCGAACTCGCGACCTACGAATTTGATGAACAGGTCATGGCAAGCCCCTGCGTGATCGACGATGCCTTGTTGATCCGTACAGCGTCAGCCGTCTATCGATTCGAGCCAAGCAAAAAAGTCGCCAGCGAGTAAGCTGAACTTCTGGACCTTTGTCGCAAAGAAATTACTGAACCTGTCACGCTGGACATTGAACCCGATCCCCCCATGAATTTACGACGCGATCGACACCTATTGTTTCTCGAGCTATTCGCTGCGGCATCGCTGCTTTATGCAACCAACACATTGGCCCAGAACCAAGCCGTGCCTTGGCCAGCCACCGATGCGTTGTCCCGATCGATGCCAAAGCCAGCCAACGTTCCGGCAACGCGAGCAGACCGTTTTGTAGGCATCTTCTATTTTCTTTGGCATGATCGAAACAGTTCGGTGCTTCCCAACGATCTATCCAAGATCCTGCCACAGGATCCAGACTTGCTGCGCAAACCCAAGTCACCGCTGTGGGCGCAGCCAGGTCCGTATTACTGGGGACAACCGCTCTACGGTTACTACGACGCGAGTGATCCGTGGGTATTGCGACGGCACGCGAATTTGCTAGTCGATGCTGGTGTAGATACGGTAATCTTTGACACGACGAATCGGGTCACGTACCGAGAGGTTTACCTGAGTCTCTGTGAGGTGTGGTCGCAAATGCGGCGAGAAGGCGAACGGACACCTCAAATTTGCTTCATGGTGAATACGAAGGCGGGCAAGGCTGCCGATGAAATCTATCGCGACTTGTACCAGCCGAACCGGTTCAGCGATTTGTGGTTTCGTTGGCAAGGCAAACCGCTCTTGATCTGCGATCCGGCGAAAGCGAGCGAAGAAGTGCGTGACTTCTTTACGCTACGCAAAGCGCACTGGCCGTTCACGATGGAAGACACCCAGAACGCTTGGCACTGGGAGGCGACGTATCCGCAGCCGTTCAGCTACGACGACGATCCGACCAAACCAGAACAGGTCAACGTGTCGGTCGCACAGAATCTGCACGAGTCCACCGGCAAAGTCGTCAACATGAGCGAGGGAACAGCACGGGGACGGAGTTTTCATCAGGGTAAGCAAAACATTGCCGATGACTCGGTGAACCACGGTCACAATTTCAATGAGCAGTGGCAACGAGCCTTCGAACTCGATCCGCCTTTTGTGATGATCACCGGCTGGAACGAATGGATCGCCGGTAAGTTCAGCCGGCCAGGTCTGCCTGTTGTTTTTGTCGATCAATTCGACCAGGAATTCAGTCGAGATATCGAGCCCGTCCGCGGTCTACATGGCGACAACTATTACTATCAAATGGTCGCCAACATTCGTCTGTACAAAGGCGTGTCGCCACTTCCCGCGGTGTCGGACGCCAAGACGATCAAGCTGGATGGCGGATTCAACCAATGGAACATCGTCGGCCCCGACTTTGCCGACCATGCCTTCGACGACGACCATCGCGACTTCGGTCGCGGCGAGTTGCACTACACCAACACCAGCGGACGCAACGATATCACGTCATGCAAAGTGGCTCGGGATTCGTCGCAAATCTATTTCTATGCCAAGACACGAGAAAGTCTTACGCCCCGCACGGACCCGAACTGGATGTGGTTACTGATCGACGCGGACCAGAACCCAGAAACAGGTTGGCAGGGTTACGATTTCGTCATCAATCGCAGCATCGACGGCAATGGGACATGGCTGGAAAAGAACGTTGGCGGTTGGGCGTGGCAACGAGTTCAGCAAGTTGAAATCATGGTCGCAGGCAACGAGTTGATGCTGGCGGTTGGGCGTGACTCGTTGAGCTTGCCACAACAAGACAATCTACAGATCGACTTCAAATGGTGGGACAACTCGCAAAACCCTGGTGACATCATGGACGTTTACGTGCACGGCGACGCCGCCCCTGACGCTCGGTTCAACTTCCGCTACGACACCACGGCGGGCGAAACCGAATAGGTGTCGCAGAACCATTTTCTGTGCGAGTGTATCAGAGACACTTGCCAAATCGTTTAGCAAGTTTCGGCGAGCGATACTCAAACACGCCAGGCACGCGCACGAGACGAACGTCGACAGAGCCTGCTGGCTCCGCCGTAGCGTTTCAATACTAAGCTGGGCTGACGAGTCGGAGGAAACGCAAAGTCAGCTAGGTATTCACATCCCGATTCTGGCCGCTCCGGTGCGATGGCTCACCCCGTTGAAACCGATGCAAAGTATAAGCCAGCCCACGTGTCCTCGCGTTTGTCCAGCGTAGAAGCGAGGTGATTGGGCTGAAGTTCCCCTCACGATCTTTTAGGACGTGGCAGCGAGTTCCCATCGTTTGATATCGATGCTCCGCTAGTTTCTGAACCGTGAAATCGCTTTGCATTGCTTGTTCAAGCCATCGCTGATTGAGTCATTCGCAGTAGCTATAATCCGATGATGACAAGAACTTCAACCTCTTCGCATCTCATCACCGCTTGGCTTTTCATTGCTTCAATCGGTTCGTTGACAGGAATGCCAGTGCTGGCTCAGCCAGTGGGTGGAAGCGTGCCCCAAGGGTTTGGTCAACTTGAAACCGCGCCAGCACTTTTCAAAGCTGGCGTTGATGATCATGGCCGCGATTATTTTCTGAACGGACAACCCGCCAAGTACGGCAAGCTGATTCTGACAGCCAGCAACGGCTTCTTCGACAACGGCACATGCCGTGCGGACGGCGAATCGTCGCTGCCCAAAGTGGGTGATGAAGATCTGATTGCGCCAAACTTTGCGTTCCTGGGTCAATGGAAACGTACCAGGGGAACCATTCGTTGGCACGTCTGGATTCCACAACCGGGCAAGGTGCATTTGGGTGCGAACATGCAAGTCGCCAAAGCTGAGCCAGGTTCCGAAATCACGGTCTCTCTTGCTGGTCAATCGAAGACCGTACGCACAACCCAGTCTCGCCCGGATCAGCCCCAGCCATGGAGTCTAACGTTCGAAGTTGCCGAGCCTGGCGAGCATACGATCACGCTCTCGGCGTCCCAAATCACCGATCCCCAATCGGGAGTCGGCGAGCTGCACACGATCGATGTCTATGGTCCAGCAATCAACAACGCTCAATTGCTGCGCGCACGTTGGCGTCCGGCGGCTGTTCATGGAAGCTACTCTTGTTCATCGATCAAGCAAAGCCAAATGTGGGTGATGACAACTCGCAGCGTAAGTGATTTCAGTAGCTATTCACCCATCACGACACCGTTTGGATATTTTGGGACGTCGTTTGACGCTGATCGCCGCAGTACCGGTGCTTTTAACTTTTCGATGTGGGCGACCGGTTCCGGCGGACAGATTCCGCCACTCCCTCAGATGCCGCATCTATTGGCCGCCGGTTCGCCCGAAGCCGAATTCAGTGGCTTCGGACATGAAGGATCCGGCGTCAAGCTGCGTGGTTGGACACCGATGCCCGATCGTCCGACCGAGGTTGTGCAGGCACTGAAGGTCGTCACCGATGGTGACTACGACACCTACCACGGCTACTTCTGGGATCACCCAAGTAAACAGTGGAAACTTTACGCGATCGGTCGAAAGTGGAACGGTGGAAAACCGAAACTGAATCTCACCCCCGGTTCGTTCTGCGAGATCCCAGGTCCACCTCACGTTCAGCGGTCCGGCGACCTCGTACGCGAAGTACGCCGTCGCGGATGGCACTACGGCGACGATCAGCAATGGCACGCAATGGATACGTTCCATTGCAAATCAAAGAGTGCATCGAATAAGTCTTGGACAACGACACGAAGCGGTGAATTCGCGATGGGCACCGGAGGAATGCGGTACTACGAATTCGAAACACCGTCCAAGCCTGTGGTGTCCACGGAACTGCCCGAGTTCTTGACGCAGGCTGCGACCAGGCAACTCGCTCGACTGCCAGCGGAAATCGGCGAGCTCACAACGACCGAAATTTCGCAGACGACCGCTCGGATCGATATCGCTTTGAAACGCGCCGGCCCAAACGCTCACGCGGCAGTTTACTACGGCGAAACAGATTGTCTGACATTTGCAAAACGCACGTTGCATGGAACCGAACGAAAGTCCGCTGTCAGCAAGTCCACGCAATCAGACGACCGATCGTGGCGGCATCACATTGCCATCGAATCCGTCCAAGGTGGAAACAACGAAGTAACACTCGCCAATCTAAAGCCGGGAACGACGTATCACTACCGTGTTCTGGTTACCAACGACGAAGGCAAAGTTTGGTCATTCGACACGCACACCTTCCAAACACGGTAACGGCCTAGTGACAGCGGGCTACGATCAAACACAACTTCTTCTACTCCACCAATTCCGTCGGCGATTTGACCGACCATTTCAACTCAACCGTAATCGCAATCTTGGGGAGAATCATGTCTGCGTTAGGTGTTTTTAGAACGGCTTTCGTGTTGCTGCTTTGTTTCGCGATAGGCGAAACAACCACTCTCGTTCAGGGGCGAAATGTCATTGCGCCGATTGCACCTGATCAGATGAAAGTGTTTTTGAGTGACGCGGCGTCGAAGACGGTGATTCAAGGCGCTGATGGCACGCCAGCGCTTCGTGTGGATGTACCTCAGCAAGGTGAAAAGAATTGGTCCGTGCTGCATCACTCGCCCAATATCACCAGCCCGATCAAAAAGGGCGACTTGTTGGCGTTTTCGATTCGGCTTCGCGTCACCGGTGAACGGACGGACGTCGGTGATGTTGGCGTGTACGCCGAATCGTCGGTGCCAGAAAAGAAAGGTAGCGAAGGATTACGGATTCATCCAACGACGCAGTTGCAAACGTTTCGGCGAAGCGTCGTCAGCCCGGGCGATTTTGAAGCGGGCGAGTTCATCGTAACCGTTCACGGGCCGGTGTGATGAATTAGGCTGCGGCTGTTTTCAGATCGTTGGTGTCAGGCAGGAGCGATGGTGCGGGACGGCTGGTGAATTGGGCACGCATTGATTCGACCAGGTACTCGT
>JBAUHR010000546.1:0-1748 GCA_049680385.1 Rubripirellula sp. | reverse complement strand
GGCCCGTACTTGATTGTCACATCGACCAGCGGAGCATCAGGGAATAGCTCGCGAACACGGAAAACAGGAGGCATTCTCACGTGAAAGTACGAACCAACGCGATTGTGGAGGTCTGGCACGTCTGCCTGCCTGTCAATGAAGCTCATTTGAGAATCGTAGTCATCGAATCCACAAGACGCATCGTCGATGCTGTACGGGTAGTCGTAAAGCACGGCGAAAGACACTGCGTCTAGTGAGAGCGATGGGTGCTCTCTGAAATGTTCGGCAACTCGTTCGGAGATGACCAACTGATGCTCGGGCAGGAAGAAATCAGCAATGTTGTGGATGTTTTTGTGCAACCGAAGTGGAGTTTCGACGTCGAACGCGAGCAGAGCGTTTTCTGCAGTTGGGAAGGTCCCTCCTCGGCTCGCTTTGCCGTGGAAGAACGAGGAATGAATCGCGCGTATCTGGGTATCGATAAACGTTGATATTACAGATACGGCATGGAAACGCATTTGAACGAAGGCACCTTTGTAGCGGAACGGTGGTCGTCAGCGGGCACGGCCAATGTGGTTGCCATTTGTAAACGCCTTATGCCGTGCTCCGTTGCACGACATGGTTACCCGCCGTCGTCGATTGGTCGGCAGCGAAGCCGGTAGCCATTCGGGATCAATCGCCACCATTGTACACGCCACGGTCCGATCGGCTCAAGTTCGCCAATTGGAGTTAGGTCTGTGTAGAGCAGAGCATCCCCCGGATCATCTGTTGAGCAGTAAACGATAGTTGCATCGCGGCGATAGACGAACGATACGCAAGATGTCCAGTAATAGTCGCGCGGAAGGCCGTCGTGGCGTGCATTCAGAAACTTGCGATAGAGTAATGCGCCGGGCAACGTAAAATCGAGCGTCCCAAGCGGTGGAAGTCCGTTCGTTGGTCCGTGCGTTTTGCGCTCGTGCAAGTGAGCAATCACTTGGCGTTGTACGGCTCGGTCAACGGTAACAATTAGTCCGCGTTTGTGGAGGTGACGAATTGCGTTTTCAAAATCCGCTCGGTCTGGAGTTCGATCGAGCGTCTCGACCAAGCCCAGTGCGTGCCTCGGCGCGACAGAAGGTGCACGGCATTCGTAGTGAATCAAATTGAGTATTGCGTATTCGGCAAACGTCAGATCGAAGCAGTCGAGCGTTGCAACGAGTTGGTCATCAATCAATAGTGGCGGGCTTTCGCATTGCCCGTAAGCGAGGCTTCAGTCGGGTAACGTCCGCCGTCACCGGGCGGCGAGAGTAAAACTAACCATCACACAACGCTTTGACGCCGCTCCGGTGCACGGCATGGTTACCCGCCATCATCCGATGCAGATTTGAGCAATTCTAGCACCGAACGCAGATGTGAAACTGTCTCGGCCACATTCCTATTCTGTGCCAACTCTGAAATCCGGCGTCCCCACGTTTGTTGTTCAGCGTAGTATTTGCACACGCGTTTATCATCCGGAAATGATGGGCAGAGTCCGAGGATTTCGAGCAGTAGTGGCTCTGCCTCGATTGGGAACGGATGCAACCCGTGGACCTGCAGGTCGGTAAGGGGATGGTCACCAGGTCGTCCGTTTGGCATCTGCAATCAGTTTCGGATGTGAAGGAAGCTTGTGTGCAGTTTGTGTCCGCGCAAGTCAGTCGGGTAACGTTTGAGATCACCGAGGTCGGCCCGATTGGTCTCCATTTGTAAAAGCCGCATGCCGACCTTCGCGTGAATCTCTTGGTTATTCGCTTCCGAGG
>JBAUHR010000545.1:0-9198 GCA_049680385.1 Rubripirellula sp. | reverse complement strand
GATTGAGGGCCGGTGACTTTGAAAAACCAGACTTGATCACCGCTGGGGACCATCGCCGCCAACATCCGGTCTTGCTCGGCAAGCAACTGGCTGGGAACCGTTTTTGATACCCGATAGGTGGTAATCGGGTCAGTCTTCTCGCACCCCAGCATTAGGCCCGCGACTAGGCAGCATGCGAGTGTACGAACGGATAGCGATTGAATTTGGGATTGGTGCGCCGACATATCGACCTAGAAGCGAAGCAGCCATCGGTGGCTTAGCGGAAGTGGCTTGGCAGGGGTGAGGATCCATTGCTGTTTCCCCACCGTCCAAGCTTAACGCACGCCGCCATCTTCACGTACCCGTCAAATTGACGCGTCGAGCACCATTGGGCTGTAGTTGTTACTGGCCCCAGCCCATCAGGCTGACCAATGAATCGGTCAGTGAGCTTACCGGTGCACTGGTTTCGGTGTACGTCCACATGTTGCGAACCAAGTCGGTCATCAGCATGCCGCCAAATCCCAGCACCAACAGTACCAGCATCAACGTAACGCACTGCAACATGGTGAACGGCACTTCATAGCCGCCCATTCCGACAGCGCCCATCGCAACCGGAGCGGACGATTCGTCGATTGCGACCATTCCATCTTCGTCGTCGACCGCAAACGCTTCTTCTTCGCCACCATCGGCGGCACCAAAAACGTCGCCACCAAGCGGGTCGGCATCGCCAAATCCGGCGTCGTCGAACTCAACCGCTTCGGCTACTTCGCCTGATTCTTCGACGTCGATGACCTGCGAACCGCTTTCCATGTCCGCGTCCAGGCCGATGCCGGACGGTGACAATTGGAATTCTTCGTCAGCTTGGAAATCGACCATCGATCCGCTGCCGCCGCCACTTCCACTGCTGCCGCTGCCGTCGGTAAGTTCGGCACCCAAATCGAGAGCCGAAATGCTGCTGCCGGCCAGATCAAGCGGTTCGCTTTCTAGCGACAGGCCGCTGTCCGATGGGCTCATCAGGTTGATACCGCTGTCACCGGCGACCGAAATGTCGCTGCCAGCACTGCTGATCACTAAATCGTCGTCATCGTCCGCGATCACCAGATCGTCGTCATCATCTAAGGCGTCGTCGATGCCCGAAACGTCGCTATCGCTGAACGCGTCGGCACCGATGCTGCTGCCCAGGCCTGACGACATCAGTAAGTTTTCGCTGTCACCGGAAATCAGTCCGCTGCCAGATTGTTCGGCACTCAACAGATCCAACTCGCTCAACACATCGACGCCGCGTGAGCCGCCGTTGCTATTGTCGTCGGACGGGTTCAGATCGCTCATCAATTCAAGACTGCTGGCGCCCGCCGATGCTAGTCCGCTGCCTGCGTCTCCAAGGACGTCCATGGCGCTATCGTCATCGTCACTGCCCAGGACGAGCTCACCACTGTCATCGTCGTCGTCATCGAACGATAGACCGCTGCCGCCTTCGCCCACTTCCGGACGCAGTGCGTCAGGGTGTGAATCGGCGATTTCGCGTAGTTCTTCGTCGGTAACCGGTCCGGTGCTGCCCGCATTGGGTTCGATGGCAAGGTCCAACTGAGCCGAGTCGTGCATGATCGCCGACCCGTCAAGTTGCAGATCCGCGGAATCGATTTCTAGCAGGTTGCCGCCAGCGCTTTCCATCATCAGATCGCTGTCGCTGGCGATGATCGCCACGTCGCTGCCTTCGCCTTCGCTTGCGACCAGGTTGACGTCGCTGCCGCCGGAAACGGCTGAATCGCCACCGATTCCAAGATCGCTGCCATCATCGAACGAGATGCCACTGCCGCCGCCGGACGATAAATCGGCCAGATCGTCCTGGAGCTGTTCGATGGCGTTTTCTGGGAATTTCCAGCTCGAGCCGTCGCGGAAACCACGGACTTTGCCTTGGCTACGAAGTTCGACCAAGCGTTCGGTGGAAATTCCGAGCTTTTGGGCAGCTTCGTCAAGTGACAGATAGTCGGCCATCGGATTGTTTGGCTCCGCGATTGGGCAGGTTGGATAAGTGCGTGAGGATAGGCAGGCAGTGCTAGGATAATAGCATCGCCAACAACAGCAACTTCTCCCAACGGTACGGCGCTATTTTTATTAGCGTCGACCCATCTGACGAATTTCTTCAGGCAGAGGTGAAGTAGCGTTCAATTGCAGTGAAAAATCAGCATCAATGGGGCGACTGCTGACCAGCCGGATTTTTCCCGTTCTATCGATATGATACACGGCCATCCATGATTTATCGGTATGAACTAGCGTAATTGTCTGAGTTCCCGAGCCGTCAGAACTGGAAAATCCGATCATGTCGCCCGCGACGCCCATCTGGGGCATCCCGCTAGCGGTGGACAGGAACGTTTGAACATCGCCCTCGGTCGGCGTTTGGGGGCTCACGAAAGCGGCGGGATCCGTGCCGGGAACTTGGTTTTGGCCGGTCGAAGCGCTGGCCGCCGCTAGCAAGAGCGCCGCGGCGAAGATCAAAGAAGTCAGTTTGACGCCGTGATTTGCCATCGTTTTCTCGGTGGATTTCGTTCAAGGGACAGGTTGGGCACCCGCTGGCGTCGAATTCACGCCGTCAGCAAAAAAATCAGACGACCTATCGCTTCGTCTATTCGAATTGGTACCTGTCATCAGCCTGCGGCCGCAAGACGGATGGAAAATCTTAACGATTAGGTAAAGGCGTTCGGTTGCAGCGGCCGATCCAGATATGGGGACTATGCCGACTTCGCTTGCGTTGAAGGCTCCGTCGCGTTCTGCGGCGCGTTCCCACCGAAAACACGACTACGACCTGAGGGTTGAAAATTGACTGATCACGGCAACGCGTTCTCGCAAAACTCGGCACGCTTTCAATCGCTTGGCAACAAGCCCCAGCCGGCGGGGGAATCCGCAGCGTCTTCGACCCCATCGACCGCTAAATCGGTTTCGGTGCTGCCCGTGATTGCCAATGCGCCGGTGGCGGGTAACTCGATGCTGGCGACGGTTTTGGGGGCAGGGATGTCCGTGGGGTTCTACGGATTGTTGATCGGCGCAATGAAATTTGGGCCAACCCAGCCCTACACCGGCCCGCTAGAACGTTACTTCCTGGGCCACCCGGTCGCAGTCGCGGCCACAATCCTGTTCTGCTTTGCCGCCGCGATTTTGATCACCAAGACCATGGGGGTGATGGCCGAAAGCAGTAATCTCGATCGGATTCGCGACGCGGATCTACTGCCGTCGGATGTCGATCAAGCCAGTAGCCCTGCGCAAGCATGGATGGACGAAAACGACGCCGGGCATGTTGCTCGGAATTGGCTCGGCGAACTGGCTGGGCTTCCCGGTGCAACTCGCGACAGCCACTTGGTGATTCGTCTGCGAGAAGTCCTGACACGGCAATCCCAACGCGGTTCAAAGAACTTAGCCGACGATTTACGAGAACTGGCCGGGCGGGATGCCGACGGCGCGCATGATTCGCTGGGCTTGGTCCGCATCATCGTCTGGGCAATTCCAATGCTGGGGTTCCTGGGGACCGTGATCGGGATCACACAAACGCTCGGCGGACTCGATTTCAGCAGCGGGACCGCAGCGGTGGATAACTTGAAAAGCGGCTTGTACGTCGCCTTCGATACCACGGCGATGGGTTTGGTGCTTTCGGTTGTGGCGATCTTTTTGCAGTTTCCGGTTGAGCGAAGCGAGCAACGAATGCTGGCCGCAGTTGATGCCCGTGTCGGTAATTTGGTTTCATCGACGTTGCCAAGCGACGAAGCGTCCGACAATCAAACGGTCTTGATCGCCGAACTATGCCGGGGCGTGCAAGCGGCCGTTGCCGAGTCATTGTCGAACCAAGCGACCCTGTGGCGAAGCACGATCGATTCGGCCCAGTCCCAGTGGCAGGAAGTTCATGAAAAGAACAACACAACGATCGCCGACGCATTCGAACTAACCCTTGCACCGGCGCTGTTGAAACACGCCGGTGCGGTTGCCGAATCGTCGGTCGTCGCCAGCGACCGGTTGGCGGACCAGTGCGATCGTTGGGAACGTTCGATTGAATCGGCTCAGGCGTTGTTGGACCAGTCGGCCCGTCAAAGTAGCGACCAAATCAATTCGCAAACCAAGGTGCTCAACGAAACGCTTGACGATGTTTGCGAAACGCTTTCGACTCAGCAGCAAACGCTGGCCGGTCACTATGCGTCGATCAACCAAACTCATGAAGCAATCGGTCGGTTGACTGAAGCCACGGTGTCGTTACAGCATCAGATGGCGAATCCTAATAACGAAGCAAACGAATCCATGGCGGATGCGATGCGCATTCTGGCGCGGGCGGTCGATACGTTGACCTCGCGAATGGCTGCAGATGCTTCGCCCGCCAAGACGACTCCTACAAGGCGTGCAGCATGAGTCGGCGAAAACGCGCCAACTTGTCGCCTTCGCTTTTTCCGTTCCTAGCTGTACTCGTTTGCACGCTGGGAACTTTGATCTTGTTGTTGGCACTCGTTTCGCAAGATGCGACCGATAACGCAAAGCAACAAGCCGATTCGAAGCGTGCTAACGCTGCGGTTCCGCCGGTTGCTAAAACAGAAGTGGATTCGGTGCCGAAGCCACCACGTCTGGAGGCCGCTACGGTTGCGCAAATGGTCGACGAGGAAGAGTTTCGTGTCAGTGAGTTGGTCGCCTTTCGTGACAAGCAAACTGCGGACCTTGAAGATCGTCGTGACAAGCTTGCTCACATCGAAAATCACATCACGCGGTTGCGAGCCGAACTGAAACAATTAAGCGACGAAGTCGAACGTGCCGTCAGCGACGACCCGATCGCGGCCGTCGATGAGACAGAATTGTCGCGGTACAAAAAGCAAATTGAAGACAAAAGGCAGGAACTCGAAGAACTCAAAGCCGGTTCGGGCGGCAAGGCACCACGCGTCGTCATCGTGCCACACAAAGGACCCAATGGTACCGACCGCCGACCGATCTACTTGGAATGTGTTGATGACGGACTGACGATCTGGCCCGAAGGAACTCGCATCACGGCATCCCAGCTGGCTGACTCTGACTTGTCGGCAAACCCGCTAGGTGCGGCACTTCGTGTGGTTCGTCACCATGCGATGCAAACCTACGGCGATACGACATCGCCCTACCCTTTGCTGGTTGTGCGTCCGGGCGGTATCGAAACTTATGGCCTGGCTCGCAATGCGATGGAAGATTGGGACGATCAATTCGGATACGAACTGGTGCCTGATGAAGTGAAGTTGGCGTACACCAAGCCAGATTCAAACTTGAAACGTGAATTGGAAAATACCATTGCCCGCGAAGTCCGCAAGCAGTCCACGATGATGGCGGCGGCACGCGGATACGGTGTTGGTGGCAGTGGTGTTGGTGGCAGTGGTGTCGGCGGAACCGGTTATGGTGGCGGTCCAAAGTCGCGGCCGCGAATCCTGTCGGCCGCCTCGCTCGATCGTGATGGCCGTTCCAATGGTTTTCATACTGATCGTGGCAGCGAAGATTATGGTTCGTCGTCATATGGACGTTCGCCGTACGTTAGTGGGGCCGCCAGTCGCGGTGCCGATGGACGGTTGACTCGATCTGGCACGTCAAGTGGTTACACCGGAGTCGGCGGTTACGCCGGGACTGGATCGGGTGTGCAGACCAATTCCGCCGGGATCGATCCGCAGACCGAGCAGCGTTGGGCCGACGACATGAAATCGGCAGCGAGTGAAATGAAGTCGGGTGGCTTTGCAGGAGACAGTGGCTTTGCTGGAGACGTTGGTGATTTTGGTTCGTTTGGCGGAACTGGCCAGGGCGCTGGCCAAGATGTTGGTTCGATGGGCCAGACGGGCAACCAGATGGCTCAGGATGCGATTGCTTCGGAATCGCAGCCCGGCGCGTTTGATCTGTCCGGGCCAGCGAACGGCAGTCGCGTAGGCGGAGAAGGCAACAGCACCACCGGCGTTGATGCCGATGGCACGCCCCTGTCCGGGAAAAGTCGCCAGGCAGGTTCCGCCACTTCCACTTCGCGTATGTCAGCCGGCGGCACCGGCACCGGCGGAAATCAAAGTTCAGGTTCGGCTTCGCAAAGCCCCGGATCGCAAGCTGGTTCATCATCGTCTGCGTCAGATTCAAGTCCGCCCCAGGGCACTCCTTCGCCGTCATTCCAAAAAGATCTGTCGCCCCAACAAGATCGCGAGCTTGTTCGTCGACAAGGACGCGATTGGGCGTTACCAAACGAAGTCGCTGGGGCGCAAGGAAATGCGATCGTTCGTACGATGCGGGTCCAGTGCTACGACGACCACTTTGTGCTGCTGTCGACGCGAGGTAGCGCGACCGAGATGTTTGGTTTCTTGAGCGGTGACGTCGAGCGAGCAACGCTGGAACTGGCGACCTCGGTTCGAGATCAAGTCCAACGCTGGGGCGCGGCGCTTCCTGGGGGACGCTGGCAACCACGTTTGGATGTCGAAGTCATGCCGGGTGCTGAGTCTCGTTTCAACCAACTGCGTTCGTTGATGGACGGCAGCGGTGTCGAAGTGCTTGGGAGGCAATCGCAATGAGTGGGAATCGGCGAAATCGCACGACCATTGAACTTGGGCACGATTCGTTCTTGGACATCGTTGCCAACTTGGTCGGCATTTTGATCATCCTGGTCGTGATTTTGGGATCACAGTCGACCGCGGTGATCGAAGAAATCCAAGAACAGACACAGGAAAAAATGGCGATCGATAGCGTCTCGCAGAACGATGAAGATCTGCTGGACGAATCACACTGGGCCAGTGAATCGCAACTGTTTCGGCTGGCTCAACAAGCAATGCGAGCTGCCGCCGCACAATCAGAATCCAATCGTCTAGAACAATTGGTCAAGTTGCATGACGCCGAACTCGATTCAAAGGCCCAGCAACGCGCGATGTTGATGGACTTGCTGGCCGAAGCGAAATTGACGTGGGACGAAAAAAAGAAGTCACTCGACCAAAACAAGATGCTGGCGGCGACTCACCAAACCCAGATCGAGAAAGCAAAAAGCGAACTTCAGCAACTCGAAGGCGAGCGCCAACGTTTGCAGGATCAACCCGAATCTGTCGTCACGGTCGAACACTTGCCCACGCCGATGGCGAAGACTGTCTTCGGTGACGAAATCCACTTGCGATTGAAGGGCAACCTGCTTTCCGTGGTACCGGTCGATCGCTTGGTTGATGAAATCAAAGTTGATTTTGAACGGGCCGCTGTCGGTTCGCGCGAAGGACAGCTCGATGGCGCGGTCGGCCCCGTTCGCGGCTATGTGGCTCGGTACGTGATCGACAAAAATCGAGCGATGGTCAATAGCGGCGGCAGAGCTCAGATGGCCACGCGAGTCCAATTGGTCGGCATGACTTTGGAACCGCTCGCCGAACCGCACGGTCAAGCAATCGGGAAAGTCCTTAGCGGCAGCAGCGAACTGGACATCGAACTTGCCGGCCGCGATCCGGCAAGCACGACGATCACCGTCTGGGTCTATCCAGACAGTTTCGGTGCCTTCCGCGGTTTGAAAGAACGCTTGTACGTCAGAGGATTCGCCACCGCCGCAAGACCGCTGCCGATGGACCGACCAATCAGCGGCAGCCCATCGGGCTCTCGATCGAGTGCCCAGTAAGAATCTCGCCGCTCAAATTTCGGGAAGATCTCGTGGCGAAATCCATCAAGATCTTCGGTGGACTCTACGACGGTTTGTCCGTCTGGATTTGTTCTTTGGCCCATGCCGCCGCGCCTAGCACGCCCGCATCATCGCCCAATTTGGCTGCGACGACGTCAAAACGATCTTTGTAAACGCTCATCACGTTTGCTTTGGCGGTTTTCTTGACCGTGTCCACGATCAAGCTTTCCATGGCCTCGACCAGTCCGCCGCCCAAGATGATTTTGTCCGGCGCCAGGATGTGGACGATGTTGACGACTGCTAGGCCGATCGTTTCAGCGGCTCCTTCGACTAGTTTCTTGATCGACTTGTCGCCGTTCTCGATTGCGTCGGCGAGCGCACCGCTGCGGATTTCGGTCAAGTCGGTTCCCGTTTTCTTTGCCAAATAGGGAGCGTCGCCGCGGAACGCTGCTTTGGCGGCCTCGGCTGCGATGGTTAGACGGCTTGATTCCGATTCGACCGTACCTGACATCGAAATGCCGCTGGCGCGATTGCTGCTGCTGATCCGCGTGTGGCCGATCTCCATGCAGCTAATCCCGGCACCTTGCAAGATTTTGCCTTCGTAGACACAGCCACCGCCGACACCCGTGCCCGGGAAAATGCCAACGGCACAGCGAGAGCCTTTGCCAGAACCGAACTGGTATTCGCCAAAAACGCCCGCGTCAACATCGTTTAGGACAACCACAGGGCAGCCGAATTCTTTCTTCAGCAAACTGCCAATCTCGACGTCATCCCAGCCCAGGTTCGGTGTGGTCAGGATCGAGCCTTTTTTTAGATCGATCGGCCCAGGACAGCCGATTCCGATGCCCGCCAAGTTGGCTTTGTCGAGTTTGTTTTCATCAAGAAGTTGCGTGATCGTCGACACGATTCGCTGGGCGCCGCTGTCGGATGCATCTCGGCCGCGAGTCTTTCGGCGACGGCGGCCGAGTTCCTTCCACTGGCCGTCGTAGGCGATCGCCAGCATTTTCGTGCCGCCCAAGTCGAATCCGATCCAAATGTTCTTTTCGTTATCGGCCATCAGGCAGCGATCCAGGTGAGGAATGAGCGGTAACTAAGTGAAGGGAAAGGTCGGCCGAGGTAGGGGCATTTTCCCACAGACGGCACGCCAATCAGTCACAATGGTAGTGGTTTTTTGAGAGAAGACCGTAACTTCGGTCGGGCTTCAACCCGCCTTTCTGTTTCCAAACGGGGCTCTCTCCAAAAAAATGAGACGCAATGTGAAATAATCCTAGCTGGTTGCGCATCAATTAACCGTAACGACTCAGTGATGAGCGAATTGCCCGCCAAAAAATCTCCCGCCGATAGCACCGACCCGCCATCTCAGAACAAAAATTCTGTGGCGGCTTCGCGCACGCACCTGCCTGCCGATGAATCGGGTTGTGGTCTAACGCAGGACCAGTTGCGCGATCTGTTCGAGCAATCGTCACTAGGTCTGCGCCGATTTTTGAGAGGACGTTTGCCAGACCCCTCGGATGTTGATGATTGTTTGCAAGCAGTATTCGTCGCGTTGATCCAGCATGGTGGAGCCGTTGCCGCAGCAACTCGAACCGCTTGGCTGTTTCGGGTGGCCGCAAATG
>JBAUHR010000544.1:0-7422 GCA_049680385.1 Rubripirellula sp. | reverse complement strand
GTCCCAAGGGATACCCAGGTAGTTTTCAAAAACGTCCAGGTCACGTTGTTTCGCCCATCGGACCAGTTCGTCAAACGCCTGTTGGACACCCATGTCTTGATAAGATCCGAAATGACGATGGTAGACGACACGGCGGGCCAGAGTCTTCTGGACCGTCACGTTGTCTGTCAGCGACATGGATTCGTTTGGCGACTCGGATGCGGACAACTTTCGATTCTTGTCCTCTTCCTTGGCTGGTTGCAAACGATACTGAGTTGGCGAAACTGCAAAGTGTTTCTTGAATGCCTTCGCAAAGTTTTGCGGCGTCGAAAAGCCTAGATCGAGTGCGATGTCGGTAACGTCTTCCTGAGGGCGAAAGCGAAGCCGAGTGGCTCCGGCTTCCAACCGCAACCGCCGCATGCACTGGCCGACCGATTCGCCCATCATCGCGCGGAACAGTCGTTGGAAATGGAAGCTTGAAAATGGTGCCGCACCAGCAACTTCGGCCACCGTCGGGTTGTCCGACAGATGCGCATTGATAAAGTCGACCGCCCGGCAAATACGTCGGTGATACTCCTGTTGATTGTCAGGGGCGGAGCGAGATGGCGTTTCCATTCGTTCTGTATCAGTCCTGAATCGTTGTAATCTCAGCGAACGCCTGCAACCATCGATCGTACTCTTCGTCCTCTTCATCCGAAAGCAACTGATCGATTGCCGAATCAGTCGCCGCCGAATCTTCGCCCTCGGAAACGACGATCCGCAGACGGGCCAGTTCGTTGATCACGCGCAGAGCGTCTAGCGCCGTCACTCGGTCGTCGGCGTTGTGGTCAAAGTAGACGCCTGGCCAAGGTGTCGTGTCGCTGGCTTTCGCTAAATTTTGCGTTTCGGCGTCTGAGAATTGACGGCGGCCGAGTTCGTTGATGATTCGCAACGCGTCACTGGCGGTCACTTCGCCGTCGTTGTTGACATCGCCTGTGCGAATGATGTTTCGCCACGGATGAGCCACCTGAGCTTCGATCCTTTGGCCACCGTTTCCGCTGTGTGAAGCGACCAGCATGAAGTTACCGTCGCGCTGCACCGGGGCTGACATTCGCCAGTCGCCGGCATCTTTGAACACGACGTTGTCCAGCCCGTCCAAGACCAGGGCAGCCGTTGCGGTGGCGGGCGCAAGTCGGGTGACGGCCGCAGCATCCAATACAACGGTAGTCGCATCCGTGCTGGATAAATCGATGACGCCAAAATTTTCCACGCGAACCAGCGGGTCCGTCAGATCCAGCGATGCGTCCGCGCCAGTGACAGCCAGCCGATTCGTTCCGAAATCGCCCGCGATGCTGATGCCGCCGCTTGGTGTGACCAGTCCCGTGGCGTTGATCGTGACAGTATCGTCCGCCGGACCGCCCAGAATCGTCACGCTGGTCAAGCTCTCAACGGCCTTGCGATACATTTCGCTGCCGTCGCGGACGACAACGATCTGGTTGCCCTGGAACGAAACAACCGAGCCCGTGCCGGACGCGACTACAATGTGGTTGACGGCCAAATCTTGGTCGACCACTTCGATCGACGCGACGCCGGCGATTTGGTTTGCTGCCGAAACGCGGACTTGTACCGTTTGGTTTCCATCGACTGACTCGTCGGTCACCCCTGTAAATCTAAATCTCGCCGAAGTTTGTCCGCTGCGAATCGTCACGGTGCCGGGCACGGTCAGTTCGCTGGTGTCAGAACTGGTTAGCGTGACAACCAAGTCGCCGGTGCTCCCTGATCGTGTCAAAGTGCCAGTGCCCCAGTTGCCTTCGTTGACGAAAGTATTCGAAAACGTGATGCCAACGGTCTCGCCGTGAACCGGTTCGCCGCCGAGCAAAGTCAGTACCGCACTTGTCGTGTTGATTTCGTTTTGCGGAATCGTAAACAGGTTCTGGTCCAAGACAACGAGGTCGGCCAATTTGCCAGCCGTCAGTGATCCAACCAAAGTGTCTTGTCGCATCGCATAGGCCGCGTTGATCGTGTAAGCCTCGATCGCATCTTTAAGCGCCGGCAACTGTTGCCCATCGGTTCGCGTCAACGATTTCTCGATCCCCACAAAAGGGCTGGCACTGTTGACGTCATAGTCGCTGCTGAAAACGACGGTTGCGCCGGTGTCGAAGATGCTGCGGACGGGCAGCACACTGTCGGCTCGATCGCCAATCTGTTCTCGCAAGAACTCGCGGTTTTCGGCATTCAGGATTTCACCGCCAACTTGGAAGTCGGCGATCACGCCGAGTGCTGCGAACCTCGCAATGTCGTCGGGGTGAACGTTCTCGACATGCGTAAGACGGTGACGACGATCGGTCAAAGTTGAATTCGTGACGCCCGCTTGTTCAATCGCTGTCAGCGCGTCACGCACACCCTTGTCACCGATGGTGTGGATGTTGAATGTGAACCCGACTTGTTCCAGTTCAGTGATGTATTGTTGTAACCGCTCGGTTTCAAAATACTTCAAACCGTTTGGCCCGGCATAACCCTGGGTCACATAGGGATCGATGAACGCGGCCGTACCGTTCTCGGTGATTCCGTCGCTGTAAAGTTTCACTTCGCTTAGCTTCAACAGACTGTTCGGATCGTTGCTGAACAACGACTTCAAACTGGCGATCTGATCGGTGTCGTTCGCATACGGTGAGGCCCACAATCCCAGGTTTGCGCGGACGCTAAGTGTATCCTCGGTCGCCGTTCGATTCCAAACGTCAAGCTGGCCGCGATCTTTGTACAGCCGAGCGTCACCGACCGAGGTCACGCCGAACTGATTGAACGTCGCAAGTCCTTCGAGCAGTCCTTCGTAATTCAATTGATCCAGTTGGTCGTTCTGGGCCAACGCGATGTCAAAGATCAAATCAACCGCGCTGTCGACCAGCAACCCCGTCGCTTCGCCCGTGACCGGATCACGCTCAATCACTCCGCCCGGTGGATCGGGTGTAGCGTCAGTGATACCGGCTGCGGTCAGTGCCGCCGAGTTCACCCAGATCGAATGCGAAGTGGCTTCTAGCATCGCGGCTGGAAAGGTCGGGATCGCTTCGTCCAGAATATCTTTCGGGTTTTCCGTCAATTCGAAAAACTGGTCGATCGTTTGTCCGCCGCCCAGAACCCAGCCGGTCGCCGGATGCGGTTGCTGGCCTTGCAACGCAGGAATCAAATCGCGAAGCGGTGTCTCGCCATCAAGGGGAACCGTGTTGACGGACGAGAACGCTTCCAAGATGTGAGTATGCACGTCGTGGAAACCGGGCAGCACCATGCGGCCTTCCAGATCAAGTACCCGGGTATAAGCGGCTTTCAGTGCCAACACTTCTGCGTTGGTGCCGATCGCCAAGATCACGTCGTCGTCGATTGCGATCGCTTCAAACGGCGTCGTTTCCCAGGGCTGCGCCGGGTCGACCGAATAGATCGCTCCGTTGGTCAGGATCGTGTCCGCGATTCCGTCGGCTGCCAACATCATCCGTTGTTCAAGTGACTCGAAACGGAACGTTTTTCGTTTTCGCTTCCGAAGGGACGATGGGGCACGATTCGAACGCATAGAATGTCTTTCGCGGTTTGCTGCAAAAGGAGCGATGATACTCCACGCGTCCGATTTCCGCGTTTCCATTTGTGCTATTTCGTTGCCTTGCCACTCGGTGTCGTCCAAGTGGTTACACGGTGATGAGCCGGCGCAGTAAAACAGTGGCTTCTCTGACTTTGGAAGAACCCAATTGAGCAAATTCATCGCAACCGCTGTCGCCGCCATCGTGTTGGGATTGGCGACGACGGCTTTGGCTGACAAACCCAACGTCCTGTTCATCTCGGTCGATGACTTGAACGATTGGGTGGGGTGTTTGGGTGGGCATCCGCAAGCGAAGACTCCGAACATCGACCGGCTGGCCGCCAGCGGTATGCTGTTCACCAATGCTCACTGCGCGGCTCCGGCTTGCAATCCGTCTCGCAGCGCGATCATGACCGGGATCTCGCCGCACAAATCGGGGTTGTACGACAACCGCCAAAAGATGCGCGAGTTGATGCCGGATGCTGAACTGATGCCGAAGTACTTTTCGCGCCACGGATACTGGTCCGCGGGTTCGGGAAAGATCTTGCACTACTTCATCGATGCGGCGTCGTGGGACCATTATTATCCGCCCAAAGAAACCGAGGACCCGTTTCCTCGCACGATGTACCCGAAGAATCGTCCCGTCAATCTTCCGGTCGGCGGACCATGGCAATACAACGAAACGGACTGGGCGGGGCTCGACGCGACCGATGAAGAATTCGGCGGCGACTGGTTGGTGTCGAAGTGGATCGGCGAGCAACTGGGTAAGCAGCACGACAAGCCGTTCTTTTTGGCCTGCGGAATCTATCGGCCGCATGAGCCGTGGTTTGTGCCGCAGAAGTACTTTGATCAGTTTCCGCTCGACGAGATTCAGTTACCGCCCGGCTACAAAGCAGACGATCTCGACGACCTACCCGCGTCCGGAAAAAAGCGAGGCCCGAATCGTTACTTCCCCCACATTCGCCAGCAGGGTCAGTGGAAGAAAGGCATTCAGGGCTACCTCGCCTCGATCGCCTTTGCCGACGCCATGGTCGGACGCGTCATCCAGGCTCTCGACGACGGCCCCAATCGTGACAACACGGTGGTGGTTTTGTGGAGTGACCATGGGTGGCATCTTGGTGAAAAACAGCACTGGCAAAAGTACACCGCGTGGCGAGTCTGCACGCGAGTGCCGTTGATCGTCCGCGTCCCATCCGGCGCCCCGGGTTTGCCGCCGGGCACGCAGGCTGGCACGCAGTGCGACCAACCAGTGAATCTGCTGAGTCTATTTCCAACGCTGACCCAGCTTGCCGGTTTGCCGGACAAAGAAACCAACGACGGTCCCAGTCTGTTGCCGCTGCTGCAGCAACCCGATCATGATTGGCCGCACGTTTCGATCACTCATTTGGATCGGCCGGGCAACTTTGGCCTTAGCGACGATCGGTATCGTTACATCGAATACGCCAACGGCGAAAACGAACTGTATGACATCGAAACGGATCCGTATGAATGGACGAATCTGGCGACGGACCCCAAGCACGCGGAAACGATCACGGCACTGCAGTCGCGTGCGCCGGAACAGTTCGCGAAGTATGTGGCCGCAAGCGTCGAGGCGCTGCCGGAACTGAAATGGCATGCGGCGGCAGATTCAGCGGCGCCAGCGTCGAATCCAGACGGCAACCCGTTCGATTTGGTGTTCACCAACAAACATGGCCAGCCTGTGAAGGTCTATTGGATGGACCGGGCGGGCAACCCAAAGCCGTATGGCACCTTGGAAGCCGGATGGCGGAAACCGTACAAGACACGTCCCGGAGCGGTTTGGATGATCACGGACGCGGTCGAGAACCCGCTCGGGCACTTCGTCGTTGGCGACCGCACTGCCCACGCGATCGTTCCAGCAAAGTAGTCTAGCAAAGTAGATTTGATTTTTTATTCGTTGTTCATTGCAAGAGATTCACCATGCTGCGTTTTCTTTTTGGCCGTTCAAATCTTTGTGTCGCCTGCCTTGCGATCGGTGCTGTGGCCGCCAATGGCGACGAGCCTGCGGTGCCCGTTTTCAAAGACGGTGAGGCGCAGGTGGTGAAAGCGTTTGAGGACTCTGACTACTGGATCCGGCATGATTTGTGGGTCGAAACGGAGTTTGATTCGGACGGCGATGAAAAGAACGACCGTATGCATGTGAGCGTCACGCGTCCTCGGCAAACCGAGAGCGAAGGGGTGAAGTTGCCGGTCGTTTACGTGTCGAGTCCGTACTTTGCAGGGACCGGCGACAAGGGACAGCAGTACTTTTGGGATCCGCGGCAAGAAGTCGGTGCCGAGCCACCGGAGCGTGAGCATTTTGCGGATGTCGAGTTGAAAGGGACTCGACCGATCATTTCGAAATCGCACGCCAAAGATTGGATCTCGCGCGGTTACATCGTGGTCCATTCTTCGTCACCCGGTACGGGACTGTCGCAGGGATGCCCAACGGTCGGCGGTGACAACGAATCGCTCGCACCCAAAGCGGTCGTGAATTGGTTGTGTGGTCGCGGGAAAGGGTTCACGACGCCTGATGGTGATGATCCAGTCGTGGCCAACTGGTGTACTGGCAAGGTCGGCATGACAGGGACTTCGTACAACGGAACGATTCCGCTAGCCGCAGCAACCACGGGCGTCGAGGGATTGGAAGCGATCATTCCGATTGCTCCCAACACGTCGTACTACCACTACTATCGATCCAACGGCCTGGTCCGGCACCCGGGCGGATTCTTGGGCGAAGACATCGACTATTTGTACGACTTCATCCACAGCGGCAACGACGACCGTCGCGAGTACTGTGATTGCGAAGTCCGTGACAAAGAGATGGCCAACGGCATGGACCGCGTGACCGGTGACTACAACGATTTTTGGGCTGGTCGCGATTACTTGAACGACCTGCAACCTTTGAAAGCCGCCGTGCTGATGGCTCATGCGTTCAACGATTGGAACGTCGTTCCCGAACACAGCGTTCGCATCTACGAAGCACTGAAGGCGAAGGGTGTTCCGTGCCAAGCGTTCTTTCATCAAGGCGGCCACGGCGGACCGCCACCGATGAAGATGATGAATCGTTGGTTCACACGTTACTTGCACGGTATTGAAAACGATGTCGAAAAAGACCCGCGTGCTTGGATCGTTCGTGAACAGGACGACCAGGATAAACCCACGCCGTATGATGAGTATCCAAACCCGGCCGCCTCGCCCGTCACGCTGTACTTGAGCGCGGGCGCGCCCGAACAGGGAAACTTGTCACTGGCGCCAAGCAAGACGCAGGGAACCGAAACGCTGGTCGACAATTTCTCGTTCGACGGCGAAGCCTTGGCTCGCGCGCCATGGACTGAACACCGGTTGATCTACGTGTCGAATCCGCTGACGAAACCCATTCACGTCTCAGGGACGTCGCGCATTTCCATCAAAGTGGCCAGCAGCAAACCGGCTGCCAACCTATCCGTTTGGTTGGTCTCGTTGCCATGGACCGATGGCAAGAAAACGCGGATCACGGACAACATCATCACGCGAGGTTGGGCCGATCCACAGAACCATCGATCGTTAACCGATAGCGAGCCGCTCGTTCCAGGTCAGTTCTATGAACTCAGCTTTGACCTTCAACCCGACGACCAAATCATCGCGAAGGGCCAGCAAATCGGACTGATGATTTTCTCCAGCGATCGCGACTTCACACTTCATCCAACGCCAGGCACCAAGCTGACCGTCGATCTGTACGCAACCTCGATCACGTTGCCCATCGTCGGCGGCGAGTCGCAGTTGCGTGATGCGTTGTTGGCTGGTGAGTGAGGCTCGGCCCGTGAATACACATCACTAAACTTGCCTTTGAGGAGGCCGGGCGCAGTAGTGGCCGGGTAGGGGCGTGTGCAAAACCCTCTCCGGCCGCGACGGCGTCCGAC
>JBAUHR010000543.1:0-2352 GCA_049680385.1 Rubripirellula sp. | reverse complement strand
ACGTTGACGAGATCGTGGCCACCGTTCGGCGAATCACGCCGGTATTTGGCGGCATCAATCTGGAAGACATTTCGGCACCAAGGTGCTTTGCCATTGAACAGCAATTGCAGGACATCGGCATTCCCGTCTTTCACGATGACCAGCACGGCACGGCGATCGTGTTATTGGCAGCTCTACTAAACGCAGCCAAAATTTTGGGCCGCGACATTACGCAAATGAAAGTCGTGATCAACGGTGCTGGTGCGGCCGGCACCGCGATCGCTCGGCTGCTTAGGTGCGTCGGTCACAGTCCCAATGTCTGTATCCCGGTGGAAGACGTGATCGTCTGCGACACCAAGGGAGCGATTCACGGTGGACGCAAAGATTTGGTGGACTACAAACGCGAACTGTTGAAGTACACGAACCGAACGAACCGCAGTGGATCGTTGCAGGAAATATTGGTCGGCGCCGACGTCTTTATCGGCGTCAGCAAGGGAAACATCATTTCGGCGGCGGACGTTTCCATGATGGCGAAAGACTCGATTGTCTTAGCGATGGCCAACCCGGTACCCGAGATCATGCCCGATGAAGCGCGACGTGGGGGAGCCGCAGTCGTTGGGACAGGTCGCAGCGACTTTCCGAACCAGATCAACAATGTGCTTGCGTTCCCAGGAATATTCCGTGGGGCGCTGAATGCATGTGCAAGTTCGATCACCGAAGAAATGAAAATCGCCGCGGCGCACGCATTGGCCGATGCCACCACCGATTTGTCAGCCGAGCGAGTGCTGCCCGATCCGTTGGATCGTTCGATCGCACCGCGAATCGCGGACGCGGTCGCCGCAGCAGCGAAACAGGATTAGGCAAGCGAGAGGCAAGTTGGTTTCGCTGCGGGGTGATCGTTGACCGATTCGCGATTTGAATGAGCCGTGCTACGACGAGCAGGCCTCGCATTGACCGACTTCCTCGGCAGGCCAACGTTTGACTAGGCTGCCATTTTGCTCACTTTCGAGTCGCGGTTTCTGGTAGGCACGGCGGTGCTGCATCGTTCGCGTTAGGTCGGCGTGCGAGTTCAACATCAACCGGCTCTCGCCCATTTCCCAGGGCAGGTCATAAGCACCGGCCATCAAATCGACCTGGCGAAAGTAATGTCGGCAACCTTCGGCATCCAGTTCGCGGCGTGCCAGTCGGGTGACCTTACCTTGAATAGCGTCCCAGGTTTCAACGGCGGGATAGTCGGTCGTGGCCGATGCGAACCGTTCGCGCGGTTCGACAAGATCATCGGTGACCAGTGCATCGGGCAGCGTCATGACCATCGCGCGGATCACGGCAGGCAGCGGCGCGATCGCAGTGGCGATGTTACGTGTGATGGCTTGGTGCGGGCAACGGATCTCAACCACCCGCGGCTTCGTCGGTGAACTGCATCCATCGTGGTGGTAATACTCGGCTTGACTAAGTTTCAAGATGCTCGACTTGCCACGGACCTTTCGATAAGTCGACGCGGCGCTGTGAACATTGCGACAAACGACCAAGCCTTCGGTTTCGATCAATGCGAACAACGACTCGCGGTTCGCGTCGGTCAGCAATATTTCGTGCAGATAGTCGTTCGCTACCGCTTCCGACATATCACCGATTGGTCGGTCAAGGACCAAGCCGAAGCCATGAGGACGTGAGGTAGGGAATTCGACGTCTCCGATGCGGATAGACGTGTCGGTCGTTTGACTACTCATTTGGCTACTTGGTTGGAATGTGTCAGTTTTGGTGGAGCGTTTGAAGTTGAAGGAATCGCAGGCAAGAAAACATCAAAGCACGCGCCTTCGTGTTCCTGTGATTGCAACAGGATGTCACCGCCGTGCTGTTCAATGATCCCTTTCGACGTGGCCAAGCCAAGGCCGGTTCCTTGACCAGGCGGTTTGGTCGTATAGAACGGTTCGAAAATTTCAGCGTGAATCGATGCTGGGATGCCATGCCCACTATCACGAACGCGAATCCTGACGTAACCGAAGCCGCTGTCGTCTGGCGCCGAACGCAGAGATAACGGCGACTCGCTAAGTTCCTCGGCTGAAACGTTCGCCGTTGAAATGCTAATGGTGCCACCGCCGGGCGCCATCGCGTCACGAGAGTTCAGGCAGATGTTTAAAAGGACTTGCACAACCTGATTCTCGTCGATCATGCAATCATGGACATTTTGATCTAGATCAAGTTCAAGTTCGTACTGCACATCAATCGAACGCTTCAGCAATGCGTTAACTTGTCGAACCACTTGGTTCACGTTTTGCGGTCGCATAGTTAACTGTGACTGCCTCGAAACACCCATCAGGTTCTTGACAAGTTCGACCGCCCTGTTGACCGCATTGTCCGTCGCATCGATGAACT
>JBAUHR010000542.1:0-1582 GCA_049680385.1 Rubripirellula sp. | reverse complement strand
ATTGACGTTTGGAAAGTCAAAGCGTTTGCGGATCGACGGTGAGATCGCTGGCATTCGCATCGAAGCCGCGTTGCTACCCACGCGTGGCAAGTGGCTGTTGATGGTGTCAAAGAAGCTTCAAAAGTTGATCGGTGTGACGGTGGGCGACACGGTGCCAATCGCTTTCGAGGTAGCTGACCAGGACGCGATCACGGTACCGACAGAACTGCAATACGCGCTAGAGGCCAACGATGCCGCTCGCGAAGTTTGGGACAGTTGGACGGCCGGCAAGCGTCGCAGCTTCTGCTACCGAGTCGGCAACGCGAAGATGGTTGAGACACGTGAGCGTCGCGTCGAAGAAGTCATCGACACCTTGATGGAGCACGCTGAGTGAACGAGTCAGGCATCATCACTTGGCAAGAGTTTCAAAGCGTGGACATGCGAGCGGGCACGATCACGTCAGTGGACGATTTCCCGGAGGCTCGAAAGCCGGCGTATAAAATCACGGTCGACTTTGGTCCCGAGATTGGTATCAAGCGAACGAGTGCTCATGTCACGGTGAACTACAGCAAAGCGGAACTCGTTGGCCGGCAAGTGATCGGCGTGGTGAACTTTCCGCCCAAACAGATCGGCCCGATGATGTCCGAGTTCCTGATCGTGGGATTTTATCGCGACGACGGATCAGTCATCTTGGCGGTGCCCGACAACACAATTCCCAACGGTGCCAAACTGGCTTAGCCAGACTCACCATGAACGCTGATTTACGCCGCACACAGAAGTTCGGTAAGCCCGTCACGATCGGAGACGATGTGTAGATCGGCGGCAAGTCGGTCATCTGCCCCGGCGTGACGATCGGAGATCGCAGCGTGATCGGTGCCGGCAGCGTAGTCACCAAGGATGTGCCGACTGATGTCGTCGTCGCGGGCAATCCGGCGAAAGTGATTCGTTCGCTTGCCTAGCTCAGAGCCAACAGCACGAGCACGCAGCTGCCGTCGTCGATGACATTGATGCCGGCCTCGCGTGCAAATTCGCTAGCCTGTTCGTCTTCGGCTCCGGGTTGCATCCAAATGTGTTTCACTCCAGCCGCAATCGCGTCGGCGACGACTTGGCGAGTGACCTCGGGTGGCGTGATGATTGACAGCGATTCAGGAACGACGGGAAGGTCAGCGATCTTCGGGTACGCCTTGTGCCCGTCAATCTCTTCGGTGACTGGGTTGAGCGGATAGGTTTCGCGGTCGGCGGCCAGCAAGGCTTTGAAGACTTTGTATCCGTACTTGTGGGTGCGAGCCGATGCACCGGCGACGGCGTAAGTCTTGGCGGCGAGAAACTTTTCGATTGAGTTCATAGGGAGTTTCGTATCGAACGTCGAAGGTGGTGAAGAACGTCTGAGCATCCCGACATTCTAGCAGGCGGGGACCGCAATTCCGTTTGTTCGCACAACTGTTGGTATCATTGGTAATTCACATGTTTCTGCGGGCATCTTTTTAGGAATGTGTTTTTCTTGGTCATTTCAAACGATGTCTTGCGACAAAGTTAGTAGCGGTGGGCTGATCAGGCCACGACCCCCGACGATTGAATGATTCAACCAGCGAGACATCGGTGT
>JBAUHR010000541.1:0-3327 GCA_049680385.1 Rubripirellula sp. | reverse complement strand
ACGAGTACCTGGTCGAATCAATGCGTGCCCAATTCACCAGCCGTCCCGCACCATCGCTCCTGCCTGACACCAACGATCTGAAAACAGCCGCAGCCTAATTCATCACACCGGCCCGTGAACGGTTACGGGCAATCGGCGGGTGACTTGGACATTGCCTTGTTTGATTCCAATGGCGTTGATGTCGCACGAAGCACAACGACGACGGAAACGGAGCTGATAAGTTTGTCGGGGTTGCAGGCGGGCGACTACGTGTTGGAAGTTTATGGCTACGCTGGCAGCGTCGGCACCTATTCTCTTGGCATGGAGCTTCCCGAATCGTCGAGTACGTTTGGGGCGGATTCGTTGGAGTCGAACAATAGTTTTGAAAGTGCGACGTCGTTGGGCGCTTCCGACGAATTCAAATTTGTCACAGATCTGAGCATTCACAGTGACTCGGATGTGGATTTCTTTTCGTTCACGACGCTCAGCCCAGGCGCTGGCGGTGACGGAGTAAGTATCCAGTTCGAACAAGCCGACGGTGATTTGGACTTGGAATTGCTCGATGGCGACCGAAACGTCATCAGCGTTTCAAACTCGATCTCGGATGACGAAGAGGTGTCGCTCGAAGGGCTTCCGGCTGGTGACTACTTCGTTCGCGTGTTTGGCTATGAAGGTGCGGTCGCCGATTACGCTCTGCAGTTATACCCACCGACCGGCGACGCTTCGCAACTTTATCCTGACGCCTTTGAACCCAATGACACCCCAGCGACCGCAAAGCTTCTGTTGGAACAGAACTACGATGACTTGACCATTCACGACGCTGGCGATGTCGATTATTTTGATTTTGAGCTGTACCAATACGGCAACTCGAGCTCAGTAGTATCTGTGAACCGGTCTGACTTCGGTGGTGGTAATGGTGAACTTACACTTTCGGTTGTCGCAGAGGATGGAACTGTAATTTTTCCCGAAACGACATCGGACGATGGATTTCTATCGGTCATTTTGGATGGCTTTGAGTCTGGCACCTATACGGCGACGATCACGGCTGATTCGCCGTTGGCATACGATCTAGATATTGTCGTGCCCCAACTCGTTTTTAGCGACTACCTTGAACCGAATGATGGCTTAGCAACGGCGACCGACTTGCGTGTCCTTGAAGGGAACTTCTTTGACTCTTTCTTGAACTTGCACCTCACGGAAACCAACGGGATCGACGAAGACTATTTTGACTTTACAATTTTGGCGGCCGGGCGAAACGATAGCTATGTTGAAACACGATTCCAACATTCACAATCGAACATCGCACTGACGCTGCTGGATGGTTCCGGTGCCGAAGTCGCCACTTCTGATACGTCGAACAACGTCGAACGAATTTCCTTAGCTGGCTTACCAGCAGGCGACTACACCGTGCACGTCAGCGGCAGCGAAACCGCCGACTACACGCTTGAAATCAACGCTCCGTACCGAGAATCCGGGTACTCAATCGATGTTGATTTTGGCAACGAGAGCTTCTCTGAATCTCAGCGTGCCACTTTCCAACAGGCTGCCGATCGTTGGGCCGAAGTCATCACCGGCGACTTGCCTGATGCGATCGCACCCGATGGAACACTCGTCGATGACATCCGAATCAATGCTGAGATCGCTGATCTTGGCGGTGCATTTGGAAGGCTCGCCGAGGCTGGCCCAACATCGTTTCGTCGAGGTACTGCGTTGCCGATCACCGGCATCATGCGATTCGATTCGAACGACCTGCAAAGACTCGAAGACAATGGCCAACTTTTGCCAGTCGTCTTGCACGAAATGGGGCATGCGTTCGGCCTGGGAACATTGTGGGGGCACTTCAATCTGGTCAATATCGACGACCCCAACGATCCGGTCTACGTAGGAACCAACGCAGTTCGCGAATTCCAAACGCTCTCTGGGCTCGACACGAACGTTCCCGTTGCCAACGAAGGCGGACCAGGGACAATCGGCGCCCACTGGCGTGAAACCACGTTCGGTGACGAACTGAACACCGGCGTTTTGACAGGCACATTCAACCCGCTCAGCCGGATGACAGTCGGAGCGTTGGAAGACATCGGATACGAAGTTGACTATTCGCGAGCAAACGACTTCGTGTTGCCCGGCGCATCGCTGGTCGATGGCGAAGGAGAAGACGACCATTTGCACTTTGAGTCCGACGTGATCATGGGCAATCCGTCCGCGGATAACACAAGAGTTCCGATCGTCGCGCCGCTTAGCAGCATTTTTGTACCCGATGTTCTGGAAGGTCCGATCGCGATTCTGCGGGAAAGTGAAACGCTTGAAAACCTAACACTCAGCGGCGCGGCCGGCGACACCGACGTGTTCCAATTCACGCTTGATGGTCTGGGTGAAGTGCAGCACTCGATCGTCGTGACCAGTAACGCCACCGGGCAACCGATCAACTTGCAATTGGAAACCATCGACGGCGAAGTCCTCTCGCGCGGGCTCACCAACGGAAATCGAATCTCCCTAGCCGGTTACGGCGCGGGAACCTACCGATTGGTTACATCAGGTAACGCCAATCGATACGGGCTTAGGTTGGAACGACAAGACCAGATCGGGTTGCCCGAGCTTGCGGCTTTGGATATCGATGGCAATGGGCAAGTTGGGGCACGCTCTGATGGGCTACTTGTGTTCGAAACTCTGGACGAAGCCTCTAATGAGACGTTGGAAAACTTGCGAGGTCCGCGAGCTACTAGAACAGCAGACCAGATGCGTCAGTACGTCGAAGAGCTTTTTGATGCACTTGACTTAGACGGCAACCAACTTCGTAGCGCGAGGTCAGATGGATTGCTCGCTTTCGAGACGTTGGACGACGCTGGCTTGGCGATTCTGAACGACTTGCGAGGCCCAGGCGCGGACGTGTCCGCGCTCGATGCGCGAACGCGAGTCGCCAGCTTGGCCGTGTCTGCGGGATCTCAGGCGTCTATCGTGAGCGAATCTTTGAGTTTGCAAAACACGGTTGCCGAAGGTGAGTTGATCGGCGAAGGCGAACCGAATCCCGCTGGACAGGCATGTCGCGCGAGTCTCGATTGTGTCCAAGTATTGCAGGCGACCACCGTTGCCAGCGACGCCGAAGGAGCCGACCTTGAATTGCAATTGGACTACTTTACGCATGACGCCGATGGAGTGCAAAACAATGCAACCACCACAGGTATAACCGTCTTTTTGTTCTATAACCCAGACGAAGTTCAATTGTACTTGTTTACCGTGCCGTGATGGGTAGTGGCAGGGCTAGCGGCCTCGTCGTGGTCAGTTGACGGCGGATGAAGTCGAAAGGATCCGCTAATCGTTGCTTGCAAGTTTGCATCACGCTCATGATTC
>JBAUHR010000540.1:0-3008 GCA_049680385.1 Rubripirellula sp. | reverse complement strand
ACGAGTACCTGGTCGAATCAATGCGTGCCCAATTCACCAGCCGTCCCGCACCATCGCTCCTGCCTGACACCAACGATCTGAAAACAGCCGCAGCCTAATTCATCACACCGGCCCGTGAACGGTTACGTACGAAGTCTACTTGCGGCCAATTCTCGATCGCTTAAAAGCGATGGATGGACGCGCCGCGGTCAGCATCATGACCTGCGAAGTCGACCCGACCGATCCTCAGTTGCAGTCCTGGCTTGCCGAAGGACTATCGCTCGAAACTCACACGATCGACCACCCGTGCCCATGTTTGCAGGAGAACGATTTCGCGAAAGCCAAGTCGACGTACGATCGGTGCGTTGATGTTGTGTTTGCGATACCTGGCAACCATCCTGTTGCCTTTCGATTCCCGTGCATGGATTCAAAGAACACACCAAGCCCGCGAGCGTTCGCCGAAATTGTTAACACGACCACAGACAAGGGCAACTTTCTGCAAGCGAGTAGCTCTGTCGAATGTCTCTTCACGCCGTCCGATCCGACGTTACCAAAATCGATCACGCTAGACGAAGACGGCCAAGAAAGATTTCGCCGCTACCTGCCGTTTGAATCGTTTGTGAACAAGGTTGACAACTATCCCTATCCCTACGTGGTCGGAAAGACATGCTGGGAGTTTCCGTGCACGGTTCCCGACGATTGGCATGGCCAGAATATCCAGCAACCGTACAACCCCAGGACCGTCGATGACCTGGTGGCTGCAATCGATGCCACTGTCATCAAAAAGGGCATCGCCAACATCGTCTTTCATCCGCACAACTGGCTCCGCCCCGAGCAAATGGTGACGGCTATCGACCGAGTCAACGCCGAGTACGGCAAACGCGTAAAGTTCTTGACGTTCAAAGAGTGCATGCAGCGGATCAACGAGAACCTACTGCTGGGGCATCCAATCCGATCGGCCGCCGGTGATGACAACGGTGTCCGAATCTTGGATTTGAACCAGGACGGGTTTCTGGATGTGATGATCGGAAACGAGCAACTTCAGCTTGCCCGAGTCTGGCAACCGGAAACGAATCAATGGCGAGACATCGAATTCACCGGCGATAATCGTGGCTTGCAGTTTGTGGATAACGGCAATCCCAAGAATCCAGTCGATTTAGGCGCCAAGCTTGGTCGATTGTCCAATCGAGCGACGGTGTCCATGTTGGTCAGTAACGAGCGCGAGCAAGCGATCTATCATTTTGTTGGCGATGAATTCGAACGAGTCACATTGCCAAGCGAACTGTCAGACGTACGCACTTCTTCGATCGGCATCGACCAAGGTGTACGTCTCCGCGACTTGGATGGAGATGGATTGTCGGAAATCATTGTCGCGAATCCAACGACAAAGCGAATCATGCAACTCGGCGAATCGGGCGTTTGGTTAGAGACCAAACCATCGATGCCCGTTGCCATCGTCGACGATCTTGGGCTGGACAACGGCGTGCGATTTGTGGACCTGAATCGTGACGGGCACGACGACTTGATCGTATCAAACGGAAATGAGTCGTCGGTTCGGCTATACGATTCCAAGATCGGTGGTTTTACACCGCAAGGCCGCCACAATCCTGATCTGCCGCTGATTGTACGAGACTCACAGAACAACGGAGTTTGGTTCGCCGAAGATCACCTTTGGGTGCAAAACGAAGACACAAGTCAACTGCCCGATGGAGTTGACCGCCGCTCGTTTGTGCAACTGCTAGGCGAGCCGGAAGGGAAGCCGGAATAGGCCGATTCGCGTGACGTCCGCCGTTTGGCGAAAAAAGGGAAAATGTCGCATCTGTAATGTCGTCCGTCCCCCCGATGAATCTTGGCAACCTGTATCATTGGAAGCGAAGGCTACGTGCGACTGCCAACCGTAGGCTAGACCGGCAGTCCCGTGGTCCGTTTCAAAGCACTTTTTGGGAGCACAATCGATGCGTTATTGGTCAATGTTCGCTGTCGTGATTCTGTCGGTGGTTTATCCTTGCCCGAGCCAAGCTGAGTTATTCTTTTCTCTTGACCAAGCCAACGTGGTCAGTTCTTCGAGCAATCGTAATATCGGCGTCCAGCCTTACCCTCGTCAGTCGTTTGTACCGGCGTTAACGAAGATCAATCGAGTCGATCTTCGGTTGGCGGACGCTGGAGCGGAAATCGGTAACATGGGCGATGTGGAAGTCCGTTTATATTCCGGTGCGGCGACAACACCTTTGGCGACAAGTTCTAGTATCACACTGAGTGACGGGACTGCTGGCTATGTAGACTTTGACTACGTGACTTTTGAATTTGACCAAGAAATCTCAATCAACCCAGGATTCCAGTACCGAATCGAGGCGGTCAATACTACGACCGGGGGAACCGCTGGGAATTTCATGTGGACGGCCGGTCAAGGTGATTCGTACAGCCGGGGTACGTCGTTCAATGGTCCGTCGTCTGGGGCAGATTTTTTATTCCGTACTGGTTTGGTTCAAGAAAACCGACTCGATCTCGTACCGCAAACGATCGGTTCGATTACTCAACCGTTGCCGACCGGTACGCGAACGACTTCGCCGAGTGCGTTAATTTCCGACGTCAGCGCACCATCTGCCCCTTCAACCGCTACTTTGCGACAAACTCGCGCGATTGCCGAGTACGACCTGGCTGAATTGGTTGGGCGATCGGACTTGATGATCACTAGCGCGATATTAGCTGGCGAAATATACAAGAACAACTCAATCGACTCGGGCGACCGTGAAATCGAAATTTCGATGTACGAAGGCGACAACCAGCTCTCGATCAGTGATTATGACATCAACAGTTCGCAGTTGTTTACGACCAGCTACCGAACGGAGTCATCAGTCGCATTCAGTCTTGACGTGAAGGATCAGCTCGCCGGGCTTCTCGCTAGCGGCGGTGAAGCGTTTGGCATTCGATTCAGACCTCTGAACTATCAAGCGTCATCGGTGCTTAGTGCCTCAACTCCGCCGCTACTAACCATCACCGTTGTTGCCGTTCCTGAACCTACGTCGTTC
>JBAUHR010000539.1:0-3554 GCA_049680385.1 Rubripirellula sp. | reverse complement strand
CCAGTGTGGGCAAAGATGACGCCCAATGTGACCAGCATCGAAGATGTCTCGCGTGCCTGCTTGTCGGCGGGCATCGATGGAATCTCGGCCATCAACACGATCCGCAGCGTCATCGGCGTCGATCTGGACACGCTGCGTCCAATGCCAACGGTCGAAGGCTACAGCACACCCGGCGGGTATTCGTGCAAGGCGATCAAGCCCATCTCGCTGCGAATGAACATGGAAATCGCGACGTTGATTCGAGACGAATTTCCCGGCCGGTCGTTGTCCGGTATCGGTGGAATCGAAACCGGTGAAGACGCGGCCGAGTTCATTCTATTGGGCGCCGATACGGTGCAAGTTTGTACCGGCGTGATGTTGCACGGATACAAGTTGGTCCAAAAAATGTCCGAACAGTTACTGGCGTTCATGCAGCGTCATGGCTTCGAAACGATCGACGATTTCAAAGGCAAATCGCTACCCTACATCACCAGCCACAGCGACCTCGTCGAGCGACAAGCCAAGGCCAAGGCGCGCAAAGCAGCCGCAAGAGAAAAGGCCGGCCTGCTGCGCGACGAACACTGGGACGGTGATGAATTCGTCAAGCAGTCCGACGAATTGGTCGGCTAAGACTGCATGCCTGGTGTTCAATCATTCGGATTCGTCTCACCGCTCGTTTCGAAAGTAAACCGCTTTGCGAGTCTTGCCGAATGAGACTCAACCACATCGGGATGCGAAGCGGCAACGTTCCTGGATTCAAGAGGATCGTTGATGTGGTCATACAATTCCTGACCGACGATCTTGCCGTCATTGATGGCTCGCCACTCGGTGTACCGCCACGCCGATGTGCGGACCGAATAGCCCCAGGCTTTCCAATTCGTCTCAGCCCCGTAGAACGGTTGTTGATGCTGGGTGAACGCTGCGTCCTTCACTGACGTCACGGCAGCAGCCACGACCGGCGTTAGATTATCGCCTTCGAGCCGTTTGTTGAGATCGCCGTCAATTCCGGCCAATGAGGCCAGCGTGGGATAAAGATCGACCAGTTCGGCGAGTGAATTGGTGGCCTTGCCGTGGCCGGCTCGGTGGACAGGATCGGCGACAATCAGCGGTACTCGCGCATCGAGTTCAAAGTTGCTGGTTTTGCCCCACAACGATTGTTCGCCGATGTGGAATCCGTGATCGGAAGTAAAGACGACGATCGTGTCATCCTGGTGCCCGCTCTCATCAAGTGCGTCCAAGATCTCGCCGACCTTAGCGTCCATGAAACAAATCGATGCATAGTATCCGTGGCGGTAGTGTCGGATTTCCTCGGCCGTGAAATCGCGATCACGCGGCGTCCCACCGTAACCGCGAATCTCTCTCGAATCGTGCATCGCAATGGCGGGGACATCGATGGGCGAGATCGCAGGTTCGGGCATCGGAATCTGCTCGGGATCGAACTTGTCCCAGTACTGCTTCGGTGCCACAAACGGCAGATGGGGACGCCAGAATCCGACGGCAAGAAAGAACGGCTGGCCATCGACCGGATGGTCGCGAAGCATCGCGGCAGCCAAGTTGGCGATCTGACCATCACGATAGGCCGTGTCCGGGACGTCGAGCGATTCGGTGACGGGTGCTTTGGTGATCTTCACCTTCCGCAGTGCTATCGGCGTGTTGGTGTACACCGTGTCGGCGGCATGCGTCCCCTGATGCAGAACCTCGTCGATGGACCAAGATTGACGGTCCTGGGTTTCGCCCATGTTGTGAAAGATTTTGCCGATGTCTTGGCAAAAATAGCCATGATTCTTGAAATGCTGAGGCAGCGTGATCAGCGTCGCACCACCGGTCGCCGTGTCACGAAACCCTTTTCGCAGGTCGTCGACCTCAACCGTGTCAGGCCGCAATCCAGTCAAGAAAGATGATCGCGACGGATTGCAAACCGCCTGCTGGCAATAAGCATTTTCAAAAACCAAACCACGCGCAGCAAGCCGATCCAAGTTCGGCGTGATCGCGACCCGGTCGCCGTAAGGACCAATCGCACAGTTCAAGTCATCGGCGACGATCAGCAGAACATTCGGCCGCTCAACAGCGGTAGCAAGCCCCGAAACAAACAGCCCCAAAATCGCCAACAGCTTTTTCATCAAGATCAACTGTGGTGGCCGAACAAAGAACCAATCAAACAAAAAGCACCGGGCAAAGTGCTCGGTGCTTTTCAAGTGCTGTAGGTGATCGAACGATGAAACTACGCTCGGCGGCGGCGACCGCGGCAAGCAATGCCCGCCATTCCGAAAGCCACTAACGCGATTGATGATGGTTCGGGCACCGCTACTGCCGACCCATACCAAACGATGTCATAGCCATCTTCAACATTGCCGAATCCGGTCAGGTTGCCAGCGTCGCCAATGCTCGTGGTGTTATTCGCCGCAAGCGCCATCGATTCTGTCGTGAGGTCATAACGATCGGTTAGCGTTACGAGACTGACGTTGCCGCTTGACGACGTCCCGATGTTAAAGCGGATGTAAAACGAACCGCTGTTGAGCGGACCTGCGCTTGCCAAGCCACTGACGACATTAGTCTGTTGAGGCGAAATTGATCCGCCAAATCCATTGGGAACGCGAAAATCAGTGATCGTATCTGCAGGGCCGACGTTATTTCCCCCACCGTTCCCACCGACGGCTACTTCTTGAACAAGTGCTGAACTGAAGTTGATACCATCGACACTGTATTGGGCGTTGGAGACAGTGTTTGACGAAGCGTTTCCACCACGCTGCATCGAAACAGCAAACTTATCAAACGTGACGTTGTGCGACCCGGTCAGGTCGACTTTGTACGTAATGTCGAAACTTGACTGGTTGCCACCGGCAACAAGCACAGTGCCGCCTCCATTAAGCGATGAATTATAGCCATCCGACGCCGATATCCAGTCCGAGACGTTAGTGGGAGACGCGATGTCGACGCCAAATCCATTAAAGACATTGAACGATCCGTTGCTGCCTGTGGAATCAAGTCCATAAAGCAAATCGGCTTTACAGGTCGACGGAAGCAAGAATGCGCTACACAGCAGGGTTGATAAGAATAACTTTTTCACTTTTTTGCTCAGGGCTTTCGATACGATTGGCAACAGGCATGAAGATAGAAAGGTCTACCTGGATCGTTACGATGACGCGAACGAACGCAGATTGCCCAAACGGCGCATTCCACCACGCACATTTCAAGATAGAAAACTAACCGAACGACCATGACGCAACCACGATTGATTGCGTAAAAAGTAAGAATTTCACCAAAATGACGCAAACCGCCATCACTGCGACGCAAATAGTTAACGCGTCACTCCTAAAGTGGCATGACTGACGTTTGCAAATTCAAACCAAAAACACACTATTTGTTCAATCGTCATTTGAAGGTATTGGCCGGAATCCGGAATTGAAGTCGTAGTCGCGGTTCTGCCGAACCGAACCATTGGCCGACAGAAGTCGCCAAGGCACTTTGCATCGACTCAAGCATCGACACCGTATGATGAATCCCTATTCACCGCCGCAATCAGCACTCGCAAATCGACGCGAGGGTTGCCCGATTTGTGGTGCTCGCGTTAGATA
>JBAUHR010000538.1:0-4120 GCA_049680385.1 Rubripirellula sp. | reverse complement strand
GGTTCATGCCGACCGAATACCACTCGGCTTCATCTAGAAGATCTGACGATTCCCCGCGACTGTCGCCCAGCGGCTTGTCGAGCATTTGGTCCGCCGAGTGAATCTGTTGAAGCTTGGCCGTCAATTGGCTATCGATGGTTCCGCTGCGGATTTCACCGATCGATCGACCGGATTCCGCATCCGACAACTCCCACCCAACCCGGTGCCGCCGGGACAGTTCACACAGAAGATCGGCGATCACGATCACGTTGCCAAACGGAACATCCGCTCTAATTTCTACAAAATCGTTCGACCACTCGGAGTCATTGTCGCTGATCCCAACGAGGCGTCCGTCCGAGGGCTGATCCAATTCAATCGGCTGACAATGAGTCCATTGATATCTGGCGACCAGGATCGTTGCGTCGGCTTTGATTTCGAACGCACGGGCCGGATGCATCGCTTCGGTCGACCGATATCGCAGCGAAAACGCCATGTGTCCAACCCAAGAACGAAAGTGGAAAAGATCGAGCAGCAGCTTGCTGGTCGAACACTAATCTATAGCGTTCGAGCGGCACTTGCGGAAGCAACGCTATCGGTGCGAAGGTACCGAACGTGTTAGCTTGCTTTCGATTTCTCTTGGCGAATCGGCTGAGGTGGATATCGAAACCGACCGTGCCGAGCATCACCGATTTCAAAATACGCTTCGCCGTACTGCGTCTGAACATCGGCAAAGATTCGTTTGGCAAACTCGCAAACGTCGGTCAGTTCAGCTTCCTCGAACGAGACGATGGCCGTTTTTCGTTTTTCGGCCATCGACACGGTCTGCTCCAGGTGAAAGGAGAACAACACTTCGGGGTCATCGCTTGGGCAAACGCTGTAGTAGCCCGATGTGCCAAGCCGTTTTTCGGCTACACCCTTGTGACCGGGCGACAAAGAGATCAAGGTCAGACCGTCTTCCAAGATGCTAATCATTCGCGTTTGCAGTTCGTCGTCCGTGTCTTCGGTTTCAACGACAACCATGTCTTGGCAACCAAGTTGAACCGATCCGATCGATGCACCTTCGGCCGAACGTCCAGTCAACGTTTTCGGGGCCGCGAAACCAACCTTCACGAGCTTTTCGGCAGCGACGTTGACGCGTCCGCTCGGACGACTATTGCTTACCGAAAGTTGTTTCTGGACATAGCGACGAGTGCTGATCGCATTGTCCGCTTCCATGCCGCAGGCTTGAGCGTAGGACATTTTCGAGTTTGGCTTGCTAGCCGTCGTCGTTTTCGGTTTCGTCGACATGCTTAATTTTTGCGCGGCCAAGTTTACGATCACACCCAAAATGGCTGCCGAACCAACCGACACCGCAAGATAGCCGAGAACGCAAAGTGCCAGATCACCATCGAGTTGATCGATTCGACCGGCGACCGTTAGTTGTTCGTATCCATAACTGATCAACGACACGCCAATGGCGCCGTAGATGAACCGAGTGATCAGGCCAGGCCGTTCGTATCGCATCGGGTAACCCAGAATGCTTAACAACGATGGGCCTTGGAAAAAGAAGAAACAGATGACCGATGGTCCGCCCGCACCGCAGACAACCAGTCCAACCGCAACGCCTAACGCACACAGCACGAACCACTGAAACGCTTCTTGCGGACTAGCGACCGAGTGGACGGCTTCGAAGACGTAGTACGACTGTTCGGCTGCGGTGGTTTCGTCGTCGGTAATTTCGCCGTCGGTGTTTTCGCCGGTACCATCGTCGGCTAATTCAGCGGTGGCTTCACCGTCATCAAGCTCAGCGGTTGGCTCTTCTTCTGCGGCTTCTTCACTGTCTCCGCCTTCACTGCCTCCGATACTGCCGCTGATTCCGGCTAGGTCACCGGCTCTTGCCGACAAGATGAAATCGTTCATGCTGTTTGCTGACTGGTTCCGCTTGACCAGCGTGAACCGTCCGGTCAGCGTGCCCGACGTCAACGTTTCTTCGTACGCTGATTCGACCGACGACACCAAGTAAGGCACGATAATTTTGGCGGGTGTTGCCACCGAGTTGGCGGCGTCACCGGTCGGGGCAACGATCAACGGTGACTCGGCACTGCTGAACATTCGCAAGAACATCGCTTGTTGTTCGCGTTGGTCCAGTCCCGGCAGACCCTCGAAATCGTCCAGCGGGTTTTCCGTCAACATCGCCACATCGGTCAAGCGAACGTGCGCATTATCCGTCAGACCGTTTTCGACGAGTTCTTGCCAAGTCATATCGACGGGCGTCGAATCCATCGTCAACGCGTAATGGAGCTGTGGCGTCGCAAAGAACGCACCGAACGCCAGCGAGAAAATTGCAACGAGACCACCAACGATGACAAGAATCGATCGAGGACGTTTGGTGGTGTAGCCCGTGTAACTCATGGAATGAAGCCGTCGCAGAAGTAAAAAAAGTCAGAAACCCATGCCCTGAATCAACGCTAGGACGGATTTAGGTAGTGAACCAATTTCCATACTCACCCCCCAAAGATTGCGGGTTTTCGTAATCCGTTTACGACGGTCGTGAGGGCGCGACACGGTCACTCTGGTTCCCGGACCAGTGTCCTGGCCGATTGTCCGGCTAGCCGTCAAACTAAGATTTCACGGACTAAGACAAATTTGTCACCTTTTCACTCGCGCGAGACGGACCGCTGGACGAACTGAAAACGCAATCGTTGATCGACCCGAGCTTTTTGTTTCGATTCGAACTGAACTTGCTGGAAAACCCATGCGCGTGGTCCAGCAAAGGACTGAAGTTGCCGCCGGAATGTCGTTTGCCGTCGCTGGGTGCACTCGGCGATCGGCCCGTTTTCGCTGACGTCCGGATGGCGTGGTGCAAAGCCGGCATCGGGCTGCAGATCAGCGTCAACGGAAAACGCCAACTGCCGTGGTGCCGCGACTCGCGACTGGAAGACAGTGACGGGTTCCATTTCTGGATCGACACGCGTTGCAGCCCGCTGATCCACCGTGCAACCCAGTACTGTCATCGGTTTCTGTTCATGCCGGCCGGTGGTGGACCCAAACGCGAACATGCGACTGCGGCGATGATCCCGATCAACCGAGCTCGACTGCATCCCAAAGCGATCGGTCCTGGCCAGTTGAAGATCGTCGGGCTACCGCGTCACGACGGTTACGAGATGTCCGGCTTTGTCCCTGCGACTGCGTTGACAGGCTTTGACCCTGCCGATCAGCCACGCGTCAGCCTGTATTTTGCAGTCATCGACCGCGAACTCGGTTGGCAAACGATGGCACTTGGCCCTGAATACCCGGTCATCGAAGACCCCAGCTTGTGGGGCGAAGCGGTCTTGGTCAGCACGAAGGGCTAAGCCACGTTTTTGCTGCCGAACCTGATTCACGACGATTCGAAGATGGCTGGCACGACGAATCTGGTCGCTTGCTGGTCGCTTTGAGCAGCTTTTTTCGAGAAAAACAACGATCCGGCGACAGAATCGGTCGCCAACCCGTTACCAAAACGCCCGCGAATTATAGAATTTCGGTAAGTTCTTGATCCGGAACATTCGATACAACCCCTAAAGTCTCTCACACTTACGCCTAAACACGGCCCCACCACCAGCGACCTGACGACGGTCTTCGGTGACGGCGGCATCACGAGCACTCCATGACGGCTTCCTCCCCAACGACTACCAAAAACGTTCAATCCGTATCCGGCATCACCGTGCGTTTGGCCGGTGACTCTGGCGACGGCATGCAATTGCTGGGCACGCAATTGACCAATACCAGCGCGCTGGCCGGGAACGACGTCGCCACCTTCCCTGACTTCCCCGCCGAAATCCGCGCACCGCGTGGCACCCGGGCTGGTGTTTCCGGATTCCAGGTCCAGTTCGCTAGCGAGGAAATCTTTACGCCTGGCGACGTCCTGGACGCGCTCGTCGTGATGAACCCGGCTGCGATGGTCACCAACCTTGGCGACCTGCGTAAGGGCGGAATCCTGATCGCGAACGAAGACGGATTCAACGACAAAGAATTCAAACTCGCCAAAGTCGAATCGAACCCGCTGGACGCCAGCGTGATCGAGGAAACCTATCGTGTTGTCAAAGTCCCGATGACCACGTTGACTCGCGATGCGGTGGCGAGCTTTGATCTTGGCGTCAAGCTTGCCGATCGCTGCAAGAAC
>JBAUHR010000537.1:0-30703 GCA_049680385.1 Rubripirellula sp. | reverse complement strand
GGTTTGAATCACGCGATTGATTCGCTCGGAGCATTTGACCATGTCTATCGGGCAATCTTGCCCGACGGCACACAGCGTTGGTTCAATGCACGAGGTTGGGCAACCGTCGGACCCAGTGGTGAACTGGCTGGTTTGGACGGAACCTGTCAGGACATTACCGAATCGAAGGCTGAAAGTGAGGCAATGCAAGAAGCACTTGGTCGACTTGAAAAAATCGCCAGCCATCTGCCAGGTTACGTCTACCAGTATCGTCTGCGTCCCGATGGCAGCTCGTGTCTTCCGTATGCCAGTGAAAACTTGCGTGATGTGTTTCGTCTCGGCCCCGATGACGTCGTGGATGCGTCAGCAATGGATGACGTCATTCATCCCGATGATCGGGACGCGTTTCGTGAAGCCGTCGTCGAGTCGGCGCGAGAATTGACTCGATTCAATCATGAATTTCGACTGAAATTTCCGGATGGCGAAATCAAATGGTTGTCGATCAATTCGTTCCCCGAGCGAGAGCCGGACGGTTCCATTCTCTGGCACGGCTATACAGCCGATGTTAGTGAACGCAAGAAAGCTGAATTCAATCTTTATCGCAGCAGACAGGATCTCAATGAAGCACAACGCATCGCTCGAATGGGAAGTTGGTACCTGAACTTGGAAACGAATGAAGTTCAATGGTCGGACGAGGTCTATCGGATATTTGGGCTCGACTCTGCATTGTCGGCACCAACGGTTGAGCAGCAGAAACAACTATTTGTTGAGGATAGTTGGGCCAAAATGAATGCGGCGGTCGAGAACACCTCACGGACTGGCATTGCGTATGAGGTCGAACTAGAGATTCTGAGTGTCGGTCAGAACCGCGGGTGGATGTGGGCGCGTGGCGAGGTCGTGAAGGATCAAGACGGTAAGACAATTGGGCTGCGCGGCGTTGCTCAAGATATTACGCGGCGAAAGCAAACTGAGATTGAACTTCAACAAAGTGAAACTCTGTTGCGCATTGTCACTAGTAGTGCTCGAGCGGGACTTGTGGTCGTTAACTCAGAGCGACGTTACATCTTTGCCAACGAGACGTATGCAGCAGCATTGAGTGTTCAACCATCGGAAATCATTGGTCAACGAATTGCCGACGTGCTTCCCGAAATTTATGAAGATAAGATTCGGCCCCATCTGAATCGAGCCTTTTCCGGCGAACGAGTTGACTATGAATTGAGATTGGATCTCCCAAGGGGCGAATCCATCGTGAACATTTATTACCAGCCTGTTTTCGAAGGCAAGGATGTGTCTCGCGTCGTGGCGGTGTTGGTCGATGTTACAGAAATTCGTAGCATCGAAGAACAGCTTCGCCAGGCGCAGAAAATGGAAGCGGTTGGTCAGCTAGCGGGCGGAATCGCACATGATTTCAACAATCTGTTGACCGTCATCATTGGCTACACCGATCTTATGTTGCAGAACCCTGTGACAGACAATCCAACATCGAATTTCTTGCGAGAAATTGAGAAGGCTAGTGAGCATGCGTCGGATCTGACAAGAAGCCTTTTAGCTTACAGTCGCCGCCAGGTTCGAACGCCCGAAAAGCTCGATTTGAATGAAGTGATTAAGGATTCACTTTCATTGCTGCAGAGTCTCGTTGGTGATGGTGTGGAAGTAACGCTTAGTCTCGATCCGAACCTGCGACGTGTCTGGATCGATCAGAGCGAAATGTCGCAGATGCTGTTGAATATTTCTATCAATGCCCGTGATGCAATGGATCACGTGGGGAAGCTACAGATCGAGACGAGTAACGTTGACATCACGGCCGACACATCGATCGAAGTCGGAGGGGCGAGTCCGGGGAAATACGTCCAGCTTTCGATCTCGGATTTTGGCTGCGGAATATCCGAGGAGGTCCAACAGCGGATTTTCGAGCCTTTCTTTACAACCAAGCCTGTTGGCAAAGGATCGGGTTTGGGTTTGTCGATGGTACAAGGCATCATCAGCGAATCAGATGGCGCGATTCAAGTTGCTAGTCATGTTGGTGAGGGAACGACGTTCAATATTTTGTTGCCCGAAATGCTTGCTACGCCAGCGTTGTTCGAAAATACGCCATCCGACCAAGATCCGGTGGGTGGCAATGAAACGATTCTGTTGGTCGAAGACGACGATTCGGTGCGGCAACTGACCATGAACATTTTGGGCAAGTATGGATACGACGTAATCCCGGCCAGAAATGGGCAGGAGGCAATCGCGATTTTCGATCAGCAACCGGATAAAATTCAGGCGCTGTTGACTGATTTGATCATGCCGGGGATGAGTGGATTTGACCTCTCTAAACACATGCAAACGGCCTGCCCTGGACTTCCTATGCTGTTCATGTCCGGATTTGTGGCGGAAAACGCACGGCGTGAGTTGATGAGCGACGAAAACTTCACTTTCTTGCACAAACCGTTTACTCCCCGCGATTTGGCAGCGAAGTTGCGGGAAACCATTGATCGCCGCGTCACGTCCAAGCGATAAATTCTTGGATTCTTCGTGCAAGAATGGCTAAGCGGCATCCGTTAGTCTTTGTGGATGGCATGACTTTCCCACAAATGAGACCTTGGGCTTGCCTCATTTCACTGCGCCAACATGAAAATGCGTTTCGCCATGTCGATTAGCGGTATCGAGCCTCAACCGACGACTCGCCCCAGCCTGTTGGTTCGCTTGAAGGACGCGCGAGACCATGAGGCGTGGACCGATTTCCACGCCGTCTATGAACCGGTTATCTATGCAATGTGCCGTCGACGCGGATTGCAGGACGCGGATGCCCGAGAAATCGTTCAAGAAGTTCTGATCGCAGTTTCCCGATCGATTGCCAATTTCAAGATCGATGGAGACGGCACCTTCCGTGGATGGCTAAGCCGAATCGCTCGCAACGCCACGATCGACGCACTGCGAAAGTCAGCGTCGCGACGTGAAACGATTGACGCCAGCGGTGTCATGCGACACTTGGAAACCACGGCCGCCGACAGGGTGAACGACGAAACGGCGGAAGAGTTCGATTTGGATCGTCGGCAACAACTCTTTCGCTGGGCTGCCGCCGAAGTTCGACAGCGCACTGGCGAAACGAACTGGATCGCGTTTTGGAAATCGTCAGTCGACGGACAATCGATCCCTGACGTCGCGAAAGAACTGGGGATCGGCGAAGGCGCCGTCTATGTTGCTCGTTGCCGAATCATTAAACGCATCCGCGAACTGGTCGATGACCGATTGACGGAGTAACGATCAAACCATGATTTCAACCAAAGACTATCATTTCGACGATCAAATTTTGATGGAATTGCTGGACGACTCGTTGCCCGCTGGTCGTGCCGAACAAGTCCAACTGCATCTTTCAAGTTGCACGCGTTGTCGTCATTCGCTCGAGCGACTCGCGGCCAGTGAGCCATGGTGGAACGAAACGGTCGCGGTACTCGGACAGAGCGTCACGATCCCAGATGAAGATCGTTCGACCGCTGCGGAAATCGGAACAGCCGTTGACTGGCTGTTGCCGATCCTGCAACCGTCTGATGCGGGGATCGGGATGCTGGATCGCTATCCGGTGACGGAAGTGATCGGGCAAGGCGGGATGGGGGTTGTCTTGCGAGCTCATGACAACGAACTGAACCGTCCGGTTGCCGTGAAAGTTTTGTCGCCGCACTTGGCGGGCGTCGGGGCGGCACGAGCACGGTTCATGCGAGAAGCTCAAGCGGCGGCCGCGGTAGTTCATCCTGCGATCGTTCCGATCTACAGCGTTGTGACTTCGGCGCGGTTGCCCTACCTGGTGATGCCGCTAGTGACGGGCGGCAACTTGCAGCAGCGTATCGATCGCGAAGGCCCGCTCGATTTGATCGACGTGCTTCGCATCGCCGTTCAGTTAGCCGATGGTTTGGCCGCCGCACACCGGTTGGGCGTGATCCATCGCGACATCAAACCGGCAAACATCCTGGTCGAAGAAGGCGGCATTCGGTACTTGATCAGCGACTTTGGACTCGCCCGAGCGCTCAACGACGCATCGCTGACCTGCAGCGGAATGATCGCGGGAACGCCACAGTACATGAGCCCCGAGCAAGCACGCGGTGAGATCGCTGACGCGCAAAGCGACGTGTTCTCGCTGGGCAGTTTGATGTACACACTCGCCACCGGCCGCCCGCCGTTTCGCGCCGGCAATCCCATTGCCGTCTTGAAAATGATCACGGAATCACGTCCGAAACCGATTCACCAGATCAACGAGCGAATGCCGGTGTGGTTTGATCGGTTGGTTGGACGCTTGATGGAGATTGAGCCAAGCCAGCGAATTGCATCAGCGGATCAGGCGGGCGAGTTGCTGCGAGCCGCGCTGGCGCATGTGCAAAATCCATCCGCCAATCGATTGCCGGTGGAAGTCAAACGGCCAACACATCACATGCGATGGATCACGATCTTTGCTGGTGCGTTGTTGGTTGGCACGCTTATTTGGACCTTCAAGCCAGAACCAAAACAGGCGTATTCGTCGACGACATTGCACCGACGTCTGATCACGGCAACACCAACACCACCAGCAACGGGGGATATTCGATGGACTGATGAACGAATCAATTCGAGTCTCCAGCAACTTGCCCGCGAGATCGAAATTCTTGAAACCCAACTCAATTTCTCCGTGCAAACCTTAGGCAGCGAATAATGAAATCGTATCGAAAAACCGTGTTTCGAATTGCTACGGCAACCGTTTTTGTCGTCCCAATCGGATGGGCATTGCTGCACGCCGATGATCCAAATCCATTTGGTCGCTCAGCCGGTGGCTATACGTATACGCCAGTGCCACCGGGGCCTAGCGCGACGGCACCTCATTCCTCGTTCGGGCCCAGTTACCAGATCGTTCGTGACGATGACTCCGGTGCAGTTCGTCGTATTCCCATGGTGGTGGAAACACGGCCAACGCCAAACGGTATTCAAAACCTAACTCTGCAGAACTATGATTCGGAGTCAAACGAAGCAGGTTTGCTGCGAACGAAGTACTTGCAAGCGAACGATGATGCTGAACGCGAGCATATCAAAGCAGAACTCACGGCGCTGATTGAAACGCAGTTCGATTCCATGCATATCGATCAAGCCACTTCGATTCAAAGTATGAAAGAGCGTCTGCAGCGAGTCGAATCGTTGCACGAAAAACGCATGGACAATCGTGATGCCATCATCCAGCGGCGAATTGAGGATTTGTTGGGCATGCCCGACCACCTGCGATGGACGCCGCCAGTGATTGCTGATGAGCCGTCGCGGATGCAAATCCCGTCGACGAGCCGTTCGCCGGTGCTTGCAGAGCCTAACGACCGCTTCCAGCCCTATCCTGATCAACGCAATGGCGGCCAGCGGCTTCCATCATCACAGCCGCCAGCAAGGTATTATGATCCGCATCCGCCATCGAATGAGTCTTGGGGCAACTCGCCCTCACTAAACAACCAGCTCAAACCGTCCCTACCGCGCCCCGCTCCACCGAGCCCCGCTCCACCGAGCAGTCCCTCGTTACTCGCCCCAGCGTTGGCAAACGCACCTGTTCGTTCGCCTATTCCCGATCAGCCGATTGAAGGCGCCGACAAACGAGTCTTTGATGTTCTGCGAGACCTAGCATCCCGGCGAACCAAGTTGGAAGCGACCGAAAAGCAACTTGAACAGGCAATGGAATTGCGTAAAAAGGGAGCGATGCCAAAAAGCGAAGTTGACGCCAGGGAAGCCGAAGTCCGCGGACTGCGCAAACAACTTGAAGTCGATGAGCGCGAACTGAAGTGGCTCAAAGATGAAGTTGAACTCGATATTACTCGGTTAGAGCCGCTTCTTGAGGGTGATCGATCTAACCGCGAAAAGGCTGAGACTCAGCGCGAAATCGATCAACTGAAACGGCTTCTCGAAGTCTTGAAATCGAATGATAGTGACGTGATCTCTTACTGAACTTCAATCGTTTGAAGAATTTGAAACGTGGCGGTTTATTTCTAATTCGAGTGAACTGAGATCGATCGCCAATGCGCCCAGCCGACAAGCATTGTTCGCTGCAACGATCGATGCTAGGTGCGAACAGCGGCGAACGGAAAAACCTTTCGCGATTCCATACAGAAATGCGCCGTGGAAGGTGTCACCGCACCCGGTCGTGTCGATCACCTGATCGACGTTCACAGCCGGTTCATGCCAGCGACCACTATCGCGACAGGCAAACCAACTGCCACGATCGCCCGCGGTAACGCCGACGATACGAGCATCGAAATCAGCGGCGAGCTGTTCCGCTAGTGCTGCCGGATCGGAGTCGCCGTTAACGCCCTCGCCGTACACGTGCGCGGCGGCGAAGTGTTCCGACACGACCAGAATGTCGCTTGCCCGCGCAAGCGGCAGTACTTCATCGCGATAGCGATGGGCACCACCATCGAACGAGACCAGCGTGTCGCTGCGTTTGGCAATTTCGATGGCTCGCAGACAGGTTTCGATATGACGCCCGTTGCAGTGAAGGATTCTGGAATTGGCCACGGCGGCGGCTAACCCGTCGGTCCAAGACAACGGAATGTCGCTGCCGGGTGAGAACACGATCGTCCGTGATCCTGTGTCTTGTCGCACCCAGACCGTCGCGACCGAAGCGGTCTGGTTATCGGCGACTTCGGTTTGATCGATATCCACGCCTGCGGACTCTAGTTCTGCCTGGATCGTTTGCGAGGCGACGTCTTTTCCCAGTCGGTCAGCAAACGATACTCGGCCGCCCATCATTGCGGCCGTTGCGGCGGCGACCGCGACGCCACCGCCCAAACTGATTCGCCGGTCCTTGGCACGAACGACTGATTCATCGGTTGGCAACTGATCGACCACCATCAGCACATCCAAGACGGAAACGCCGATACCAAGGATGTCGATTGATTTGGTGGGTGAATTCATCACCAGAACATACCAAAACGGCTGTCTCAGTTCACACTTTGACGCACCACTGCTTCGCTGTCGTCGATGAAGAAGTCGTCAAAATCGGTGGACTTGTCGGCCGTGCCTTCTAGGTCGTATTCGTCCGATACCAGGGTCCCGATGTAAGCCTGGATCCGATTGGCGCCGTCGGGCGTTGCGTGGTGCGTGGCGATTTCGCTGGCAAAGTTGATCAAGTCGTACACACGCGCTTTGCTGGGCAGGATACGTTGGCGTTTGTCGCTGAGCGCTTCGATATTCGACAGCCCATACAGTTCGCTTAGGTTGCCCGCGATCCCTCGCAGGCGTCCAAGCACACCTTCGCACAAAAGTTGTTTTTCGCGTTTGGCTTTTTCCAGCGTCGTCGCCAACGTCAAGCATTCATGGACCGACGCCCACGAACTTTGACTTGATTCAAACCGTTGACGCAGCGCGACGTAGCCATCCCCATTGTCGAACGATTCGATCGCACGCGAAATGCAGTGATCCATGTGTTTGCCGACCGGAATGTCGCTGCGAAAGGCACGGGCGTAACCGATCATGCCGTTGCTACACACCATTCGCATCATCGACAAGAACAACCGAGGGTGCCCGTATCCGTCGATGGGAGTTTCCAAGCAGAAGCGATCACGAAACTGATCGCCGCCGATCGCGAATTGACGTGAACCGCCACGCGGGGCATGAGTGCTGAGAACGAGGCCGTTGTGATAACGCACGTCGGAGCCGCCGTAACGCGTGATCAGGTCGACCACTTCGTCGTGTCGAATGACGGGTTTCTTTGGGCTGGTTACCGCCAACAGGTCGCGTTTGGTGCGGCCGTCGGTGTCGGTGTGATTAGCGATGCAGTAACGAAACGACGTGTCAGAACTGACTTCCTCGATGCGATTGAAAACTTCGGCAGGCGTGAAGTAGCGGAAGACATTTTCGGCAATTCCGAACCGGCTGAAGAACGATCGCCAGAACCGCCGCGTCGCCACAACGGGCTGGCCATCGATCCGCAGATCCTTTAGCGAGAACTTGCCGGCTTCGGCCGGCTGCACTCGATCGACTTGTAGGTCGGCGACGGTGGCGAGTCCGTAGCTGAAACGTGGCTTGTTAGTTGCTTCGTTGGTTTTCGTGGTAGTTGTCGTTGTCATGGGTAGGGTTCCCTGGATTCGGTGCGTCGGTCGTTTGGATCGGTAAAGTCGTGTCGCTAAATCGCAGTTGTTCATTCCGACTGCGAGAGCCAAGCCATTCGATTTCGCGAACGGTGCATTGAAATCAGCGGTGGCAATTTGACATCCGCTTTGGCGACTCGTCGCCGCGCCGTCATTGCCATTTGGTCCAAGCGTGCATTGGCACGAATGCTTCGCCAACCATCCTCGCTCCACAAATATTGTTCTTGCGGCATCGCGGTTCGCATCATCGGATGCTTGGTCAGCCGGCACTGAACGACTTGCTTGTGAGGAACACGGTGCGATGTGCGAAGCACGCGTCCGGCCATTTGGATCGTTGGTCCCTTGCCGCTGGGCCGACAAAACACCGTTTTCAATTCAGGACAATCGAAGCCTTCAGTCAAAATTGCCATGTTGATCAGCACGTCGAATCGACCAGCGACAAAATCACTCAGTTGCTGTTCCCGGTCGCTGGTCGCAGTGACCACGTCCGATCGAATGCCATGACCACAAAGCAACGATTTGAGTTCGTTGCATTCGGTCCGGCGGTGAAAGAACACCAACGACTTTCCCCAACGTTCGGCGTCGCTGGCAAGCAAGTCTGCGACCGCCGACGGCGTGTATTCGGGGATGGTGTAGTGGTGATACTGGCTCAAGTACCCGTCCGCGATCAACGCCGCGATGCCTGCATCGCGAATCACCTGATCAAAGCAGAGTTTGATTCGGTCGGTGCGATAGGGCGTTGCCGATAACCCCAAGGTCCAAGTCGGACGGACCTTGCTGTGCAGGTTCGCCATGCTGGTCGCAGCGTCGTGTTGAGCTTCGTCGACGATCAGCAAATCGCACGGCGGCGGGTTCTTGTCGAACATGCTGATCAGATGCATCTTGACGCCAAATCGGCGTCGAGCATTTTCGGCTGCGGCTTGCGTCAACAAATTCCGACGCATCGCGACCCATCCGACTCGGGCGCCCGTCGTTCGCTGGATGAAAGCGGCTGCGGCCAGTCCCATCACGGTTTTACCGCTGCCAGTGGGACTTTCGATCAAGACGCTTGCTGCCGCCGGGCTGGTCCGATCACCCACCTGGTAACGGCCTGCGAACATTCGAATCACCGACGCGATGATTCGGTCTTGGTAGGGCCTGGGTTGCAGCCCACTGGACGCCCAAAGTCCTGCTAGCGTGCCACTGACGCCGTCGGCCATCGCCTGTATCGGCCGTGGATCAAATGCCGTGGCACTTGTCGACACCGATTGGTCCAAGTTGTTGATCAATCCATCGCTCCCTGGTTCGTGTTTACCAGTCATCGGGTGACTGGCACTTGAAGACAGAGAGCAGTGTTGTCGGGCGATGTGACACGTCTGGTCACAGGAAAAAAATCAGTTCTCGAGAAACGTTGTTTTGGCTCGGCACCCAGGCTTGAAACCGGAACCGCCGGGCATCATTGACCCGAGATTTCGATGCGGCCATGCTGGCCGGCTCGCGCCTTTTTGTTGGGATTGCTAACCGTTGCCCACAAACGGGCCTCTCCGGTGACCGGATGAAGTTCGGGCGAAACGTACGTGATTTTTCCAATCAGCGGTTGGGCCGAATCATCCCCTTCGCTGCCCTTGGGATAGAACTTGATGGGGCGACCGACTAACTCCGCACCGTGCTTTTGGCCGTCGACAAAGCACTCGACACGGATCGGGTCAACCGTCACCAAACGGACCACTGGCTTGCCTGGTTCGACCCACTCGCCCGCTTCGACGGCGACTTCAACGACTTGGCCGGTGACGGGTGCTGCGATGCCGTGCTTGTCCATGCGAGTTTGAACAATTTTGGCTGCGGCTTGTTTTTCGTTGGCGTTAGCGCGAGCGACCGCTAAATCGTGATCCGCTTGTTCGATCGCCAATTCAGACTGGTCGACCACCAACTGCAGTTTGGCAATCTCGGTCTGACTGATGGCACCGGCAAAGCCACGGTTCGCATCGACACTCTGTTCAAGTTCACGAATTCGGACTTCTAAAGTTCGTTTGGCGTAGCGAGTGTCGACATCGTTTGATGCTTCCAGCCGCGCGGCTTCGAAGGAGGCTTGGGCCGCTTCGAATTCAGTTCGAACTTGTTCGTCGTCCAATTGCACCATGCGTTGCCCGACCGCCACGGTATCACCTTCGGCCACGAACACTTCGGCGACAACGCCGGCGATCGGCGCGGCAATGAACGTGTTTTGAATCAATGACAACTGTGCATCAGCGATCGTGATCGTTTTCGCTGGTTCGGCGGGTGATTGGGCGCATGCTGAACTGACGTGGCCCACCAATAGCGAAAATGCCGCCAGGCAGGTTGCGATAGTCCGTGACGGTGGGATTCGAAAACTCATAATTCAAACTTTGGCGGCACGCGTGTGGAATGAAGGGGATTTTGCCAATAGACTAAAGCCACACCCGTTTGGAAAGACAGGCAAGGATTCATAACAATGGAACAAACGCAATCGTTGGTTCTGGTCATCACGACTGTGGAAACGGCCGATGATGCTGGTGTTCTCTCACGCGCGTTGGTCGGCATGTCCTTGGCCGCGTGCGTCCAGATCGATGGGCCGATCATCAGCCACTATCGCTGGGCAGGCGAAGTTCAGCAGTCGTCCGAGTTTCGTTTGATGATCAAGTCGTCGCTATCCGCTTGGCCACAACTGCGAGACCAAATCGCCAAACTGCATCCCTACGACGAACCCGAAATCATCATGACGATCATCGATGATTCGAGTGAGGGATATCGAAACTGGGTCATTGATCAGACGACTTAGCCAGGTCAAAGACGGCATCCCAAAGCGGCGGGCCGATTGCGATCAGACCGATGATGGCGGCTGCTATCGCCGTCACCAGGACTGCGGCTGCGGCCGCATCGAGCGCGCGCCCGATTTGAACGTTGTGACTGGGATGGACGACTCGGACCATTTCTTCGATTGCCGTGTTGAGCAGTTCGGACGACAAGACCATGGCGATGGCAACGACCACCGATACCCATCGCCACGGTTCCAACTCTAGCCAACATCCAATTCCGATCGCAGCCAACGTGATCGGAAGATGAACCCAGAAACTGTTCTGAGTTTTAACCGCGTGGACTAGACCGGTGACTGCGAAGGCAAATTTCTTGTACCAGCGAACCGTGGCCGAAGGCGTGGTCATTCGAGTCCCTCGACGCCCGGCGGCGGAATCAGTTGGCCGCCCAAACGTCCCAGTTTCGGCCGAGGCCAGAATCGAGGTTCGATCGCAAACCGGAATCCGACGTTATCACGGCCGGCGTCAACATTCACGCCCAATCGCAACAGCATCGACTCGCCGATGCGAGTCACGCCAAGCGACTGGCCGACATTTCCGGTGGGACCAAAGTCGTAGGTAGTACCCGCCGACGCGATCCATTTTTCGTTCAAACGATAGTCCAGCGTGCTGCGCAGAACCGTACTGCTGATCGGTCCTTCGATCGACAACAGCCCAACATAGATGTCTCCGACGCCAGGGCGGCTGGTGCGAACACCTGCGCTGATTGATCGCAGCCCATCATCAAAGAAGTCGAAATAACCGTCGCTCAATAGAGTTACCCGGTCGCCGATGTGGTAACGCATGTCGTACAGGGTTGGCCCGATCGTCTGCCCAAAATTGTCGCGATCCGCATCCGGGAAAATCATGGTGTCGACATCGAACTGGAACAAGTCCACGATGCGTTCGGCGCCTGGCAGGCCTCGTTTGGTTTGCCATCGTTGATGCAGACCTAATCGCAATTGTTGCAAGTCGTCCGCAACGACGTCGCTGGGACTTGCGATCAAGCCTTGAAAGCCTTGCCGAAACCCGTAGTTGCGCGGATCGAATTGGTCGGGCAGGATGCCACCGTAGGTGTCTTGAATGAAGCGACGTCGGAACTGTTCCTGCGCGTTGTCGTCGAGTGGATCGTAATAGGGGACTTCCTCAAGATTCGTGTCGCTGTCGGCGTACAGATACTCGGCTGTCCACTCCAGTTTGTGAGCCAAGCCGCGCACGTTCAGCAGGCTGCTTTGCACCGACGGGTCGACGTTCCACATGGGCAAGCTGAAACGAATGCCGGCTTGTCCGACCAACCGGGTCAGGGAATCACCATCGACTGCCTCGCCATAGTGCGTCGCTTCGCCCATCACGTTTGGCACGATCTTCACGGGGCCCAACTGGACCGGCAACGCGATGCCTTGCCGTGTGGTTGCGACGACACCTTGCGATTGAGTTTCGCCAGGGACGGCTGAATATTGTGCCGCTTCGGCTGCGTCGGTTGGCAAATCGGCAACATTCAGTCGCGAATAGCTGACCGCATTGTGAGCCGAATACGTAAGCCGATCGCCCAGCAGCGAGCCGCCAAGCAGATAATGTTCTAGCTTTGGAAGGTGTTCGGTTTCAGTATAGAAATCATTGACTTGCGCGTTAGCGGACAGGTCAATCAAGTTGTTGTAATAGTACTTTCGAAGTCGCAACGCCGTGCGGTGATCAACGTCTTGGTCCCATTCGTTTTCGAGATACTGTTCCAAGAAGTTTCGGTCGCTGAGGTATCCCAGTTCGGCGATGAATTCGTAGTCGTTTGGTAAGTAGTGACGGTGTCTCAGCAGAGCACGGCCGCGAGTGGTGCTTTCGGGCGTTAGATTTCGACGGTCACTTCCCAGGTTGTCGAGTCCCGTGTCGTAGATCCCCCACGCGTCAAACATGCCTTTGACCGGTCCGGCAACGCCCATCAATCCTGGCAGTGTGTAGTTGAGTGACGTCCCGATCGCTGGCCCACGGTCGCTTAAGTAGTCCGTCGACAATTCCCATTCCACGCCTTTTGGCGCATTGTCGATGCCGAATAATTGGAAGAGGTCAAAATCGACTTCGGCGCGAGTCCCAAAGTTGCTGTCGTTACCAACACTTGCACCGGTGATGTAGTAGCCCGGCTGATCGAGGCTTGCCGAGAACGTGGGCCAGTACAAAACGGGAACACCCGCGACGTAGACAAAGTTGTTGTTGCTTTCGATGGTAGGGTCGCGAACGGTACGCTGGATTCGCGTAGCTGGGTCGACTTCCAAACGTTGACGATCGGTCAGCTTCAACTCTTCGCTTTGGATCCAGTATCGCGGTACACCAATGCGGCTGGTGGTGACGGCGGCATCGAAGGCCCGATAGTTGCCCCGGTTGATCTGTTGCAGCACTTTCGATTTTAAACGGACCACGCCCTGGTAGTTCGGCACCGTCGTGATGGCTTCGGCATCCAGAATCATGCCGACTTCGCGAGCGGCATTGAAGTACATCGACTCGGCATAGATGATGCGTTCGCCTTGGCGGAAGACGATGTCGCCTTCCAAGTACATTTCGCCTTCGGAATCCGAGATGTTTGAACTTCCGCTCAGCAGGTTGGGCACAAACGGGAACCAACCGACGATCCGATCGGCCGACAGCGAAATCGTGCCCAGTTCCATGAACTCGCCGCTGGGCAGTCGCGCCGATACGTCGCGAATCAGGACGGTGACGCCACCGCGAAAAACGAACGCACTCTCGTTGGATTCGGGGCGATTGATGGTTTCAAAATCGGGTGGCGTCGAAGCGCCTCGCGCAAGGATCTGCAGGCTGCGAGTCCCGCCACCGACGATGAACTGCATCCCCTTGGTGGTCGCGCCGTCTGAGAATGTGATCGGATCGGGTCCGGCCTGCGGTGGCGGTATCAATGAATCAGCAAACTGGGCCTGTTGGATGGTGGTTGCGAAGTTACCGGGGGCCCCGCCGGCGGCTTGGACCACGCCACTGCTTTTCTGATTCGGCAAGTACTGCAGCAACAATGGCGGCTGGTTCGGTTCGCCTCGGTATACGGGAGCTTGGATTTGTGGGTCGATCAGCGTACGGATCGATAGCGAGATCGGATCGTTCGACTTGCCGTCGGGCAGGATCGCACCACCGAGCACCAAGCGACAATTCACGTTGCCAGCGTTGCCGTCGGTCACCAGCAAAATCGACTGGGCCGCAATCCGGCGTCCATTGTGTTGCAGTAAGCAATCGCCTTCGAGCAACGATGCATCGGCGTCGCCAATTTGCCATCGATAGATCGTATTGCCACTGACTTGGACCGGATCGGGGCTGATCACTGATGAAGCCGGCAGAGTTGCCGGTGCTTCGTAGTTGGCAATCGCAACCGACGGATCTTCAGCCGACATCGTCGATCGGCCCAGCATGATGGCTAGCAGGACAGGCAATATCAGCGCAGCCGCGATCACAGACGATGACGGGTTCCGCCAAAATCTGTGAATGAGCGTTTCAGTCGTGGCTTCCTTGCCGACCAAAAGTGTCGATTCCTTAAGATCCTTGGTGCCGATCAACGGACCGGTGACCGGCCGAGTGTACGAACTAAAAACGCCTGATCACAACTCCGAAAAACGCCGGTTTCGCGTTGTCTAGGTTGTTTGCGCAAAGCACGGGGCCGTGAAACACGGCTAGGATCGTGAAACTAACGATTTGTTTCTAGGGGCCCGTCGATTCGGACGCCAGCAGCCGAAACACGTCGTCCAAATCAGACCGGATCAGATCGGCCCAAATGTCGTAACCTTGATCGCTTAGATGCAGATCATCGTCGGCGAACAATTCAGGGCGCGGCTGGCCGGCCGAGTCGAGGAAGTGCTCGGCCGTGCTGATGCAGTACACCTTCGCCGTCGACAAGGCGATCTCTCTGAGCCGGGCGTTCAGTTCACGAATCTCGGGCCACTGTTTCCATCGCTTCTTCGTTGGCGTGACTTCGACGATCATGACGACAGCATCGGGTTGATGGCGATGTGAGACATCGATGGTGTGCCGGACCCAACGGTCCACCTGTTCGACGCTGTGGTCGTCTTCGCTGCCCGAGATGTCGTTACCGACGAACACGACCATGGCGCGGTATTGATGCGGTTGAATCAGTCGGTCGGCGAAGACCGCCAAGTCGCTGTATTTGGCACCACCGTAGCCACGGCGGATGACACGATAGGGCGACATGTCGACGTTGACTTGGGACCACCGCCGGACACTACTGCTGCCAACCATCAGAATCTCGTCTGCTCCGTGTGACTCGGATTGGTCAAGCGATTCGAGTTCTTGGATCGCTTTCTCCCATTTCTCGATCGCCTTGTCGCGGATCTCAGGTTCAATCTGAAACGGTTTCGGTGCGACAGGCTCTTGAGCGATCATTGGCAAGGAAAACAGCAGGCTGGCAACGACGAATCCGACTCGCAATCTCATACTTTTTTGCTCCGAGGACGCTTTCGATCGCGTCGCGAACCATCGCGACGACTGTCAAAGACTATGATTGCGATCGTAGCGGGAACAAGTCTTTTCGCATCCACCCTCGTTGTTTCCACGGTGACATCGACTCGCCAAAATTTGAAGAAAACTGCCATGCGCATCATCTTTGCCAGTCTGATCTGCTGTTTGATTTCCACTGCCGTCCTGTTTGCCCAGGATTCCTCGCCGGCGAAGTCGACCGTTGCCGATGCAAAGTTACGTGATGTGATGGACGAAGTTTGGGATTTCGAATTGACCGAAAACCCAATGTTGGCCACAAATTCGGGCGACCCACGCGGGCAGGATCGGTTGGCCGATGACAGCATCGATGCCATCGATCGACGCAATGATGCGAGGAAGGACTATCTGAAACGGCTGACGGCGATCCAGCCGGCATCGTTGACCGAGTTTGGCCGCATCGACCAAGAACTGCTGCGACTACGACTGGAGGGGCAAATCGCCGACCATCGTTTTCAAACGCATTTGATGTCGATCAACAATCGCGAAGGTTTTCATGTCGGGTTTCCGGAACTGCCCCACGAGATGAATCCCAAGACGCCGGCCGAGTACAAGAACTATATCGCCCGCCTGCGAGACTTTAGCCGCTATGCGGACCAGCAAATTGCGCTGCTGCGGATGGGCATCGAAGCCGGTCTGACCCAACCGTCCATCGTGATGCGAGACTCGTTTGACCAAGCGATGTCGCACGTTGTCGATGATCCGGACGATTCCTTGTTGATGACGAACCTGTCGACCGATAGCCAAACGGCGCTTGGAACAGAGGTTTGGGAATCCATCGCGGATCAGATTCGCGACGCGATCCAAACGAGCGTCATTCCCGGCTACCAGCGATTCGCTGATTTCCTGAAAGAAGAATATGTGCCGGCCTGTCGCGGATCGTTAGGGGCATCGGCGTTGCCGCACGGCAGCGAATTTTACCGAGATCGAATTCTCCGGTTCACCACCTTGGAACTGACGCCCGAGGAATTGCATCAAACGGGGATCAGCGAGAATGCCAGGATCCGTGGCGAGATGGAAGCGATCGTCAAAGCGGTGAAGTTTGACGGCGATCTTGAGGCGTTCGTTCAGCATCTGCGTACCGATCCCAAGTTCTATGCGAAGACGCCTGAGGAGTTGTTGAAGGAAGTTGCGATGATCTTGAAAACGGTTGATGGTCGTCTGCCAGACCTGTTTGGCCGTTTGCCACGGATTCCCTACGGCATCCGCGAAATCCCTGCTTACATTGCACCGCAAACCACAGCAGCCTATTACTGGCCACCGTCAACCGACGGGAAGCGTGCCGGATATTACTACGTCAACACGTACAATCTGTCATCGCGTCCGCTGTTTGAACTGGAATCGTTGTCGATGCACGAAGCGGTTCCAGGGCACCACCTGCAACTGGCACTGCAAGCTGAACTGACGGACTTGCATCCGATCAGCCGCGAGAGCAACTTTACGGCCTTCATCGAAGGATGGGCCTTGTACAGCGAACGGCTCGGCAAAGAAATCGGCTTCTATCAAGACCCGTACCAAGATTTTGGACGTTTAAGCATGGAAGCATGGCGGGCCAGTCGGTTGGTCGTCGACACGGGGATTCACGCGATGGGTTGGTCGCGTGAACGAGCGATCGCGTACATGAAAGCCAACACGGCGCTAAGCGAGCACAACATTGTCGCGGAAGTCGATCGCTACATCGGGTGGCCCGGGCAAGCGCTAGCCTACAAGACGGGCGAGTTGGCGATCTCGCGATTACGACGTTCGGCCGAAGACCAACTAGGCAAACGGTTCGACGTTCGCGCGTTCCATGATCGAGTCCTCGAAGCCGGATCGATTCCCTTGCCGCTACTGGAAACCCGCATCAACGACTGGATCGCGAGTCAAAATTAAAACCGTTGGGCAGAGCCGCCTCTGTCTTCTCGCTTTGGCTTTCGCCTTAGCGTTTCGCTTTGACTCGTCTGTTTTTTGGCTTGGGCTTGCTATTGGGGTCGGTGTACGGAGCGTGTTCAAAAATCGGATCGTCACTGACTCGGGGATCACCGGTGGATTGCAGGTAGTTGATCAGCCGATGATCGAGTCCAAGGATGACGTCCGCCAGCTTTCGATCTTCGGCCAAGTTGGTCATGCAGTGTGGGTCCGCTTTGATGTCGTACAGCTCTCGATTGGGCCGCCGGCTGAACGCGTACTCGAACGACTGCGGATCTTGCTCTTTGTGCAATACGATCCACGCCTTGGTGGGACTCGCATCCATATCGCCAAAGGCGGCGAATGTGTTTTCGCGTAGAAGCTCTTCATCGGGCAAGCTACCCGGTGCGCCAAAACCGGGGCCAGTTCCCATCGGCCAGCGATCCGGCTTGTAGTTGATGATGTACAGATACTGGTCCGTTCGGATCGCACGCTGAGGGTACGGCATGTTGTCGGTGCGGGCGGCGGCGACGTGACGTTCGCGACCTGTAAACACTGCATCGCGATCCGGATCAACTTGCCCCGACTTTTCGCTACGTAGAATCGGCATCAGCGATCGGGCGATCATTGTTTTCGGCGCGGCGACTTGGGCGGCTTCCAAGAACGTCGGCGCCAAGTCGGGTAGCGACACAAAGTCATCCACGACTCGGCCATGCGTCTTGATGCCAGCAGGCCAACGGATCGCAAGGGGAACTTGGGTGCCGAGATCGTACAGATTGCACTTTCCGCGTGAGACGCCCGGGATGCCATGGTCTCCACTGACGACCAAGATGGTGTTGTCGTAAGCACCGATGCGTTTGAGTTCGTCAATCAAGACACCCAAGCCGGCATCAAACGCTTGCACTTCGCCAAGGTAGTCAGCAAAGTCTTCGCGGACCGTTTCAACGTCGGGTAAGTAGGCTGGCAACTTGCCCTTCAAGTCGTCGGGGTCGATGTTCCAAAGTTCTTTGCCGCTGCCGGCGATCCACTTGCGGTGTGTGTTGGTTGGTCCGAACCAATAACAAAACGGCGAGTCGCCATCTAGTTTGGCATCGTCATCGGCATCCAAGAACGAACGAACGTTCTTGCGTACTTCGTCCAGTAGCTTTTTTTTGCCCGCTTCATGATCGGGATTTTTCATCGCGTTCTGCGAAAAACCGTTGAAGGCGCGCCCGTGCGAGTTGAACGCTGTCTTCGCGCCGCCATGCGGTGCGTCGGCGGGTGAGCCGGGGCTCCAGACTTTGTAGGTATGTCCAATTCGATACCCTTTTTCTTGCAACAGCAGTGGATAGGCGGGAATCGAAAAGTCCCAGATTGCACCCTGCAAAATCGACGCTCGTTCGCATCGCCAAAACGGTTGTCCGGACAACAACGAACTGCGGCACGGTGTACACGACGGGGCGCTGACGAATGCGCGATTGAACAGAACGCCTTCGTTGGCGACCGCATCAAAGTTCGGTGTCGAGACGACTTCGTGAATGCTGTTCGGTTCCATCGACGAGTAAACGCTCGCGTACTTGCCCCAATCATCGGCGAACGCCATCACGATGTTAGGCTTGTCGGCGGCAAGCAGGATCGGCCCCGACATGACGGCACAAAAGACCGCGGCCATAACCGCGCTAAGTTGGCGAATCGTTGTTGTATTCATCGTGATGGATTTGTTGAGAGAGTCGGCAGGTACGACGTTTACGATAACGGTTGGGCGGTTGCGTTGCCGCACCCTGAGCTGCGAAAATAAGGATTCGAATCACCGAATTACGGAAGCGTTAAAATGAGCGACGAAACAGGCGAAGATAAGAAGACTGCGGGGCCTTTGTCGGCAGGTGCTCGGCGGGTTCTGGGTGTGCTGATCGAAAAAGCCAAGACGACACCGGACAATTATCCGTTGACGTTGGCGTCGTTGATCAGCGGCTGCAACCAGAAATCGAACCGTGATCCCAAAATGGACATGGACGATGAAGATACGCTGTTGGCGCTTGATGAATTGAAAGCAGTTGGCGCCGCGCGCGAAGTTCAAGGCAGCGGCCGTGCCGTCAAGTACCGACACGTGGGCTACGAATGGTTAGACGTCGACGGGCCTGGGTCGGCGGTGATGACGGAGTTATTGTTGCGTGGCGCTCAAACGCTCGGTGAACTGCGCACGCGAGCTTCTCGGATGCATCCGTTTAGTGATCTGTCCGTCATTCAAACAACGGTCGACGGCTTGATCGAGAAAGGTCTCGTCGAAGCGATCACGCCTGCGGGACGCGGTCAGATGTTCGCGCACAAACTGTACACGCCACAAGATCGCCAGTACCTGGTCGCTCGCATTGAAAAGCATGCGGCGGCCGAGCAATCAACCGCTTCGCCCGCCCGCGAGTCGAAATCATCGGGTAATCCTGTCGACGCGCTGCTGGCTCGGCTTGAAACCGTTAGCGAACGAATCGATGCACTCGAAAAACGAATCGCCGAGCTCGAAAGCTGAACGGCTCTGACTTGCGAACGGCTCTGTCCGCTACCACTGGCAAAGCGAATCGATGTAGTCGGCGCTGCCGTCTCGTTTCCACGGATCGAGTTGGGCTTGCGCCTTGAGCTGTTGCCCACGTCGCATCGCCGTCACAAAGAATCGCGTGTCGATCTCGGGTAGCGCTGTCATGTCGCCCCAAAGTTTTTCGAACTGCGCGACCGGGTAAACGTCTTCTTGAGCATGCCCCCAACGTTTCTTGACGTCTTTCAGCGTCACGTACGTCGGAAGTCTCATTCCCATCTTACGAACGGCTGCGTCAACTTTCGCTTCGTCGGCTAAGTCTTCGCGAGTCAGTTCGAATGACGACAACAATCCGTCAATTTCGATCCATGTTGTCATCGAGTTGTAGTACGTCAGCGCGAACTCGGTCTTTTCGTTCGGCATCGCTAGCCCTTCGACTAAACGTGGTCGTCCGCCGACCAACGCGAGTCCGCCGCCGCGATCTTCTAGTCGACGACCAATCACTTCGAACGACAGCGTTTGTTTACCGTCGATGTGCAGTCCTAGCAATCCCGGATCGACGCTCGCACCAAGCGTGTCGATGTTGTGCAGAAGCAAGTATTTCAACTCGCTTTGGTCGGTCAGCATTTGTCGCAGGACACCGCTGCGCAGCAGGTTCGGAACCTCGTACCAGTGTCCAACCGGATGGATGCATTGGCTTGGGACGTTATCGGTGTAGTCATTGCACTGGCCCGCCGACGTTGCCCAACCGACGAGCGCTTGTCGGACGCTTTCGCGAACCTTTTGTTGCTGTTCGTCCAGCACTTGTTGTGCGGTTTCTTCCCACAGGAATCGCAAGTCGCGAACGGTCGGAATCATTCGCAAACCCACGCTACGACCGGTCGAAACGTGAACTTCGCCGGGATCAAAACCAAAGTAGTCTTGTTGGGCCAAGTGATTGCGAATCGGTTCGTCAGTCAGATGGCTAGTCGTGAAGACATGAGGGATTTTGCCGCCATAGCTTGATCGAGTTTTACGGTTCTTTGCTAAGTGAACTTCTAAGAACGTACGGTGGCGACCGGCAAATCGATTGAACGGGTGCAGTGCTTTGCAAACGCCTGCACCCTCGGTCCATCGACTGCCCACGCCCGCGGCAAGCGTGACAACAGCGACTTGCCCGTCGCGAATCGCTTGGGCGCCCAAGTCGATGTACTTCTTGTCGATGCCTTCGCGAACATCGGTGACGTGCTGAGGCCCGACGTCACGGATCGTGGTATTGGACGCCAAACGATTTTGCGACAAACCGATCCGGCCGCTGCGCAAGTCTTCACGGATTTGTTCGTGTTGTTGGCGATCGAAACCGGATGCCGCCAAGACTTGGTTCAGCGACTGAGTCTTGGTGTCGTCCGTGCTGGCTTGCGGTAGGACGCTGCCGAGTAGTAACCGTGCGGTGTCCGAATCGGCCGAGTCCTGGCACCGCTGGCTGATCTGTTGCAGTTCGATGCGGCGTCCCATCGGCAGGTCGCGCATTGGCGTGCGCAGTAATTGCGGCAACACCAGCGAGTAGTATCGATCGGGCATGACCGCTTGATCGCCGGTCATCAAATCGGCGAACGAGCCGTTGTCGTTGATCGAAAAATCGTAAACGACCGGATCCATCGCAAACGGCAACGACGTCTGCATCTCGCGTTTGGTCGCGACCATCGCGACGGACAACCAGTCTTGCGCTTCGCTCTTGATCGCGGGATCAAAGATGAACCCCATCCCACCGCCGGCCATTCCGCCGAGCATCCAGAAGCCCCAGAACTTGTCGCCGTATCGTTCGCGGCATTGTTCAATTAACGAATCGGTAAATCGGTTTGTGGCCCAAGGGATGATGGTCTGCAGCGGGCCTTCGAAGTTGCGTGTGGTGACTTCGCCGATGCGTTTGACATCGCCCGCGCGAATCGCGTCGCTGACTTCGTCTAGGATCTTCATCGCTTCGCCGCGACCGATCCATTCTTGTTCGCTGCGCAGCAAATAGTGCTCGGTCACCATCTCGAGAATTGGGCCGACGTTCTGGGCCATCCCGCCGTGGACTAACACCAAGCTGTCTTGGATTTTTTGACGCGTTTCCGGTGACGCTTCATCGTCGCCCATCACGTGGTGAACCGGCATCAATCGGCCACGACTGATACCGAACTCGGGATCGTCTTCGCCCGCAGTCGTGCCGCAGATCAGTTTGATGCCTGGCCATACACCGCCGGAATCCTGCCATCCGCCGCCGCTGCCGCCGATCCATTCACCCAAAATCGCACGAGCTGCGACGAGCCGGCGATCGGCTTCGGTCAACTTGCCGGTCAATGACTGGATCTGGCCAGTTGCCCGCATCAGAATCGAGATCAACGAACCGAGCAGATTCGTTGAGACGGCCAGACGCGATCCCTTGGGGATGTCGTTGATCTTACTGACCAGTTCGATTCCGCGACCGGGACCGACGATGCGAGCCAGCAATTCTGGGATCGTTTGACGACAACCTTCTAGGCCCGGCGGCACGACGCCCGACGCGATGACGGCGGCTTTAAGGAGTCCCAAATAGTCGCGAGCAAAGTCGAACATTTCGGAAATGGATTCGACTTCGGTTGAAGCGCCCAAGTCGACACTCGTCAAACGAATCACGGGACGATCGATGACTCGCAGGTACGTTTCAATCGGTGGTTTCGGATGATCGTCGCGGCCACGAACGGCCAGGTCGACCGAGACATTTAGAACACGGGCACCTTCGGGAAAGTCCATCCCCAGAAAGAAAATGTCGCTCCACGCCGAATGCGAAAAGTCCATTCGCACCGCCGTTGTTTCTCGCATCAACGACGTCGTTCCGGTTGCCGGATCAATCGCGGTCAGTTCTGGACGGATCCGCAGCGGGTGGTCGGCGGGGTGACCCAGTCGAAACATCCATTGGTTGCCGCGGACACTGCGGACGCTGCGGCGAACCTGGTCGGCGAGCGTTTGGAAACCGAGCTGGTGATAGGATTGGGCGAGCGAACTGGCGAGCGCGTCGCTAGGACCTTCGGCCGCTTGGACGTCTAGAAACGTGTCAATCGCTTCGATGAATCGACGCGATAACAAATGGTCATAACCGCCATACGGAATCAACCCCGTCTGCTTGGGCGACAACCGAGTTGGCAAATGGTACCGATAGATCGCGGCTAGGAAAAACAGAGCGCGCACGCGATGGTACAGGTTCTCTTCGACGCGGCGAAACTGATCGAGCGCGTTGATGTGCGCGAGCAGATCGTCCAGCGATGCTCCATCGCATATCGATTCGAGTGATCGGTTGCGGACGTTGTCGTCATCCGATAGGATGATTTCGATTAGCGGGTTCGTTTGGGCGGGCGAAATCATGATGCCGACTGAGCCTCCAACCGGTGCGACAACAGATCCACCATTTCGGCCAGAATCTGTTCACGGTCGATACCAGAGAGTCCGATCGCTAGTTGAGCTTTCAGCAGTCCGTACTTGATTCCCAAGTTGTATCGAGAACCATGAATTTCGTGGGCCAAGTATCGTCCACGCGACGGCAGCAATGCGGCGGCATCCGAAAGCGTTGGTTTCTTATTGGACGAACCCGATTGTTTGAAGTCGCTGACCAGGCGATCGATCAGTGGCATCACTTCGGCGGTCAGCACGTGCATGCCGAAAAATCCGAGATAGTGGCCGACGCGAAGACCGGGTGTGACCAATTCTTGTTCGGCAAACGTCGGCGTTGGTTTTTCAACAACACGTTCAATCTCGTACAGACGTTCGCGTCGTGGCACGTTGGGTCCGCTGACGATACCAAAGTACGGCAGGTTGTTCTCGCGAGTCGACTGGACCGCAGAAACTGAACAATCAAACTCGCCAGCAATTTCGACTAACTGTTTCGCACACGGCGTCACGTTTCCGCTGACGTACAAGTGGTCACCGACCAAGTGCAAGAATGGTTCGTCACCGACGAAGTCTTTGGCTCGCAGAATCGCGTCGGCGTAGCCTAGTGGTTCGGGTTGTTCGACAAATTTCACGCTGCCCAAATGCGACCCGGCGGCCGATTGGTAAGCCGCGTGATCGCCCGGTTTGATCACCAAGCAGATTTCTTCGACGCCGGCTGCGACGGTTTCTTCGATGATCAGTTGAAGAGCCGTTTTTTCTTCCCCGTGGGCGTCCACCAATTGCTGAAGCGGCAGTCGATTCTGGTTCGGAGCGGCGGCCGTGATGACGGCTTTGAGGACCTGCATTTCAATCACTATCGGGCGAGAAGTGTGGGCGAGCCAACCGCTCGTCCTAGATAGTCGCCCAGCATAGTTTATGAAATCGCGTTCGCACGTCGGTGGCTCAAATCTGTTCACCACTGGGCGGAACTACACGTAAACGCCGCTTTAATCGCCAAAATCGCAACATTCCGAACCAGCCAACCGCAGCCACCATCGCAAGCGAACTGGCTTCGGGGACGCTGGTGACGGTCAACGTGCCCGTCAGGGCGGTCGGAAAGAAGGTGTTCGGAATCGACAAAAGCTCGGGTCCGAGCACAAATCCGAAGTTTGGATCGGCAGCTACATCGAAACCGTACTGGCCAGATGCTAACACGCTAGTGTCGACGGTCGTCGTCGCTAATAGGATCAAGGCCCCGTTCGTGATCAACGGAGAAACGGTAGTACCATCGTCTGTTGTCGGTCTGGTTAGTTGAACGTTCAGCAATTGGGGACTTTCGAGTCCCGCAAACGGATCGTTAGGAAAGTCAGTGGAGGTTACGACCGAGCTAGCGTCGGCGTGCGTGACATTCGTGTCACCGGTGATTTCAAAACTAAGCGCACCGGAACCAATTCCTAAAACTTGTAACCTTGTTTCCAAATCCGACGCGGCCAGATAAATGTCCAGCGTCAGGGACTCACCCGCGACCGCGGTAAAGTCCGTTATGCCTACGTTGGCTCCCTGACCGAATCGGAACAGAAAGTCGGCTCTTGTTTCGCTCGCTGATGACCATAGCAAGGCAAGCGTTATGGCGATGATCGATAGATTGTGTTTGTTCATAGATTTTGTGCGCAGTCAGGGTTAACGCGACTTTCCGTAGGTTGATCGGAAACGAATGAACTCGGCAACGCCAATCAATTCGTCAAGGTTGTATTCAAACCCGGCGTTGTATCCGTTTTGGCCTGGGGATTTTGCGTAGCTGGTCCGGAATCGGATAAAATCGGTCACGCCAACGATTCCATCGCCACTGACGTCGCCATAGAGTGAGTAGAAACGATCAACAGGATCGTCGCCCAATGAATAGTTGCCGCCGGACGATCCGTTTCCATCGCCATCAAGCATCGCGCCGGTGTTTCGTTTGGTAACGAGGTTCGAGTTAATCGTGATGCGGTAGTCACCATTTTCGAGACCACCGTATTGATTGACGGTCGACGTTCCCGTGATCGTGCCAAGGAAGGTCAGCACGACGCGTGTTCGCTGCGGAACGCCCTGGTCCAGGACGTCGACGGTGTTGACTTGCAATTGGACGCTCGACGTTGGCTGACCATCGGAAATTCGATCAACGGTAAACGCACTTGGGTCAACGGTCGCAAGACCATCAAAGTCAACTTGGACTTGACGAACCACCGAACGAGAGACGTCGTCGGCTCCGATGGTTACGGACTGTACAGCAAGCGGTGACTGTCCGTCTGTGAAGTCGATGCGTGGTGATCGAGTCGACGAACCGTCGAATTCCGAGTCATCGCTGGCCACCGCGACCGACAGCGTTTCGGATTGGTTACCTTCGATCGAGTAGTCTTCGATCGGCGTGACGGTCACTGATTGTGGAATGTCCCAGTTCAGAGGCGTGAACGTGAGTGTTGACGGCGAAGTTGTGACTTGAGGTGACGGAGCGATTGTGACCGTGACGTCGCTGGTGGGGGCGTGCGTCAGGACGGCAGTCACGCTGGATGGATTGCCTTCGGATCCCGACAGAACTGGCGCCGACCAGACGACACCCGGCAAGGCGAATACGAGTGTGCCGTCGGTGCTGAAGTCAGAAAGCGAACGCGTCACGGTTTGGTTGTTGTACTTGACGGTAATTTCATAGTCGCCGCGAAACACGTCGGACGCCACGTTTCCGTCACCACGCGTGGTCCCACGAGTGTCGGTCCACCAGGATCCAAACACGAGGTCTTCGTAGACTTGGCCGTGTGGCCGGATCGAAAAATCGGCGTTGTACATCGCCCCGTCCGGACGCCAGCGAGCTTCGGACCAGAACCCCCAATGAATGAATTCGTCGATCGCCGATTTGCTAAATGCGATCGTCATGTAGTCACGTAAATAGTCAGCTTGCAGTTGCCGGTCCTGGCTGGTGATGTCGAACTCGGTGATCGCGATCGGCAGATTGAACGCTGTGTGATAGGTGTCGATCAACGCACCAAAGACGGCGATGTCGGTCAAGTTTCCATCGGTATAGTGGCTCTGTTCGCCAATCCGTTCGATCGCGTTCGCGGTGGTTAGCGTTTGTAACCACGAATCAAAGTTCGCGCGATGGGCCGTGTTGTTGCCGTTGTTCGCGAAGATGTCGTAGTCGTTCAGGACTCGGTCGCCGGTCGGATCAAACTGGCGAAACAAGTTGAACCAGTCCACAACGATGCCCGCGCCCAATGCGTCGATCGCGTCGGTGTTGGTGAAGGGTTCGTTGACGACATCCCATTCGCCTGTGAGGCTGGCGAACGTTGTCGCGACGTCTTCAATGTGGGTCGCAATGGCTAGCCGCAAGTAGTCTTCGGCAGCAGTCGATCCGTTGTTTGCAAGCGTCGTTTGGTATTGATTCCACACGGACGCGGGCAGGTTGTCAGCGCCTGGCCAAACCGCATTGTGGCCTCGCAAATACAAGCCGTTGTTGACAGCCCAGTTGGCGACTTCGATCGCGCGAGCCCGGTTGGATTCTAGCTGCGGCCACTTCAAGCTGTTTTCGATCACCGCAGTATTGAACAGCCGCGTGATCTCGCTTTGATAGGTCTGGAAATCCGCGTTCAAGGTATTGGGATCAAGCTGACCACCGAGGCTGTCGATTGCCGAACCAAAGCGAAATTCGTGTGATGCTTGCTGGATCGAAACGACGGCTCCTTCGACCGGATTGCCTGCCGCATCAATCACATGGACAGTCAGTTCGGATTGGCGGTTCGCGGTGATATCGTCGGTTGCCGATTTTCGCCATGAATCGGCGCCATCTCGGCCAACGTAACTGATCGACGGTGACAACCTTGGCAGTTCGTTCAGGTTCGCTGTGGCCGATACGTTGGTCCAACGCAGATCGGCGACTTCAACGGTTTGAGGATCGAAGCCTAGGTTCAACATCGCCTGCAAACCTTCGATCGCAAAGTCCGTCGTTGCGGTTGCCGTGATTGTGTATTTCTGCCAAGTCGAGGTTGGCTGTACGAGCTGGCTGCTAAGGGTGGCGAAGTCGGTGGTCGTTTGGATCACAGCGTTGATGCGCGGATTCGTGCCGGCGACACTGCGAGCATAGAATTCGAATTCAAGACTGTCACCCGATTCGACCGGGCCCGAGTTTCGGCCGCCATACTGGAACCGCCAAGGCTGGGCAGCCGGTGGATCGCCGCCTGTGGGCGTTGTCACCGTTTGGATCTGCTTGGCCGTATCAAATGGTTGATTGGCAACCGTGACTGTCGTCGTTGATCCAAATCCACCGCCTCCGTTGACCAATTGCACGTTCGCCGGAGTGACGTCGCGTGGTGCTCCGTACGCGTACAAGTGAATGTCGGCGAACTGAATCGTTTGGGGTTTGGAACCTAAAATGAATCCAAACGCCATTGGCAAACCAGTGTTGTCGTACGGTCGTGCGATCGTGAAAGGCACTTGAATTCGTGTCCACTGTGTCGGCACATCGATCGCGTGATCAAGGCTGTGGTCATAGGGCGGACCATCGGTTTCGGCGATGGCTGTGATCCTGCCTGCGCCCCCGATCGAACGAACATGAAAATCTGCCAGCATGACGTCACCGGTTTGAAAGCCTTGCAGGTTCCCAAACCTTAGCTGCGAATCAAACTGGCTGCCGGTCACGGTCGGTATAGCGGCCTGAATCACGTTGGCAAACGGAGCGGTCGGTGTTACCGAAGTGAAGGTGCCACCGAATGTCGTAAATGCGGAAAGTGGATTGGCGGGACTAACGACGAGTGAGCCCACGGGCGGTTCGACGTTGTCACTGATGGTCGCTTCGGCCCGACGCTCGCTGATCAACCCAACGTCATAGCCTGCGGCGTCGATGACTTCAAAGATAATCGATTCCGTTCCTTCCGTCATTGAGTCTGACACCGGAGCGACCGAGACGGTTGCTGATGTCGCGCCGGCGGGAATCGTGACGGAACCGGATGCGGTTCCGGCATAGTCCACGCCGGGCGTCGCATCGCCGCGAAGTGAATACGAAACTACGACCGGATTATTGGTCGGTTGACCCGCGCGATGAACGGTAAATTCGACCGGCGCGATGGCACCTTCGGTCACTTGCCCGCCGCTCGCAAACACTCGGACTGTGGGAAGCGGCGGCGATAGGAATTGGCCACCGACGACTTGAACGGATTCCGCACCGGGCTGTTTCCACCCAACGGCGATTGGGCCGGACGATTGACCGCTTTGGTAAACCAGTTCGATTGCGTACGACTGGCCGGCAATCAAATGCACCGGAGCGGATTGTTGCTGAGGCGTCAGCGTCCACTGCTGGGCGGCGGAAGATGCTGGGAGCGATGCGATCAGTTCTTTGGCATCCGAGGACGCGGTATTGCTAAGCCAGACTTGGGCGAGACCGTCGCCGGCAACAAAGAACTGGTAGTCGCCGCTTGCGGGAGCGTGCAGCAAAGCAGATGAGGATCCGACGGTGGCCGAAGTCGACGATGATGTGACTTCCATCGAGGACGTTTGGTTAAGTTCATCCGGTGCGATCGGATAACCCGTCAACCAGTTCGATGCCGGCACAGCAGGGTCGACATCCCAAACGCGGTTTTGAATCGAACCGAGTTCCGTAGCAAACAACTGCGCCGGTGCAATGGGTTGTAATGGAAGCGATGGGCTTGACCAGTTTAGCGAGACGTTGGCATCGCCGCCGTTTTCGCGATACTCCAATTTGACGTCGTAACGTCGTCCTGAAATCAAATCCACGGTCGAAGTTTGATTCGTCGTTGATGAATCCCAGTTGTCGATGACTGCGATGCCATTGATCCAAAGCCGAGCGGCGCCATCGGCGGACAACTCAAACGCGTGAGGCTCGGTAAAGGAGGCTTCGACTTGGCCCGTCATGCGGACAGAAAATGCGTCGGCGTCGAGACCCGCGACAGGCGCTGATGCGGCCCAATCGACAGAGATCGAAGATTCGACGCCCGTGGCAACGATCTGCTGCAGATCCGTGTCGGCGAAATACTGGGCCGTGATGCCGGAGCCGGCAAACGAATCGAGCGCAAGCAAGCGACGGTCCTCCAGCCTTTCTAGCTGGATTCCGTGGCGCTGGATTCCGTGGCGCTGGATTCCGTGGCGCTGGATTGTGCGGCAGTGTTTTTTGAAGCGTCGACGTCGCGATATGTTGGACAAAATCAAACCCGGTGCTGGACTAATTGAAGCGGCGCCAACGCGCAGCTCAACCAAGGCCCATGATTTTATCTAACTCAGATCCGTTCGCGAACGAAAGTTTCAGAAATTCTGTTGGGGGTGGATGGTCCCCGCAAAACGAGCAGAAGACCGGACAGTCGGTCCTATAGCTTTTTTAACGCCTTGACCACATCGTCAGCAGTGCTGCGGCCGGCGTGATTGTCACTGATCATCTTCCAGGCGACGTTTCCTTGGCCATTGATTACAAACGTCGCTGGATAGGCCGTTTCGCGGGGAGCGTTCCACCGTAGTCCCCACTTGTCCACCATTTTCATGTCCGGATCGCGGACCAACACGATCGGGCTTGGCAAGGTGCGTGGTCCCATGAACTCGGCGGCGTGATCTTCCAGCGACTCGGATGGACCGGGGTAAACCAAAACGATGCGGGACGCTTTTTCGCCGATTGCCTTGGCGCGGTTCGCCAGGGCTCCGACCTGTTTGCTGCATAGCGGGCACTGATAGCCAGGAAAACCTCGCAGCACAACGACAACGACGGGACCGCTTTCACATTGTTTGCTAAGCGAGAACATTTCGTCACTGCCCACGACCGGCAGTTTGAAATCAGGTGCTAAATCGCCAACCGCAGGTGACGCCGGAGCGGTTTCTTTGGCCGCAGCGATGCTGAACGCTGGAGCAAAAATGATTAAGAACGTGGCGATTCGCAGTGCATTTGTCATTGGGGAAGCCGTTTGAGTGCGGAGTTATTGGTTTCGTTTTTCTCGTTGGCGACGACTGTATCGTTCGAGAATTTTGCGCTCGCTCGCCGTCAGACTTGATTCACCTTGCTGGTGAATCTTGGCCAGGATCCGATCGGCATCGTCGGCTTCCTGAGCAAGTTTCTTGTCCGGGTCGTGGAGTTTGATTTTCATTCGTCGCGATCGGTCTCGCATCTTCGACGGCAAATCGATCAACGAATTTGGTGCCATCCATTTCAGATTCCATCGTTGATAGAAGTACGCCAAGGCAAATCCCGTGCCCGCCAAGTGGACCGTGAACGCTGTGTTACCGGACGACCCCATGCTGGACATCAACCCGATCGCACCGAGCACGTCCATGGCGACGAACAGGACTGCTGCGATCCATGCTTTGACCGGAATCACCATCATCAAGTAGATCTGTTGATGCGGGTAGTAACAGGCAAACAGGATGACTGTCGCCACCACTGCTCCGCTGGCGCCGATCGTTGATGCCTGCACACCGGTCGCTTGGAACATCACGATGTTGGTGACCGCTGCCACGATGCCACCGAACACGATCGCAACCAAATAGAATCGCAGAAATTCCATTTGGCCGAGACGTTGCTCGATGATTCGGCCAAAGAAGAACAGCCCCATCATGTTGAACAGGACGTGAAAGATCTTCTG
>JBAUHR010000536.1:0-10005 GCA_049680385.1 Rubripirellula sp. | reverse complement strand
CCCAGCAAATCGGCGCTCAAACTCGCTATCCCTATCTGGCATTGTCGACCAGCGGACGCAGCATGTCGTGGACGTCCAACGGGGTGGAGATACCTGGAATGACGTCGCCGTCGAAACTGTTCGCGGCTCTGTTCATCGACGGCACGGCCGATGAGATTGATGCTGAGATGAATGGTCTTCGCCGTGGAAAGAGCATTTTGGATACGATCGGTGGTCGCGCACGCGAGTTGCAGCGGACCGTTGGACGGCTGGATCAAGAAAAGGTGGACGAGTATCTGACGGCGGTTCGTTCGTTAGAAAAACGGTTACTGCAATCCGAGGACTGGGTGCGACGGCCCAAGCCGCACGTCGACGCTCGGCGACCGACTGATGTAACGGACAAGAACGATGCGATCGCCAAACAACGATTGCTATACGACTTGATCGTGATGGCGTTTCAGACCGATTCGACTCGCACGGTTACCTATCAACTCAGTGGGATGAATGCGGTCCCTGCGATCCCTGGCGTCAGCAGTGATTGGCACGGTCTGTCGCATCATGGGAAAGACCCTGACAAGATTTCTGAGTTACAGAAAATCGAACAAGCTGAATTCGAAGTCCTGGGCGAATTCCTGACGAAACTGCGCGCGATCGAAGAGAACGGCAAGTCGTTACTGGATCACACGGCCGTGATGTTCGGTTCGAACTTGGGTAACGCGAGCGCACACGATTGGCACAACTTGCCGCTGGTCATCGCCGGCGGCGGTTATGCGCACGGATCGTACGTGGCTCACGACGCGGCCGACAACACGCCACTTTCAAACTTGTATGTCGAGTTTGCACAGCGGATGGGTGTCGAAATTGATCAGTTCGGTTCTAGCACCGCCGCCGGAGTGCGCGGACTGTCGAGATCTGGCTAGTTTTCCGGTCTCGGGAGCACCGATGTCAACGCCAGCCGATCGAAGCTGTTACCTTTTAGTCGTCCGTGTCCATTTGTTTTCTGTTTAGCGTTCGTAGCGAACACCATTGACGGTTTGTCGATTTGGTGCTTCTTCGCGATTCAATTGTTTAACCGTCAGCCGTAGGCGTACGCGACGGGAAAGCCGTACGCCTTCGGCTAACGGTTAGAAGATTAGATCGACTAAACCGGACGTTAAACATTCGTTGCTGCCACCTACCAACTCTCTCAATCACGGTTCGAAAGAAATGACCTTCACACGACCCCGCCCCGTATCGAATTCTGCCACTGATCCGACGGCGCTAGCCGCGGGTTTTGGGGGCGAGACGATCACGGCGACGGTACCCGCGGCTAGCGCCGGCGGCTCAGTAAGTCGCGTTTCGAGGTTCAGTAATCCGCGACGACGATGTCCACTGCCCCGTTTGATTTTTTTGCTAATCGGAATGGCCACGATCATTCAGACGACGTGCGCCGTCGCGGACGAGACCGTCATCAAACATTCGTTCCTCGTCGCCGGGCCGGTGTTCACTGGGATCGTCGGCGAGGATGGCGAAACGGTTTGGGACTCGGGGCGGGCGGGGGCTCGTGACGGTTGGGTGTTGCCAAACGGCAACGTCTTGATCGCATGGAACAACGTTGTCAAAGAGTTCAAACTGGGCGAGGCCGCGGGCAGCAAATCTGAACCGACGATTGTGTGGCAGTACAACCTCGACAAAGCCAACAAGGAAATTGGAACCGCCGAGCGTTTGCCGTCGGGGATGACGTTGGTTACCGAACTGGGTGCTAAACCGCGATTGATGGAAGTGGATTCGGACGGCAAAATTCAGCACGAGTTTCCGTTGCAGCCCGAAACCGACAACGCTCACATGCAAACTCGGATGGCTCGCAAACTGGCAAACGGCAACTATCTGGTTCCTCACCTGTTGGCGTTTCAGGTCAAAGAATACACGCCGACGGGCGAAGTTGTTCAGTCATTCGCGACCGACTTGGAATCGCTCGGCGGGCAAGCGGCAAAGAATTGGCCGTTCACGGCGATCCGGCTGGAAAACGGTAACACGGTAATCTGTCTGACCAACGGAAACAAAGTCATCGAAGTGGACGATCAGGGCAAAGTTGTTTGGTCGGTCACCAACGAAGACTTACCCGGAAACCCCATCGATGATGCGTGCGGAGGTCAACGTTTACCCAACGGCAACACTGTGATCGCGTCGTACCACGCCAAGGTTGGCGTCAAGCTGTTGGAAGTGACGGCCGACAAGAAGATCGTTTGGACCTATGAAGGCCCGAACCGCGTTCATCATTTCCAAATCTTGACCACCAACGGGCAACCCATCACTGGGGCACCCATGAAATGAATCGCCTCGACGCTCCGGTGCATCAACTGGAAACCCGCCGCATCGCATGGCTGATTTGGGGACTCGTCATCTTCCTATTGGGCTGCGATTCATCTCGTTCTGGCAGCGAATTGGTTTACCCCCAACGTGCGATCAAAGTCATCGTGCCGTTCGCGGCCGGTGGTGGTAGCGACACGTTTGCCCGGATCATTGCCACGGCTGTCGAAGAACAGGGATTGCTGAGCCAGCCGCTGGTGATCATCAACGTTCCCGGCGCGGGCGGCACGATCGGAAGCCGCCGCGTGAAGAACGCTCGGCCGGATGGCTACACGGTCTTGTTGTTGCATGAGGGGATTTTGACGGCCAAGCACTCTGGGCAAGCGAGCTATGGCACCGAGGCGTTCACGCCCATCGCCGGTACCAGCGATGCGACGCAGGTGATCGCGGTCGCGGGCGACTCGCCGTTCGAGAATTTGTCCGAATTGATGGAGTTCTCGCTTGGCAATCCCGACAACGTTGTTTTCTCGGCTAACATTGGCGCACCAAGTCACTTTGCGGGCTTGATGTTGGAAGCTGAAAAACCCGGCGCTAGTTTTCGGTACACGCAAACCGGTGGTGGCGCGAAACGGTTTGCGGCTCTGCAAGGTGGTCACGTTGATGTCTCGGCCTTCTCGATTGCCGAGTACGTCCAATTTGCGCCGTCCGGCATGAGGGCGCTCGCACTGTTGGGCCCCGATCGAAACACGGACTTGCCGGATGTATTGACAGCCCAGGAACAGGGCTTCGATGTGATCAGCCAAAACATGCAGTTCTGGTGGGCTCCGCTAGGCACGCCGGATGATCGCGTCGAGACGATCGCGGCAGCCGTCTGCGGGGCCATGAACAGCCCGTCGGTGGTGAAGCAGCTTGCCGCGATGAAAATTGATCCGGTCGCCCTGCGTGGCGAGGCATTGCAGCAAGAAATTGATCGTCGCAGTCGCCGCATCGCTGCGGTTGCAACAAGCCAAAACGCCGATCTTCCCAACTTTCCGATGATCGCTCTCGCCTTGACGATCATCATCGCCGGAGTATCACTGGTGCGTGCTTGGTCACGTGCCCCGGTGCCCACGATTGGGCGTCCGACGTTCGCGAACCGATCGTCATTTCAGTGCTGCGCGCTGGTTGGGGGTATGACGTTTGCTTACGCGATCAGTCTACATTCCGGACGCCTTGGTTTCGTTCCCTGCACGGCGGTTTATGCGTTTGCGGTCAGCAGTACGCTTGCCAAAGCGTCGGGGTTTTTGCATCGACCGATTCAGCCGCGTGTTACGGCAAGCATCTTGGTGGTCACGGCGACGATGAGTTTTGGAATGTACTTTCTATTCACCCGAGTCTTGGTCGTTGATCTTCCGTAAGTGGATTCCACTGGAGTCGTTTTGTTTACTGATTTGGGCACCGCCGCCGAACTATTGTTCTCGCCCACTGCGTTGATGTTGGTGGCGATCGGCTCGTTTCTTGGGATCGTTGTGGGTGCTATCCCTGGCCTTACCGGCGCGATGTTGATTGCTCTGGCATTGCCGTTGACGTTTTCGATGAGCGGTGAGCTTGCACTGGTTTTACTGGTGTCGATGTATGTTGGTTCGGTCAGCGGCGGGCTGGTGACGGCAACGCTGTTGCGAATGCCGGGAACTCCCGCGTCGATCATGACCACGCTCGATGGGTACCCGATGACTCAGCAGGGCAAGTCGGGACGAGCACTCGCACTTGGGATCGGCGCGTCGTTTGTTGGTGGAATGATCTCGTGGGGATTCTTGGTTTGCCTTGCTGAACCGATGGCAGTTTGGTCGCTGTCGTTTGGACCGTTCGAGTTCACGGCGTTGGTGTTGGTCGCGATGGTGTTGATCATGTCCGTCAGCGGTCGATCGTTAAGTCTAGGTGTGTTGGCTGGTGCGATCGGCGTGCTGATCGCGATGCCGGGCAGCTCGCCTGCGACGGGCGTGTCACGATGGACGCTCGGACTGCACGAACTCGACGACGGTTTCAAACTGTTGCCCGTGCTGATTGGTTTGTTCGCGGTCAACCAAGTCATCCGTCAATTGCTGAACGATGTTCGTCGTGTCGTTCACGCTCCGCTGAACGATGATCGTCGTGTCGTTCACGCTCCCTCTGGGCAACGTCGTAGCGGATTTTCGAAACAGGTTACACGATTGCCTGAGCCGACGGCGCCAGCCGCGGGTACCAGTGATGTGAACGTGACGCACCCAACACCCACGGCAAGCGCCGTCGGCTCAGCAGGACAAATCCGGGACTTCGGTGACGAAGGCGCTAACGTTGGCCATGACGGCAACGCCACTGATTCTGGCGAAGCGTTGCAGTTTCATCGGCGGGATTTGCACACCCATGGTACTAACTTGGTACGTTCGTCGTTGATTGGCACTTGGATCGGGATTCTGCCCGGTATCGGAGCCAACATTGGATCTGTGATGGCTTACGCGGCCGCAAAAAAAACGTCCAAGCATCCCGAACGGTTTGGCCACGGCAGCGAGGAAGGTGTGGTCGCGTCCGAGTCCGCGAACAACGCAACCGTTGGTGGTGCCTTGATCCCGTTGGTCTCGATGGGCATTCCTGGCAGCGTGATCGACGCGATCCTGTTGGGGGCGTTTGTGATCCATGGTCTGCAGCCCGGGCCGATGCTAATGCAGCAAAATCCGTTGGCGGTCCAAACGATCATGGGCGCGCTGTTGCTGGCCAACGTGTGTACGCTGCTGTTCTTGTTGGCGGGCGCTCGGTCCATGGTCCGAGTCGCCAGTATCCCTCAATACGTTTTGTTGCCCGTCGTGATGATCTTTTGTGTGATCGGATCGTTTGCACTGGCCAATCGAATGTTCGACGTCTGGGTGATGTTGGGGTTTGGTGTCGCCGGGTATCTGCTGGAACGCGCCAACATTCCGCTAGCGCCGCTGGTGATCGGATTTGTGCTGGCGCCGATCGGCGAAGAGCACTTGAGTGCTGGCTTGATGCAGAGCGGCGGAAGCTGGCTGCCGCTGGTCCAGCGACCCATCGCAGCGACCCTGTGTGTGGTTGCGGCTGCGATCTTCTCGTGGACACTATGGCAACGTTTTCATCGCAATGATTCCACTCACTCGGACGCACCATGACTGACAACCGTCCCAACATTCTGTGGTATTGCACGGACCAGCAACGATTTGACACGATCGGTGCGCTCGGCAACCCGCACGTCATCACACCAACGCTTGACCGGTTGGTGACCGATGGTGTCGCGTTCACTCACGTGTATTGCCAAAGCCCGATTTGCACGCCCAGTCGTTCCAGCTTCATGACAGGCATGTACCCGTCACGAGTGCACAACACACGCAATGGCAACGAGTCGTTTCCGAGTCAGCCGCCGGTGGTGACCAAGTTGATCGCCGAGTCGGGATACGACTGCGGAATGGTGGGGAAGTTTCATTTGCAAAGCGCCGGACACCGCACCGAACCCCGTATTGATGACGGGTTTTCGTACTGGAAGTTTTCGCACGCGCCGCGTGATGACTGGTCCGAAGGCCATGACTATGCCGAGTGGGTTCGCGAGCGGGGCGGTGACCTGGATGCGATGCGGCAAAGTGACGATCGAGTTCCACCCGAGTTCCATCAAACGACTTGGGGCACCGAGTGCGCGATCGACTTCATTACAAAGCAACGAACATCGGACCAGCCGTGGTTGCTGAACGTCAACATCTATGATCCTCATCCGCCCTTCGTCCCGCCTAAAGTCTATGCCGACCGATTCGATCGCGACGCGATGCCGGGACCACACTTTCGTCAATCAGACATTGCCCATCAAACGAAACTCGCGTCGCTGGATTTCCAAGACGAATTGAAGACGCCCGAGCAGCACAACGCAAAGCAAGTTCAGGCGAACTACTACGCAATGATCGCTCAAATCGACGACCAGTTTGCTCGCATCCTCGACCTGCTCGATCAGACTGGGCAGCGTGACAACACCGTCATCATCTTCACCAGCGATCATGGCGAGTCGTTGGGTGATCACGGACTGATGTTCAAAGGCTGTCGCTTTTACGAGGGGCTGGTTCGCGTACCTCTGATCTTTTCTTGTCCGGCTCGGTTCCAGCGTGGCGTGATCGTTAGCGGGCTGGTGGAGTTATTGGATCTGACGTCGACGTTGATGGACCTATGTGGCCTTTCGTGCCCTGACACGATGCAGGGCAGAAGCTTGTTGCCGGTGCTGCGAGGTGAAGCCGACCCCAACCATTTGCGAACGTCGGTTCGCAGCGAATACTTCGACGCCCTGGACCCTCATTTCACCGGTGGCACGGGCACGTTCGGAACCATGTACCGGACCGAGCGATATAAGTTGTGCATGTACCACAACAAAAGTCTGGGCGAGTTGTACGACCTGCAAGAAGACCCCTGGGAATTCAATGATTTGTGGGACGCCGCCGATCACCAGGACATCAAACATCGCTTGATCCGCGACGCCTTCGACGCTCACGTGGTTCTAACCACCGACATGGGCTCGCCCCGCATTGCGCCGATGTAGAGATGCCAAATGCGATAGACTGAGACTTGCAAACAAACGCAAGCTACTTATCGGAGTCAGACAGATGCGATCACGGTTTCAGTTTCGCTTGGCGGTTCGTGTTCTTGTTTTATTCGGGATGATCTGGATCGGCGCAGCAACGCCGCGTTGTCAGGGGCAAATGGACTACGACGTTGGCCCGACAACCGTTGTCGGGCGAGTCGTTGATGCCGACGGCACAGCGGTGCCTGAAGCCACAGTAACCGTGGAATCAAGACTTCCGGAATCGAGACTGCCGGAATCGCGTGCGACGGTTCAGGCGACGACCGATACCAATGGCGGCTTCACCGTCGAAGTGCGCGGCAATCCGATTGCGTTCCAACAGTGGAAAATCGTTGCCAGGACCAGTGATGGCAGACGAGCGGGTTTCTTTCGGTACAGCGATTTGGAAGGGGCAACCGTTGATTCGAAAATCGAAATCCAAGTGGAGCCAACGAAGTCGCACACCATCCAAGTGGTAGATGCTGATTCGAAACCCGTTGCTGATGCGAATGTGGCTGTCCAGTTTGGTTATCCGCATTTGGTGAGCGGTTTGACGACGGACGCGGCGGGTCAAGTCACGGTCAAAGCTGCGAATTCCGAACGTATCGATTCGGTGATCGCGTGGAAAAACGGCGTTGGTTTTGACTACGAAGTCTATTCGCTCGGGCGGAACCAGAGGTCGGATCTGAAGACGGCGGTGCCTGAATTTCCTGACGATGGAGAAACTTTGCGGCTTGAGGGTGCCGCGCCGGTCACCGTGAAGGTGGTTGATGCGTCGGGCGAACCGATCGAAGGCGTTCGGTTGTACGCGTGGCTGCTTCGCAAAGAATCGGCCAACCGCGAATTGAATCTCAGCTACTTTACCGACACGATGTCTCAGTCGACCGATGCGACGGGCGTCTCGACGTTTGCATGGATGCCCAAGTGGCAGACCTCTGGTGTCACGATCTGGCCGACCGCCGAAGGTTACACGCGGACTCGGGCCAATTACGATCCCGCCGTCGACGATGGCCAGTTGACGGTCACGCTTGAACGGCTTGTCACGATCCGTGGCCGAGTGCTTGACCAGAAAGGTGAACCGGCCGAAGGCATTGCCGTTCATGCAACCGGCGAAGGATACGGCTGGGACGGCGGACGGGATGAAACCAAGTCTGCCGAGGATGGCACGTTCGAGTTGCAGGTTGCACCGGAACAGGTCTACATGGTTACGGTCAAAGACGATGATTGGGTGGCCGACGCCGTCCCCAGTTTCGTCGTCAACTCGGGCAAGCCCGTCGACGGCATCGAATTGACCTTGCGAAAGCCAACTCGGCTGACGGGGCTGTTGACCGCCCAACCATCCGGCGAACCGATTAAGAACGAGCGAGTGATTGTCTATCAATTTGGCGATGACCTTGATTCCATCGAAGGTGCCACGATTGCCAATCCGAAAAAATCACGTCGCTATGTGCGGCCGATGAGCGTGAACGTCACCAGGACGGACGACGATGGCCGGTTCGAGTTCTTGCTGGGCGACGGTTCTTATGACATTCGTCCGCCGCGGCAAGAGACGGCTGACGAGTTCGAAGTGTCCGGCGAGGACACGCTGACGATGGATGTGACGACCGAGATCCAGGTCAAAATCAAGCTGACCGGAGTCGTGCGGAACCGCTTGGACGATCGGCCATTGTCGGGAATCCGGCTCAGTGGAGTTTCGCAGCGATTCAGCGGTGATGATTGGCAAGCGTTAACGGACAAGGACGGAACATTCGCGGTCGAGCGACTGGGCGAGCCGACGTACGTGTTGGCAACCAACAGTGACAAGTCGCTGGGCGCGGTTGCTGTTTTGCCCGGCGATCAAAACACGCTGGAAATGAAACTAGAGGAGACTGGTTCGGCGGTCGGCGTTCTGCACCAGACGGAATCGTCGGAACCTGCCGCCGCTGAAAAAATTCGCTTCGGAATTCGAATTCCGGACGAAAACAATCGCACATGGAGCAATCGGTTTGGCGGCTCGGTGGTAACCGATGCTGATGGTCGTTTCCGTCTCGACGGGTTGGTGCCGGGTTGGGAGTACGAGCTCGACATGGAATCTCGCTCCGATGGAACGATTCCAAATTTGGACAGTGTCACCGTTGGTTCGGGGATGCAAGTCGACATGGGAACGATGAATATTCCGGCACCGCGAAAACCTTACGTGCCACCGACATTGGATGAACGCATCGCGGGTGCGATGGGGGTAAAGGGAACAGCCCAGGAGCGTTTTGATCGTGCGATTCCGCGATGCAAGCTGAACAAACAAAAGTTACTGATCGTGATTGGCAAACCTGACGGGGCGCGCGTCCGTCGATTCATGCAGTTGCGATACGAAGATGCTGATTTTCGCAAGATTCGCGATGACTTTCTGATCATGGCGCTGTCGACCGAAGATCCAGCAAAAGCTGCCGACGTCGCGAAGCTGCTAGATGGATTGGAAGCGACGATCGATGAGGATTCGATGTCGTTTGCCCTGGCCTTGGTCGGCGCGGATGGTGATCTGATCGCGCATAGTTCAGATGCTGACCTGATCGATGAAGGCGAACTGTCCAAAGACGCGGTGATCGAGTGGCTGCGTTCGCATCTTGACGAACCGATCGACGCCAACAAACTGCTTAGCGACACGTTGGCAAAAGCCAAGCGGGAAAACAAACGTGTGCTGGTTCAGGAGACCGCGACATGGTGCGGTCCCTGTCACATGCTGTCCGATTTTCTAACCGAAAATCGGGCGTGGGAGGCGGACTATCTTTGGATCAAGATGGATCATCGCTTCACCGGGGCACGCGAAATCATGGCTGACCTGCGTGACGGCGCAAGTGGTGGCATCCCCTGGTTCGCGATTCTTAACGCCGATGGGGAAAAACTGGCCACGTCTAATCACTTCGAATCGGGTGACAACATTGGTTTCCCATCAAGCGAAGACGGGCAAGCCCATTTCAAGAAGATGCTGATTGAAACGAAGATCACAATGACGGAAGAAGAAATCAGTGAGCTTGTCGAGCCACTCAACAAAGAAAGTGAGTAGTCGCCGTGTTGCGTAGCACAGGCTGCCAGCCAATTGTGTTCGGCACGACGGGTGCCCAGTGAAGCGTTTTGGCAGTTTAGCATCTGGTGACGATATCGACCTAAGCTTCACTTGATCAACATCTGACGTAGTG
>JBAUHR010000535.1:0-9582 GCA_049680385.1 Rubripirellula sp. | reverse complement strand
TTTGGCCACGCCGTAGTAAAATGCGTTTCGGTCTTCTATGACGAATTCTGACGCGACTTGGAGCGCTGCCGCCTCGATGCGCTCGGTTGCTTCCTTGAGTCGAATCGTCCACTCGACCAGTTCCGTGGTAGAGGCCTTGTGAGGATCCAGGCTGTCCAGCGGCGAGCGTCCGGTGTTGTGTGCTGGGGACGAATCGCCGTCAACCAAGAGTTCATTTAGCCGTTGCAAGGCATCCTTGGGTAACTGATCGGCTTGCTCCAAGTCCTTTAATTTCGGGCTTTCAACGGGGATGCTGCTCTCCTGATCAGGAGCAAGCACCGCTGGCACGCCGGATCGATCGTCGCTAATCGGGTCACCTACAGGGGCCTGCACAACGCTATCGGACACCGCAACAATCTGACTGATCAGTGTTCCGCTGGCATCTCGATCAGCGGTTTGTAAGGTCGCGACATCTGATAAATCACTATCATTGGATTGGCCGTTCTGTACGTAACCATCCCAAACGCTTGCTGACCAGTCGTCGATCCGGTTGACGACATCATCGACGGCTTTGGCCCAGAACACTTCATCAAATTCGCCACGCTTAATAAGCTTGATTGTGGCCGGAGTGTCCAAGTTTTGATCGGGTAATTCAGCCGCAGCTGGGAGTTGCACATCAGCAGTGTCGCTACTGCCGTGCTGCGTCGACAAATAATACTCTTCACCGTAGTCTGCTCGCGCCGTTTCACTGCCTACCCGTTCTCGGTTGGTGGCTTTTGCATTTTTCGACCGAGTGTATTCGTTGGCGTCGACAGTCTCGCGGTCGTGCTGTGCGGTCGCCTGTAAGATCGCGTTGGCAGGGTTGACATCTTCGACCATTTGCGTCGAACGCGCGGCTAGAACTTGAGCATCGTACAATGCCCACATGCCTGAATGGCGGCGATCATGGGCGGCAGCGGCCAGTTCGGCTGCTTCGGCTTGCAAGAATGCGGAATCCAGATTGGCCCACTGCGTTGCCGATGTTAGATAAGCCCCAGTTTCATCGTTGCGATAGTCTCGCCATGCGTTGTTAGTCGCGATGGTCTGAGCCAGGCTTTCCGCCAACGTCGTGAGAGTCAAATCACGATCAGCGGTTGCCTGATCCAAATACAAATCGGCCTGCTCGGTCACGAACGCTGTCCGCCAAGTGCCTTCATGAGTTTCAAGGTTAGATGTGCGATCCTGCTGAGCGGTTTGCAGGTCGGTGGTGCGTTGGGCTGCATCGTCGTTAAACACAAAGTCGCGTTGAGCTTGCGCCATTGCCACTTCGTAGCTGTACTGTACATCGGCAATGTCGTGTGTGTAATCCCCTGTGGGGCCCGCCAAATTCAAATGGAAATCGCGGTGGGCATCCGATTTCGCTGTGGCCGCAGTCGTGCGTGCGGAAAGTCGGTTGAGATCACGCTGCTTTACTTCCGCAGCGATTGTGTTTTCTCTTGCTGCATAAGCGGAAGAAGTCGTATTGGTGTAAAGCAATTCGGCTGCGTTTCGATCATTGGTCAAACTAGCGACGCGCGTCCTGGTGGTATTCCAAGCATCTTTTTGGACGTGAGCTGCAGTAACCAAATACGACGTCCACAATAGATTCATCTGACCGTTGATGGCCTCGTGCGCATCGATGCGAGCTGTTTCTTTGACGTTTCGCAGGTCGATTTCGGCATCGGTCAGCTTCGTCCGCCGAATGTTCTCGGCTGCGGTTTCGTTGCGGAAGAACGCTCGGTCCGCGCTGATTAAATAGGTTTCGCGAGTGTGCTGGGCCGCGATGATGGTTCGCTGGTACGCATCCTGAAGATCGATGTTGTCGGTGGAAAAGGCATGGTCCAGCGGGGCACGCGAAGTCGTGTACGTCGCTTTGGAAGTCGCGTCTTGCTGATGCCAAGTCAGTTTGGCCTGCGCCGTGTCAGTGGCAAAATCAAGTGCCGCGTCGGCCATTGATTCATTGTAAGCCTTCGTACTCTGATCATAGATATCGCTGGGTTCCTGGTTCATGCCATCGTTAGGACCGGCTGCGATTTCTTCGTCGATTCGGTCCAAGGCATGCGTTTTTCCGGCTTCTGCCCTGTCGATGTCGTAGTCCTTTTGAGCGACTTGCTGATCGTTTTCCAGGTTAGCGGTCAGGGTCGCGTCGTCCAATCGCCGCGTGTTAGCCAATGGCAGAGTATCTGATGCGTGTTGAACGGTTTTCGTAATCGATTGGACGCTCAAAGTCTCGACTTCCTGGGACTCGACTTTATCGTACACCAAGGTCGCAGCCGCTCGATTTCGGTCGCGCAGGCCACGGTGCAGGGTCATGTTGTAGTCCAACGTCGCGTTAGCCAGTGCAGCTTCGCCGGAGTAAGTCTTGAACGCGGATGTCACGTCAGCAAGCCAGTTAGCATTTGCCATTGCGTAGGCCGCAGCGAATTGAAAATTTGGCGAATCGTTATCATCGGCCATGGCTGACAGGTTCGTGGCGCGATCATTGGCGAGCGAAACGATATAGCCAGCTTTTGCGGCGGCAGTATCGTATGCCCTGCCGAACGCTTCGTTTTTGACGTCCAAGCTGAAAGCTCCGTTGGCAGTCGCCTGATCCGTTACCAGTTCTTCGGAAGCCTCTGCAACCTTGTCTTCTCGCGTGCGTAGCGCACTGGCATGCTGCGTCGCACGTGCGATGGTGGCGGGGCCATTCACCCCATCTAAAGTCGAGTCTGCCGTATTGAGCGTCGTGGCATAGGTGACGTTCGACGTGCCGATCGCTGCGGTTAAAGTGACTTGGGCTTCGGCAACCGCCGTCAAGCGACGGATATCTGCTGCCATCGACTCTTGGATAAACGTTTTATGGGCGGCATTGCTTGTCGATTGCAGTTGGTCGGTGGCTGCATCCATATCAGTTTGCAAAGAGTTGCTTGCATCGGCTGACAATGCAGAGAGATAATTCCAGCCGTAACCCCATCCGCCGAATCCAAAGTAGCCGCCGGCGTTCCAGCCTCCGTATCCCCACCCGCCATTGGCATATCCGCCGCCGTAACCCCATCCGCCGTAGCCGAACGAGCTACCACCATAGCCATATCCAGCAAGACCATAACCGAAGCTATTGAACCCGGAATAGCCGTATCCATAACCGTAACCGAAATTTCCAAACCCATAGCCGACACCCGTCGAGTAGTAGTCTAGGCCATAGTATCCGTAGTACCCTCCGTATCCTCCATAGCCCCCGTAGTACAAGTCGGAAGCGCCAAAATAGTAATTGTCGGGATTGAGATCGGTCCAGACTCGATCGACCCACGACGGTCCGGTCGCATTCGTGTTTAAGCCGTCGTCCCCGTCGTCTTCCAGAGCACCCTCGAGCGCTTCTGAAGACTCTTCTGCAAACGTGGTAAGGCCTGCAGCGAGACTAGCATCGCGTGCTGCTAGCAACGCCGCCAAAATACTATCGTAGTCAGCTTTTGCATCGATTTCTTGTTTAACGAATTTGGCTTCTTCAATCGTGTTGCTCACCGCCAAATCGGTTTCCGCCTGGGCATATTTGATTGCGTGAGCAACCGACTCTGGCGTCGTCGCTTGAACATAAATGTGATCGGCAGCGTTGGCACGATCAATCTGTTCCAGATCCGCGCCGTTGATGGCGTCAAATTGCTTCAACATTGCGATCGAGATGGCATCTTCATACAGATCACGAGCGATTCGAATATTCTCTGCCCAATTAGCGTCGGCGGTTGCTACCTCAGAGAGTGCTTGCATCAGTGGATCATTAGCACCCAACACACCGGTCAAGCCCGCGTAGTGGTTGTACATCGCCACCTCGTACAATCCGCGTGAGGCGATTCGATCTTCTCTGGCGCCAGCTTCGGCAATCAGCTGCTTGCGATTGTATTGGCCAAGTTTGACAGCAGATTGATAGCTGTGCGTGTTTTCAATCGTTGAACGCTGCGGGGCGGCAACCAATTCCAAGTTATTGACGTTGGCTGCGTAGGCCTTTTCGGCGATCCCGCGGTTGGTGGCCAATGTAATGGTGGCGTTCAGAACTTGCTGAGCGAGTTCTTTTTCATTGACACCGGTCGCTTCGACAAGCGATTGTTCCTCAGCGGACTTCCGTGCTTGCATCATCGCTGGTTGGTTCAGGATGGAATTTTCGCGAAACCGGACGATCAGTTCAGCACGAGCGGCGCGAACCGTTTCATTCGCTGCACTGCCAGCATCGTTGTAACTATCCGTCGCGTCCGCCATCGCTTGGTTGTATTCGCCGACTGCCGTCGCAATGTTTCCACGGTGCTCCTCGTAGCTAATGCCATCTTCGGCGTTGTGCGCCTCTAGCGAAGTGCCTGCCGCACCGTGAAGTCCAGCGGTTGCATTTACCGAATCATTTGAGTAGTCCGTGTTCGCATTGATCATTGCGATCGTATAGTCATTTTCCGCTGTCGCAACATCGGCGGCGTGCTCAGCAAGGAAATTACGTTGCTTGTCACGCTGTTCTTTTTCTCTGTCTCGCCTTTTTTGATCGCCCTCGTGATCAATTTCGTTTTGCTCTAGTGCAAAGGTCCTTTGCGGTCCGGCGATAGTCGTCACATATGTCAGTTTTTGATCGGCAAACGCATGGTGTTCTACTTTGTAGAATCCTGCCGTCGAAATTCGATTGTCTCGATAGATAGTTGACAGAGCACGCTGCCGCTGTAGGTTCTGATCCCTGATTGCAGTGGCGTATTCGAATTCCGCGTTCCCCGCCCGAGCTGCCCATGTGACTTCGATCGCGGCTTGGCGAACGTGCATCGCAGACCACTGATTACCCAGTTCGTTGTTCCACTGGTTCATCGCAGCTTGGTACGTCGTCGATTCGTCAATGTAAAACTGCTTCAATGCGGTGGCGTCGCTGACATTTTGCACGCCGACGTATTGGACACTGGAATCATCGTAGGTTTTGTCAGCGGGCGCAACGTCTTCCACATACTCCGCATACGCGGTGATCAAAGCCTTTTCATAAACAACTTCGATTCCAACCAGAACTACCAAGTTGCCTTGATCGCTGTTGACCATCAGGTCGCGATAGGCTTTAAGATCATCAGCGTTTTTGTCCGCCAGTTCTGCTTCAAGATCATCGATCTCTGTTGAGTATGCCTTGTAGGCGTCACGCGCCGATTGAGCTGCGGCTGCTCCGTCATTCAGTTGTGCCAATCGCCAAGTTCGTGATGCGTTGTTGCCCGCGATGGTGCGTTCCGCACCAGCACTAGCAAGTGTTGCTGGTGGCACACCGAGAAAAAGTCGGCGAGCAGAGATGGTCGCTGAACTGTAAGCCAGTTGTGCATCGGCAAGAGTAGTGGCATAGACAAATCCTGCCTCAATGCCTTTTCGAGCAAGTATATCAGCGGCCTCTGCCATTTTCTGAGCCAGCTCATCGCGTGCGATTGTGCGCCGTTTGTCCGCCTGATGTTGAGCGTCAGACTGATCTAACTTGTAGTCCTTTTCTCGACTCGCATTGCCTGGCGCGCTACTCTGTCGATGATTGGCAATATCATAGGCACGCTTGTGCTCCGCTTCAGCCTCGGCGTCGTCACGAACTTTCTGCGCCTCTGTGACGTCGGAGGTGTGAAGGTTGTGTGCGATTTGCAATGAACGGGCGTAGTCGGACTCATTGATTGCCACCGACCATTGGTACTGGCTCCAGGCAGTGCTTCGCACCGAATGTTCTCGGTAGGCGGCGACTTTGCGGGCATCGGCAAGATCGACCCATTGTTGCGAGCGAGCTTCTTCGATCGCGATCGTTTCTTGCCGAGCATTGGTTGAGCGTTTTAGAGCCAGCGTCTTTTTCGCGTCGGCGATAGCCTTGTCAGTATCTGCTCCGATATTCTCTAACGATACATCGCGTGTTGCTTGAGCGGCAATTTCTCGTTCCCGTGATTCCTTATTGAAATCGTCGACTGCCTTTTCGTAGATTTTGCGCGCAGCACGGATTTTATCAGCGAGTATTTTCCGAGGTCCAGCAAACGCTTCTTGATACGCTTTGTTGGCGCTAATAATCGCAGAGGCTTCTACGTGACTTGCGACAGCAAGTCGCTGATCTCGCACCTTTCCGGCATTGTGTGCGATTGTTTGATATTGCAACAGCGCTGATGCACGTTCATCGGATGATGGCGATGGATCTTGGTTGAGAACTGCATAGTAGTCTTGTCTGGCACTATCGACTTGCCCCTGGTACTCATTGTTGGCTGCAGTCCGTTCTGCCTGACTGGCGTCTCTGGCGGCCGACACATCGTCGTCGCGTTGCTGTCTAGCTCCCTCGATGGCGCTGTTGTACTCGTCATAGGCACTCTGCCGAGCGTTTTGGTAGGCCGTCGTTGCTGCATCAATGTCGGTTTGAGTTGGCGTAGCGAGTTCGTCGTTGAAAGTATCACTGGCGTCCTGTCTGTCATTCGCATCAATCGAACGTCGTGAGTTGACTTCCTCCAAATACTCATCGTACGCCAATTTGTCATTCGCAATCCGCGTCTCTTTGGCATCGGATTGGAGTGTGTTGAATCGCGTATTTGCTTCGTTAACGGCTGCCTGATACAGCGGATCCTTCTCGGGGTCAAAAGCCTCGCCATGGTAGGTAGGTTGCGTCCGCGGAGGTGTCGCTTGATCGGCATCATCGGGGATCTGAGGGGATTCAATCCTGGGGGCATCAGGCCACTGAAACGGCTCGAAATGGAAACTGGATGTATCACCGTTGACACCGTCTTGGGTCACACTAAACACGAGTGCGGCCTGACGTTGCGCTTCCACAAAGTCTTCCTCAGCCAGTGCAACGCGCTCTTGATGTTCGGCTTGTGCAGTCGCGACTGCTGCATCTTGTTCCGAATTGGCCTGGATGATCGCGTCTGCCAACTCGCTGTCAGCTTCACTGTCGTCACGTGTGGCTTGGTCAGTCGCATCGTCGATCTTATCTTGTCTCTCCTGCTGCGGGTCGACGGCTTCTGACTCTTCGCCACTATCCTCTTCACCGTTTTCGCCTCCTCCATTCCCACCATTTGGCTCTTCGCCCTCATCTTCGTCTTCCGGACTCCCTCCCATCCCTTGTCCCTCGTCGGATTCGACCGAAAGACTCGTCCAGTCGCCAATCAGTGTGCGGCCACCGACCAATGTGTCCCGGATCCGTGCGTTAATTCCACCTGACTGGTCGTAGACATCCGTCGGCGAAAAAGTCCACGTCAAATCGGCCCCAACAAGGATCGAGGCATCTACCGCCCCATCATTGTCTTCGTCAAATTCGACAATCATCGCTCGGCCAAGCGGGGCTTTGCTGACGGTGCCTTTTAATTGATTAGGCGTGCCGCTTTCTTGTGTGATCGTTGCCGCAGGCTGACTGCTTAAATTGAATGAGATGGCGTTACTGGACCAGTCACTAACCAGGACTTCCTTTGTATGGGGATGGATAGACTTGGCACGCACATCGATGCTCGTTGTCCCATCGGCGAGTCCCTTCAACGGAATACTAAATCGCCCAAGTTGATCCGTCGTCCCTTGGAAATCTGCGACACCATCGGAATTCGTGTCGATCTCCACGCGAAGATTCTCGACATCTTGCTGTGAAGTCAGTCGGCCAGAGAAGAACGGTGCGTCGCCATCAGTAACCAACTGAGACGAGAAAACCGTGTTGGAAACTCTCGGGGCTTCATCCACTTGATCTTCATAAGTAAACGAAAACGAACTCCATTCTCCATACGTTTTTAGCGAGTTCCCGATATCAAAACCTACAGTACGTGTCGCAACGGTAACCGCGCCGAAGTCCAGTGGTCGTGGATCAAATGAAAATCGTCCATCGTCATCAGCGAACACCGTTTGATCTGGGAGTCCGTCTTGATTGGTATCCACTTCAATGACAATCGCACTGCTGCCGTCAGTGACAACGTCATCGGTAACCGTCCCAATGACGATGGGGTTCTCTGTTCGCAGATCGCCTGGAGTACCGGAATCACTCAATAGCTGCTGGACAATTACGGTCGTCGATGCCACATCGACATTGACTCGTGTGAAGGAGATCGTGGTCCATTCACCATAGAGAAGTTCGTTTTGACCGCCTTCAACAAAATCGTACACGAGTCCGCGGACAGCGACGGTAAAGGCTCCCGAATCAAAAGGCGGTGTATACTCGAAACGGCCCGCCGCATCGGTAGTCGTTTCGTCATCCGGTACACCGTCTTGGTCGAAGTCAAATTCGATAAGTTGATTGGCAACGTAATCGACTCCAGTTAACGTTCCTAACAGCGTTGGGTCCGTTGTAAAATGATCGGTCGTGTCATTGCCTGTGTCATTTTTTAGACGCAAATCAACAATCAGCGGCGAGTCTGGTTCTGCTTCCTCTAATGTCGATGAAAACGTTACCGGCACACTACGATCGGCCGTACCCTTGTAATGATTCGGGCTTGAAGTCCAGGCGCTAAACTGGTACTGGCCGGGCGTGAGACCTGCTGCTCTATACATAAATCGTCCATTGGCCTGCGGATTCACGATGGCATCCGCAATTCCATCTCCATTCAGATCCAACAGCACTTTGACATTACGCGTATGGAACGCTGTCAACTGTCCCATCAAAGTGGCTTGTGTTGTGATGCCGTCAAAGGCCGAAATGCCATCGTCGACCAACAGACCGAAATCCATAATTTCGGGTGCTTGTGAAGGGACGAAGTTGAACGAGATATAGCTCCAGTTGCCATGCTCCGTTGTCGCGCTAGTCTTGTCGAATGCCGAACTACGCACCGCAATAGTTGTGTAGCCAGGCGATAGGTCTGTCGGCACGTAAACGAAATGCCCGTTGTGGTCAACGAACATTTTGTCGTCAACAACGCCATCTCCATTGGTATCAATTTCGACTTGAAGATTAGTCAAGCTCGGCCGGATATTTCGCAAGACTCCACTGATCGTTGGATCGTGGGTGACTCCTTCGGATGTGCCTGCGAAGTAAAATTCGTCGGCACTATTTGACGTATTGGGAGAGTTGACCAAAGCCAGTGACTCGACGCTTGGGCTAGCGAGTCCTTCAGAGTAAAAAGTGTGCTGCACCCAAGCACTTGCAATCATACCACCGTATTTTTCATCCCACTTCTGAGTCCGGACTTGAACCGTGTGATAGCCACGCCCCAAATTGCGGATTGGTCTGGAAAATGTCAAATCGCCAGCGAAAACAGATCGCTCGTCAGCAATACCATCAAGATTGAAATCAAACTCAATCGTTGTTTCGCTGGTGTTTCCGAGTAAGTTCTGTTCGGAAACGGTATAGGGTGACAAACGAGGATCACAACTCACATCGTAGTACTCACTTTCGAACATTCCTCCAAGATCGCTGCCATACCAATCACCTTGCTCGAACGGGCCCAACGGGAGCGAGCAGCTTTCAAAGGCCATCTCTTCTTCACTACCCGAGCCATCGCTGTCTGAGTAATCACTGCCCGAGCCATCACTGCCTGAGTAATCGCTGCCTGAGTAATCGCTGTCTGAGTAATCGCTGTCTGAGTAATCGCTGTCTGAGTAATCGCTGTCTGAGTAATCGCTGTCTGAGTAATCGCTGTCTGAGTAATCGCTGTCTGAGTAATCGCTGTCTGACGTTCCTGGAGC
>JBAUHR010000534.1:0-1592 GCA_049680385.1 Rubripirellula sp. | reverse complement strand
GGTGGGGCACAATTCGATTTATTCACTTTGTTTCTTTCGGTGATTGGGAAAAATTTTGAGCGGTTTCGAGGGGCCGGGTTCTGAAACCTTGGGTTCCCCAACGTCTCGCCATCACGGCCCCGCCCAGCGCAACGCCAAGCAGGACAGCCACGCCAGCCAGTGCGAGATATAGCCAGCTCAAATTTGTTCCGTAAGGCAAAGCAGCTTTAAGACAATCCATCTCGATCTCCTGCTAAACTGGCATTGAGTCGGCCTCTAATTGGTTCATGAACAGCCGTGTCGCGAGTCCGCCAGTTTTTTGAAATTCGCACCCAAGACGAGGTTTCGATGGGAAAACAGTCGGGAGATACCCCGCGGATGGCCGCGGACGACGTCACGATTTGGATCCAATCAATCGAAAACGGTGACGACCAGCCGGCAACTGAGTTGTGGAACTACTGCTATCCACGACTGCAACGGTACGCGCAAAAAAAGCTCCCCAGTCACTTGCGCAGAACGCTCGATGACGAAGATGTCGCGCTAAGCGCTTTCAAGAGCTTCTGTTTGGGGGCAGCACAGCGATCGTTTCCGCAGCTGGAGGGGCGCGATGATCTGTGGAAGCTGTTGTTGTGTATCGCTAGCCGAAAAGCGCAGGCTTACGTTCGTCACGAACAACGAGAAAAAAGAGGTGGCGGAAAAGTCCGCGGCGAATCCATATTCCTGGTAGACGAGCCGTCACAAGGCGATCAGCCAGCCGCTGGATTGGGGAATGTCCCAGGCACCACGGCTTCTCCAGATCTGCTCGCCCAATTCACCGACGACGCGAGAAAGCTGATGGATGCTCTCAAAGACGATACGGTCAAGACGATCGCCTTACTTCGGATGGAAGGCTACTCCGTGGAAGAAATCGCCGAGCGGCTGGAGTGTGGCAAGCGGACGGTCGAGCGCAGACTAACATTGATTCGAAAAACTTGGTCCGAAGCGATCAAGGACGACGAAGGGGACGAGCAGTAACGCCAGCACAGCTGAGGAGCCTGCCTGCACACCGAGTGAGCATTGAATCGCAGCGACTGCAACCGACGCAACCAAAAACGAACCAGGGTAAACAGTATGAAAACCGAGTCCGCCTTATCGCTAGAGGAATTGGAACTGTTGGAAGAAATTTGCATTCGCCGCGAAAACGCGTTAGCAGCAACCTCGCGCGGTCTACCAAGCGAATTGGCCAACGAATTTCCAAACGAATTACCAAACGAATGGCAGGTCAATCTGCAAAACGTATTCCAAAACGATCTACGGGGCATCCCTGAACCGACACGTCGTTACTTTGTCCGCGAGCTACTCTGGCAGGATATCGAGCTTCGCCAGCGGCGAGGTGAAACTGTGGCGCGAGCTGACTATTCGTTCGCAGACTCCTCAGACAATCAAATTGCCGACGACGTCTTCGCGGAACTGAAACACGACCAGGCAGCCCAGCCCGATCTGACAGTCAACGATCAGTTGCCACCTCGATACCAGAAAATCAAGGAAGTCGGCCAAGGCGGAATCGGTTCGGTCTGGCGGGTGCACGATCGGCACTCGCAACGGCCACTGGCCATCAAGACATTGCGGAAGAA
>JBAUHR010000533.1:0-5201 GCA_049680385.1 Rubripirellula sp. | reverse complement strand
GTTCTATCCGTTCTTGATTGTTTCGATCATTGACCGAAACGGGACGGCGTCAAGAGAGCAGATCGCGGACCAGATTTTCAAACGATCACGCGGCGCGTTCTCGTGTGAACCGGCGTCACACGATCGGCAAGTCAGTCGGCTCGAAAAAACGTTCCGTCTGATTGAGCCCGTCAAGAAAGAAAAGAACAAAGCACTCGTCCAATACCGCCTGACAGCAAAAGGCAAACGCCTGTATGCCAAATCGCTGAAGCAAGTCGTTCATCCGCTTTGCGACGTCCTGCCCAATGACGCGGAAGACTCGTAAACGCAACCTGAATGATCAAGCTGCCCAATCTTTGGCAGAATACGTGTCGGCTTTGGCAGAAAACGTGTCGGATTCTCACCTTAGCGGGCGAACAGGCTTAGCGATCATCGCAGAATTCCAGCAGATCTGGGTACGGATGCACTGATGGAAAGAATATACTGGCGTCTTGCAATTCTGATCTGATGAGGTGCCGTGATGACGTTTCGAAAACAAAACCGCCGGTCACGACGTGTTCGGGTCGAGGGACTCGAGCAACGTCAGTTGTTGGCGGGCGACTTGTTTTTGGTCGACGATGTGTTCGCCGCAGACCAAAACTCGGGTGCGATTCTGTTCGACGTCCTCGGCAACGATGTTGTTGATTCAGGAGACGACGCAGCTAGCAAGATCACGGCTGTCAGTACCGCCAGTCTTGGCGGGCGTGTTCAGATCGTCGCCGATGGATCCCGGCTTCAGTACACGCCGCCAGCCGATCGTGCCGGTACGGAAACGTTTCGCTATACCGTTGACGATCAACTGTCGGCCGAAGTCACCGTCAACATTGTTTCGCCGTTGGTGCCATTCGAAACCGACATCGATTTGTCGCAAGACGAGTACCGACTGGATCTGTTGCTGGGGGCTCGGTTCCCGGATGGCTATTCCGGCGACCGCCGAATCACGCTGGTCAGCGAGGCAGCGCAGGGATCGGAACTTCGTATCAGTGATGACGGGCAATCGGTCGTCTATCGAACCGAGACCAATCGGTCGATGAAGGACCAGTTCACTTACATTGTCGATGACCGATTCGTCAGCACCGCGGTGGTCAACGTCCGCAACCCGTTGGTCTACGACAAGTTCGAGGTGATTCAAAATAGCGGCACGACAACGTTGGATCTGTTGCAGAACGACTTTCGAAACTCTGGCAACGATATCGACGACGGTGTGTTATCCGAAGACGACTGGATAGCCGATCGCCAGAACGCGCAGATCACGCATGTCCTCGGATTGCCAGATTCGGTTGACGTCACGATTGCCAGCGATGGCCGCAGTGTCAACTTTGCGGCCGCGGACGACTATTTCGGTTACGTCAATTTTCGCTACGTCGTCAACGGTCGGTTTGAACAGAACGCTTTGGTGCGTGTCGCGCGGCCGGTTGTCAACGACACCTTGTTGGCAGACATCGATGGTGGTGTTCACCGCTTGGACGTTCTTAGCAACGACAAATACAACTCGATCTTCGGTGGATCGTCGATCGATGCGGTAACCAGAGTGACTTCGGTGACGTCCGGCGATCAAGGTGGCGTGATCGAGGTTGCGGGCGATGGCTTGTCCGTGCTGTACACGCCCGCAGACGGTTTTTCTGGTGTCGAACATTTTGACTATGTCGCAGACAGCAAATACTCCGCGTCGGTCAGCGTCAACGTCACTCAGCCCGTCCGCAATGACCACTTCAATGTCTACCCTGGCACCGTCAACCACATCTACGTGTTGGCGAACGACTATCTTTCGGACAATTCCTCACCAAGCGGCAATCCGGCGCCCGTGATCACTTCGGTCACCGACACGGCGTTGGGCGGGACGGTGGTGGTTGGCACGTCCATTCAATACACGCCGCCCGATGATGTTGTCGGTTACGAGAACGATTCGTTTGAATACACGGTCGACGGTCAGTACACCGCGACGGTGCAGTTGCGGATCGCTCCCCTGACCGAGTCTGATCGATTCGAATTCGATCAACGTCAGCCGCGTGATCTCTACGTCCTTGGCAATGATCATTTCGAGATCGACTATCTCGGCGATTCGCAAATTACAAGCGTGACTCAGCCAAGCGACGGTGGTACGGCGTCGATCAGTGAAAACGGCCGGTTCATTCACTATCAACCGGGCGGTTCGTTCGAGACCTTCACGTACACGGTGGATGATCGCTATGAAGGACTCGTTTCAGTCAATGCAGTCCCACGACTCATTGCCGACCGTGCTGTGGCCGACCAGAACGGAGCCGCCATCGAAGTTGACGTTCTGGCGAATGATTTCCCTAGCTACCTAAACCGCACGCATGGCGTGTACGCCGGGCCACGAGTCCTAAGCGATGTGACCGCGACCGAGCAGGGCGGCACAGTTTCGATCATTGATGGAAAGGTCAGCTACACGGCACCGCCGGAATTCGTGGGCGAAGACACATTCCAGTACGTGGTTGATGATTATTTGAGCCAAACGGTACGCGTAAATGTGGTGCGTCGTGCGGCCGACGATATCGTTCGTGTCGCTCCGGACAGCCAAGCAATCACGCTTAACGTGCTGGCCAACGATATCCTGGGCGCGGACTACATCGGTGCCGGATTGGTTTCCGATGTATCATCGTCGACATCGGGCGGGGAAGTCACGATCGCCGCCGACCGGCGCAGCGTCATCTACACGCCGGCGGTCGGGTTCACCGGTGAAGACACGTTTGTCTATACGATCGACGGGCAGTCACAGGCGACCGTGACGGTTTCGGTTCATGAGACAGCGACAGATCGGCTCGGTAAATTCGAATCGTCGGATCAGTTCCGCGACTATGTGCTTGATCTAGCTGTAACCAAGTACCAGAACCAATTCGGACAGCCCGCCTATCAGTATTTTGACTACACCGACGATCGATACTATGCAGTCACCACGGCCGAAGGTGGCACTTCGCCCGAGTTTTCGGAAACCAACGTTCAAGTCGCTGGTGTTGACGAGCATGACATTGTCGAGACGGACGGTTTCTACATCTACACGCTTCGTGGCAACGAGCTAACGATCGTTAAGAGCCTGCCAGCCGATGAACTTGAACTCGTGTCGCGGACTCAAGTCGAAGGCACGCCGATCGGCATGTACTTGGACGGTGACCGTGTCACCGTGATTTCGCAAACGACCAGCGACAACATGGGTGTCCAGTCGTTCGACTCGACGCGTTTTGTTAGTGATGTTTTCGACGGCCTGTCGTATTTTCCTCGACCCGAATTGCCATCGTCAACGATCGTGACGGTCATCGATGTTGCGGATCGTTCAGCGCCCACGGTTGTCCAGCGTACAGAGTTCGATGGTCGTTTTGACGATTCTCGCCGGATCGACAACCAAGTTTTCTTGATCATGCAGTCGGACGGTTTGCTGCCGGAACTCGAACTCAATTGTGTCGAAGAAAACGTCTGCACGTACGAAACCGAGCAAGAGTTCTCGGATCGCGTGATCGCAAACTTTGCGATGTTGATAGAGGACACATTGCCGGGTTACGAGAGCTATGACGCGGACGGTGAATTGGTTCGCGGCGGCCCGCTGCTGATGCCCGAAGACATCTATCGTTCACTCGAAAACGCTTCTTCGATGACGATTGTGGCATCGATTGATATGGCGTCCGATCAACCCGGGTTGTCAGCCGTTTCGGGCGTCATGTCCGATTCAAGCAGCCAGATCTTCGCGACGGCGACCAGTCTGTATGTCTTTACCGAGCATCGCGAGTCGATCGAAAATGAGGTTTGGACCGAGATCCAGAAGTTCAACTGGGACAGTCAATCCGGTGCAATTGAGTTTGCTGCGACGGGCGACGTCCCGGGGCGATTTTTGAATCAGTTTGCGGCGGACGAAAGTGACGGTCTACTGCGAGTAACGACCGAAATCATCAACGTCAGCACTGGCAATCACTCCGGTCAGAACGAGACGGGCGTGTTCGTGTTGCAAGACGACGCGGGAGTGATGGAGTTTGTGGGAAGCCTGCAAAACTTGGCGGTTGGCCAGAACATCAAGAGCGTGCGTTACTTTGCCGATCGAGTTTTCGTGACGACGTTTGAAACGATCGACCCGCTTTACGCGATCGACCTCAGTAACGCGGCGGCGCCGCAAGTGATCGGGCATGTCTCGATCCCCGGTTTCAGCAGTTATATGCAGTTCATCACGCCTGATCGTTTGTTGACGATCGGAACCAACACGGCAACCGGTTTCGGGGGTCGAGCAATGGTTTCGCTGTTTGACGTTGGTGATTTGAATCATCCGACGTTAATCGACCAGTACAACTTGCCAAAGTATTCGACCAGCGAGGCGAGCAACGACCATCACGCGTTCGGATGGTTTGCCAATCACGAATTGCTTTCGGTGCCAACGAGTCGTTACTTCAACGAACGTTACGATTCAGACGATGACGGCTACAAGGACTCGACCCGGTCGGTCCGCGAAGACGAACTTTCGATCCTGCACGTCGACGCCGATGGAATTTCGCCACGCGGCCAGGTTGCTCACCAAGCCAAGGTCGAACGGAGTGTGTCGATCAATGATTTCGTCTTCTCGGTCGGTCAGGACGGCATTCGCGCGGTCAATGTCGGCGACGCTGAAACGGTGGTCGACGAAGTGTTGTTCGATTGGGAACTGGTCGTGCCGGATTCGCCATGGGGGCCGATCGATCCGCTGCCATTGGCCGATTCCGCTCGTCAACGATTGGCGTCGCAAAAGGGAATCGATGTCGGTAACGTGATGTTAGTGACCCAGGAACAGAAGGGCGGTCGATTTGATATCGTGGTTCGATCGGGAAGCGATCACTATCGTTATCAAGGCAGCGACGAAAGTGACCTTGTGTTAGCCGACGAAGCGTTCACGTTCGCACCCAACATGCACAACCGCGAAAATCCATTGGATGCCAATGGCGATGGTGCAATCAGCGCGTTAGATGCCTTGATGGTGATCAACCAATTGGCAGTGCAAAAGAGCACGGTCGTGGACCAAGTGCTGCGTCAAGTCAACGTCGAAATCGGTCGCTACGTCGACACGAGCGGCGACGGCCAAGTAACCGCGATCGACGCCCTGAGAGTCATCAACGAAATGGCGCGTCAAAGCGTTCTAGATACGGCCTCGTCCGAATCCATCGTCGCTCCCCCGCCGCAGCAGATCCAAGTCGTGGACGAGTTGTTTC
>JBAUHR010000532.1:0-1834 GCA_049680385.1 Rubripirellula sp. | reverse complement strand
AGTTCATTCATCAGCCGATTGGTGACGACGTCCAAGCGGAACTTCAGGTCGCGAAATCGCCGTCTGACAAAAGTCGTCCCGAAAGTGCCCCCCAATGATCATCCGCTGTCGTCATTCCGTGTTGGTTGCTGCGGCTTTTGCCACCATCTTTTGGTTCCAAGACTGGTCGCTCAAGATCGAGTGTTTGTGACCAGTGATCGAATGACGCTCGGGACGGAGAGTTTTCGCTCGGCATCAGTTCGACTGGGAGACCTCGATCGTGACGGAGACTTGGATATCGTTGTCGCGAATGGTCGACATTGGCCTCAGCAGAACTATCTTTTTATGAACCAAGGTAAAGCGAAGTTCTCGGTGATGCGTTCGTTGGGAAGCGATCGTCGAACCACCTACGCTTGTGAGTTGGCTGATTTGGATGGCGATGGTGATTTGGACATCGCGACAGGCAACGACATGGCTCGCGGCCAAATATTTGTCAATGATGGAACCGGGAACTTCGAAGAGCACAGTGCCTACGGTGACATATCGAGTCTGCGTAGTCTCACCGCGATCGATATCGACCAAGACAATGACGTGGACCTAGTCGCCACCTGTCGCGGACGTCCCAATCGCATCTACCTCAACGATGGAAACGCGAACTTTGTTTCAGGGTCAACCTTCGGTCGAGACAACGATTCGACGATCGACGTGGCTGTCGCGGATCTGAACCACGATGGCCATCTCGATTTGGTGCTCGCCAATCGAGACGGGCAACCAAACGAAGTCTTACTTGGTAGTGGAAATTTGAAGTTCGCCAAGCGTGTGCCGTTTGGAATCGGTAACGAACAATCACGGGCGGTGGCGATCGCTGACATCAATGGCGACGGTAAACTGGATTGGGTGATTGGGAACATTGGACAATCCAATCAAGTATTCTTTGGTGATGGTGCGGGCGGAGTTTTGAAATCGGTGACGTTTGGGAAAGAAGACAGTGCCACATATACGGTCGCGATTGCCGACATCGATAATGACAATGACTTGGATATCGTGGCCGGAAACGTGATGCAAACGAATTCGGTATTCTTCAACGACGGTGACGGGTCGAGCTTTCAAGAGCAAACGTTTGGCGATCCATCGACGGCGACGTATGGGTTGGATGTTGGTGACCTCGACGGTGATGGTTACGCTGATATCGCAGTCGCAAATTCCGATGATATCAACTGTGTTTTTCTCAACCGTCCACTCAGGTAGCGAGCCGATCAAAGATGAAAGAACTGATGAAACTCTTGATGCTTGTCGTCGTGACTCTCGCAGCGGCGAGTGAACTGTCCGCCGAATCGCCGGCTGAATCGTCGACCGATTGGCCGTCGTTCCGCGGAGCAGGCGGTCGAGGTGTCGCCGACGGATTTTCGATCCCGACCCAGTGGAATGCCGACGCAAGCAAGGGTCCGCTCGAGGGCGTGCTTTGGGAAACGCCAGTGCCGGGACTCGGCCATTCCAGCCCCGTGGTGGTCGGTGACCGCATCTTCTTGTTGACAGCGCTGGCTGATGACGGCAACGCCGAATTGATGATCCAGGCGGGAGGAAAGCCCACGGCCGCAGAAGATAACGGGACGCAGAGTTGGATCTTGTTGTGTTACGACAAGACCAACGGAGACGAACTTTGGCGGAAGACCGTTCGACAAGGCGAACCACGCGCGACTCGCCATGCCAAGGCGACTCATGCAAACACGAGCGTGTGTGTGGAGGGCGATCATGTCGTGGCGTTCTTGGGATCGGAAGGTTTGTATTGTTACGACTTGGACGGAAACCTCCGGTGGAGTCGTGATCTCGGTGTGATCAACATCAGCAAATACGG
>JBAUHR010000531.1:0-20774 GCA_049680385.1 Rubripirellula sp. | reverse complement strand
ACTCCACCCCACACATCGTCGCTTGCCAGGACCGTTGCTCCACCGCCAGCCAAATCTTGAGGCAAGTTGTTGATCGTCACAGCAACTTGGTCGACACCCACCATGCTGCTGAGGTTGTTAACCTCATTGGATTCATCAACATCCGTGAGCGAGTCCACCCACAATCCGATCGTGTAATCCGTATCGAAATCCCAGAACAGGTCATTGGAGTCCGGCAGCGTGAACGACATCGTCACACTCGTAGATTGTCCTGCGCCAAGTGCTGGGACAGACGCGTCGGAAAATCGCAAGTCGCCCGTAAACGAAACTATGTCATTTCGACTGAGGAACAATCCGACTTCGGATGCCGGTGTTGCAACCGTGCCAGAGTTAGTGACCGTGAACGTGGCTGAACCGGCCGAGCCACGAACCTGACCACCGATAACACTCAAGTTGCTGACCGACAAATCGGCTGAACTTCCCGCCATCGCGACAATCGATTCGGCAAGCGACAGCATATCGACGCCCGGATAGTCGACTCCGGTTTCCGGAATCAAGCCTCGACCTGGTCCCGTTTGACGAATCAGACGCTCGAATTCGTTGAACGTCAGGCGCCGACCAAGTTGAGCCACCGCGACTTCTTGAGCTAGCAGAGCCACCCCGGCAACGTGCGGAGAAGCCATCGACGTTCCCGCCAACGAGCGAACTCCTCCGCCCGGCCACGCAGCCACGATTCGATCACCGGGCGCAAAGACCGTTGTCAATTCGGGGTCTCGCTGAGAAAACCCGCTCAGTCCACCCGCCGCGCGTTCGCTGCCAATCGACAATGCGTTCGGATCGGCCGACGGATAGCCAACACCATACCCCGCCCCAGAATGAAAATCGTTTCCAGACGAGGCGACCACGATGACGTCCATCGCCGCTAGCACGCTCAACTCGTCGCCAAGCCCATAGCGGCTGTTGGCTGCGGTGTAGAAACCGCTGTCGCCGAGCGACATATTCACGCTGGCGATGTTGTAAGTGGTCGCATTGGCAATGACCCACTGCAACGCTTGTTCGACCCCGAAAAAGCTCCCTGAACCGCTAGAATTCTGAGTCTTCAGGGCAATGATATCCGCGCCCGGAGCAACACCTTCGTACGTGGTGTCGCTTGAAGCAACGGTCGCCGCCACATGCGTCCCATGCCCGTTATCGTCGTCACCGTTCGGCGTGCCAACGAAACTTGCATGATAGACGATCCGATCAGCAACCCCATTGCTATCGGAATCGGGACCGAAGTGAGGGTGATCAAGGTCGATACCGCTATCGATGATGACCGTCGCAAAAGATCCTCCGTCGAAAGAGCTGAACCGAGGGTCCGACCGGAAATCACCAATGCTGATCCTGTCCGTCGAGGCGACCAAGTTGGTTTGGATTTGATCGATCGGATACTGCGGCTCGATCAAGTCGGGAATCCGAACAGGAACGTCCGATCCCGATAGCGAAAGCGCTTCCAAGGCGCGCGACACGGCTTCCGGGTCGTTGAATTCGCCGGCGGGATTCGAGTTACGGTTGTCATCCTCAACGAATTCCCAAGCATCTTCATCAGACGGGGACTGGTATCGAGCGTACGCGTCGCTGCTATCGACCGGCCCCGAAACGTAGGATTGCGATTGGTAGTACTCCAAATCGTACGATCCTGCGCTGCATGGTTCTGGCGCATAGCCATCCATCTCGTCAAACCCACTGGCATCGAGCAATCGTCGGCTTTCCAATCGCTCAAAACGAGGGCGTAGTCGGCTTCGATCAATCAGTTGGTTTTTCTGGATCTCGCGCCGCAAAAGTTGACGTCGCGATTGATTGGATCCGCCAGTACCGTGGAACTGAAAACATGATTTCACAACAAGAGCCCTCGTGCCAATTGCCAAGCTGATTCAAGAAGAGACAGAGAACGTCAACAAACGTTTCCCTTAACAAACGCAATCAAGTTCTTCGTCGACGCCGATATACAGCACATCCGCACGCCAAACCCGCTATGGCGATCAGGCTGCTGGGCTCGGGAACGGCCGTCACCAATACGGTGGCGTGGTTGAACTGGACGGTGGATAGATCAACAAGGCCCGCACCGGATCGAAGGGAGAAATCCGAATCGTTCGAATCCAAATTGAAATCAAACGTTTGCCCAGCCGTGATCCCCGGTCTGAACACCGCATCGAAAGTAAACAATTGCAAATCAGACGCGGCGTCCACTGCCAATGGGCTGAAGCCACCAAAGAAGATGTCGTCCCCATTGCGTTCGGTCTCACCGGAATTGAAAGGAGCAAAGACAAGCGGCACCAAATTCTCAATCGATACATCGCTGGAAGGCAGCTCTCGATTCGCAATATCGATGACGATGTCAAAGGCTTGAAGTTGATCGCCCGGATCACCGCTTAGGGTGCCCATGAAGGCGACGGTGCCTCCGGTGTCACTTCGTACGGTGCTGGAATCGGAAATCAGCGACACCGTGAAGGCGCCCCTAGCAATTCCGGGTGCCATCCAAGACGCCGCTAGGCAAAATCCGGAAAACAAGACACGCTTGGTCCGGTGAAAGTGACTCGTCAAGGGTCTACCCCATGTAAGGCGATAACTCGGAACGGTAAGCTCTTGGTGCATGGATGATCAGTCGATTGAGAGTGGTGTAGCCGTCCGTGGCCCGTGATGATACCAGTTTGAGACCTGTTTTCACCCGAGCGTATTGTCCACCACCTTGGGGGTCAACAAGCAGACCCGGAATTTAGGTGATTTGCCGAAAGTTTTCCGCCCGATCCCGTTAGAACATCAAGCGAAACATGACTCCAACTCAATCAGCTCTCGAACAGAGGATCTGAATGAACCAGCAGTTGCAGTTAGAGAACGTGCATGGCGGATGCCTCGCCTGTGGGCATACCGGCCAGCGGCTGCGCCGAGGCCTTTGCAGTCGTCACTACCAGCAGTTTCTGAGGCGGCAAAGCGAGAAACTCGAAACCGATGGAACTGGCGCCGCTGAGATTTTTGAGAATGACTGCATTTGGCGCGGCTTATTGAAACACAAGGAGAAGGGGGGACGGCCGAGCCAAGATGATCACGATGTTTTTTCTTCGATTTCGGCGAGACCTAAGGACCTACCCTCACTCGATCGCTTACGCGATCGGATCATTTCACCACTTCTCTCAACCATCCTGAGCCCCTACTCGTTAGCAAAACGCCAGCTTGTCGGCTTGGTTGCCGATAAGATGCGAGCCACAATCGATAATCATTTTCTCGATGCGTCGGGGAGATCAAGCGACGACGGGGAAACGGTCGCGGTGGCGAATGAGATGACGCACGGGGTCGACCAACATCCGACGACCGACCCTGTCGAAGATGCTGTCGTTAGCCTGAGAGAATCGCTGCCACTGCGGACGAACTCGACTCCCCTGCAAGTTGCCCAGCAGCACGCCCATTGGTGCAAGCAATTGCTTATCGAAACCGTGGAGCACAAAATTGCACATTTTCGCCTGCGATCGGACCTCTATCAACGCATGCAGGAGAAGCTGTCACCAGCGCAGGAACACCCCAGCAATGAGCACACCAACTTGCGATTTCGTCACCAGCTTCTTCTATCACAAGCGGATTCAAACAAGGACGACAAGAAACATCTTGAAGCGATCCCAATCGAGGCTTTCGAATTGCTGTTGTTCGCCGGTCGGTCCGCCGACGAAGTGACGACGTTGATGAATATCCCCCAGGATGAATTACGGCTGATCCAATCTCGAATGAAGGTTCGATTGCTAAAGCAGTTTCGCGAATTATCTCAAATCGCTTCCTAGTGAAGCTTCCCGGTTGGCATTGATTCGGATCGCGATCATCTCTAAATCTGGCATTCAACGATTGCCCCATTCACCGCACATTAGCCGTCTGATTCGGATTACTCCGTTCGCGACTGGCTTTCGGAGCATTGCAGATGTCTCGCAAGATCCTTTTGGCCGTTACCGTCGCTCTGGCCGCCTCGATTCCTAGCACGGGCTACTCACAGGCCGGCACCCAGCGTGGTGCCACCCTGGGTGGACTTGGCGGTGCTGTCGCCGGAGCCCTCATTGGTGACCATAACGGCGAAGCCGGTGCCGGTGCCGCAATCGGCGGCGTGATTGGCGCCGTGACCGGTGGCTTGCTAGGGAACGCCGCCGACAAGGAACGTTCCGTCCAGCAACAGCAGCAATACTACTACCAACAACAGCAGCAAAACGTTGTCACACAATCGGCCGTTTCAATCCAAGACGTCGTCTCGATGAGCCGCAGTGGTCTTAGCGATAGCGTGATCATCAACCAAATCCAGCAACGGGGCACTCAAGTCACACTGCAAGTGCCTGACATCATCGCGCTACACCAGCAAGGCGTCAGCGAAAACGTGATTAGCGTGCTGCAACAAGCACCAACCGGCAGCCAACGAATCGCCCGTGTCGCTCAACCTACCTACGTCGCACCAGCCCCTCGGCCAGTGATTGTCGAAGAACACTACGTCGTGCCCAGCTATCCACCACCATCGTATCACTACTATCACCACGCTCCCGCACCACGACGCCATCATCACGGCAGCAGCATCCGATTCGGGTTTTAGTTTCTATCGTCGGATCAGTTCTCGATCGCGTCGTAAATGATGCCTTTGACTTTCAGTTCCGTCAGCCACTGATACGGCATGACTTGCTCTAACGTGATCACGATCAAGTCATCTTTGGGCGACACCCAGTAGTGTGTGCTCGCCGCGCCACCCCAACCGTATTCGCCAACGCGACCGCTGGGATCCCAGTCGCTCATTTCGTCGCGTACGTTGAATCCGAATCCAAACCCGACGCCCTTGCGGACTTCCTTGCCAAACTTGATCCAGCCGACATCTTTGGGCAATTGATTGGTGGTCATCATCACGACGGTTTCCGGCTTCATCAAACGGACGCCGCTGCTTTCGCCGCCACCAGCGATCATCAATAAGAAACGCATGTAGTCAGCAGCGGTCGACACCAACCCGCCACCACCGGACAAGAACGCGGGGTCATCGCGATAGCGACTTGTTTTCGGATCGTCGCCGAGCGTTAACTTGCCTTTTCCATCGCTGTTGTAATTCGCTGCAAATCGTTCTTCTTTATTAGCGGGCACAAAGAAGCCGGTGTCTTCCATTGCGAGTGGGTCGAAGATTCGCTGTTGAAAAAACTCATCGAGTGGCTGCTGCGACACGACTTCTACGACTCGGCCCAACACGTCGATTGAGATTCCGTACAACCAATCGCTGCCCGGCTGGAACACCAACGGCAACTCGCCCAGCTTGGTTTGCAACTGGGCAAGCGTCGCGTCGCGGTCCATGACATTCAACTGTCCAAACACTCGATCCGAGACGGCGTTCCCGGTCGCACCATAGCCATACCCAGCAGTATGCCGCATCAAGTCGGCGATCGTCATCGTTTGCTTGGCCGGTTCGACATTACCATCGACGGCGACGGCCACTTTGGCCAGTTCCGGCAAGTACTTCGAAACCGGATCGTCAACGTCGATCTTGCCTTCTTCGACCAACATCATCGCCGCCGTTGTGGTGATCGCTTTGGTCATCGAATAGATGCGAACGATCGTGTCGGGCTGCATCGGCAAGTCGGCTTCGATGTCCCGCTTTCCGTACGCTCGATGATGAACGACTTTGCCGTTTCGAGCCACCATCACAACTCCGCCAGCGATCCGGTTCTGAGCGATCGATTCTTCCATCGCGGCATCAACCTGGGCAAGTTTCGAAGCCGACATTCCCACGTCCTCAGGACTAGCGACCGGCAAATCATCCGCACTGGCCGAAAAGGAAGACAACATGTTTGGCAGCACCATCACCACGAGTACCAAGAGAATCCGAGACACTGCAATCACCAGCTTTCAATCAATAACATTCAGAGGGAAACCCGAAACCTTTCCAAGGACACAGCAGTGTACTTAACTGGGGCTCGCCTAGGGGGCGCCCCGCAGTCACCGGATACCTACCAAACCACAAATCGACAATCCGCTACATTCATGCAGACACGGCACCGAACTCTTTGGATGACCGACACAAATGAACGAAAGGCCCCCATGCGAGAAAGCACCGATGAATGACGGCATCAAGCTGAGTCAAACAACCGAAGATGACGAGAACGGTCGATTCGATCCGTTGTCACCCAATCATCTGAAATTGTCACGTTTGATTGGCGGATCGATGACCGCACTGGTCGCGATCATCGCGATCGGGATCCTGGTGATTTGGTACTTGATCAACCAAGCACTCGATCTGCCGTTTGCAGTCGCGGCGATCATCGCCTTGATCGTGGTATCGTTCGCTTTTTGGTTGGGCTGGGTATTTCCGTCGATGTCGTACCGCCGCGCGGGGTGGCGACTGAGCGAGATCGGTCTCGAAATCCGCCGCGGTGTTTGGTGGCGTCACCGGATCGTTGTCCCCCATTCACGGATCCAGCACAGCGACATCGAACAGGGACCACTACAGCGACGCTTCGATCTTTCGACGCTGATCGTTCATACAGCCGGCACCAAGAACTCGTCGGTTTCACTAGAAGGAATCCGCCACGAAACGGCCCAACGACTACGCGAAGCGCTGGTTACTAGTCGACTCACCCGAGTTTCCGAAACGCAGGCTCGCTCCAATGTCTGACCTACCTCAACCGCCAATCGCAAAACGACTGGCCCCGATTTCCGTGCTTTTCCAATTGATGGCGTTGGGGCGTCAATCGGTCCTGCCGCTGGTGCTCGCAAGCTGGTCAGCGGTGAACGGCAACTGGATCATTGCGACGGGTGTGATCGCAGTCGCAACGTTGGGTTTGGCGTTTGTCCTGGTTCGATATTTTACGCTGCGTTACAAAATCGCCGATGGCGAATTGGTTGTCACCGAAGGACTGTTGTTTCAAAAGGTGCGCAACGTCCCCGTTGACCGGATCCAAAACGTCGACCTGGTTCAAAACCTTTGGCACCGCATGTTTCGTGTTGCCGAGGTTCGTGTCGAAACGGCCAGCGGCAGCGAGCCCGAAGCCACCCTGCGTGTGCTGTCGTTAATCGAAGTCGATCGCTTGCGCAGCGAAATCAAGACACAAAGCAACCGATCGCGAGCGACGGCTCATTCGCCGATGGATGATCCCAGCGATATTTATGACGCAGAACCGGAACTGCCATCCCACCAACTGGTGCTTGCAATCCCAACAACCTGGTTGATCAAAGCGGGCCTAGCGAGTAACCGTGGACTGATCCTGTTTGGCATCATTGCGGGCTACGTTGCCCAGCAGAACACTCGGTGGGATCAGCAATTCGGTCGCATGGCCGATAACATTCCGGGCCAAGCGTGGGCACTAAACCCGTGGATTGTGATTCCAATCGCGATCATTGCCGCACTTCTGGTGATTCGGCTACTTGGCGTCGGCTGGTACATTCTGCGTTTTTCGGGATACCGACTGGAACGCGTGGGCGAGGACTTTCAAGTTTCGTGCGGTCTGCTGACGAAAGTATCAGCGACGGTCCCCCGTCGACGCATCCAATTCATCAGCATCCATCGGACGCCCTTGATGCGTTGGATGAAACTAGCGTCGATTCGCATTGAGACAGCCGGCGGCGCGGGGAAGCAAGGCGAAGATGCGGCGTCTACGGTGACGCGGCGGTGGTTCGTTCCGGTGATCCCCGATGCTCGGCTTGGCGATGTCCTGGACCAAATTCGTACGGGTTTGGTGATCGACGAATCAACCGTCGACTGGACAACTGCCTCGTCTGGCGCCGGCCGCCGGATGTTGCGACTGGCCATTGCTGGATCCATCCTGGCCGCGACGATCGGATTCTACTCGCTTGGCAACGGGGGAATCTTGATCGGCGTGATCGTTGGCCTCGTGATCGTTGTCTGGTCCAGAATCTACTTGCGATTTCTGGGATACCATCGGTTCGATGACGGTGTCATGTTTCGCAGCGGAGCCTGGAACCGCAAAACCAGTGTCACGTTCTTTGACCGAATCCAAACACTGGACATCAAGACAACCCTGTTTGATCGTCGCTGGTCGATGGGGCGACTGTCGATCGACACTGCGGCGGCGGGACCGGCCGATCACCCGATCGTGTTTCCGATGATGGACATCGAACAAGCCAACAGCGAGTTTGCCATCCTGTCGAAACAAAGTGCGAATTCACCGATGTCTTGGGACTGAACTCATCACCGCTTCTCAATGCTTCGGTTTTGAAAAACGTTCGACTTGTTCATGCAGGTGCCACTGGCCGGGGTCGTCGATCAAGCAAGCTTTTTCAATTTCGAGCGCCTGTTCTCTCTCACCCACCAAGAACAAAATTTCGGCAAGCGTGTCGCGATAGATAGCGCTGTCTGGTTCGACTCGCACCGCCATTTCGGACAACTGCCGCGCCTCGTCAAGTCGTTTTTCATTCATCGCTGCCACCCACGCCAGATTGTTACAGGCCATCGCGTCGAGCGCGAACTTCTCGGTATATCGAATCCCTTCGTCCATGACTCGGTCGAAGGCTTCATCGGCCAGTTGTTCCATCCCAGCTTTTCGCATCTCGGGCAACAATCGTTCGGCTAAATCGATGTCGAGCGGATCGAGCGACAGTAATCGATCGATCTGATGCTTCGCCTTCGCTTCATCTTTGTCGTCGATGGATGCTTCGAGCGTCCAGCGGTGGACGTACATCGGCAGCGTCGCGAAAGCACTTGCGCGGAAGTCATTCGTGCTGATCGAATGCAAGACCGCTAAATCAAACCATCGTGCAGCTTCATCCGGAAAATCCGTCCTGGCCGCCAAAGCAAACCCACGGGTTGCTTTGTAGAAATCAACTGAATCGTTACTCCCGAATGCCTTGACCGCTAACAGATTCCGATAGACGTCGATCGCCAAATCCTTTTCATCGCGATCAGAAAAGTAACCAGCCAACGTGTACTGAGTCGCGGAATCGGGCGAGCACAGAGCGAATCGAAGTTCCCGCAACAATTCGGCACTTTGCTCGGCGTCGCCCGCCCGTCGTGCGATCGTCCACAATCCGATCAACGACTTGACTGCCAACGCGGGTTCGCCGCCACCGGCGCGTCGATGCGATTCGACCTTTTGGTAAACCAGATCGAACAATTGCTTTGCGGCGTCGGCTTGTCCTGAATCGAGCGCCTGCTCGGCCATCATGAAAAGCGCCGTTGTGTCCCCGGTTTCCGCCAGACGTCGCAAGCACTGCGATCCCCAGTGCGCTTCACCCAGTCTTGAAAACATCAGCGCAACATTCTTGTTCGCATAGATTGGCACCGTCCGCGCTTGGGTTCCCGGAATCGTGCGCGTCGACAATGGCCTTGTCACCGTTTCGAAGAACGTTTCAAAATCGAAAGGCCCATCTCCCCACTGGGGCACCCGGCCGTCCAACAGTTCGAACGCAGCCAGAAATTTCTGCTCGGTCGATTTTCTCGGGTCCATTTTCCCGAGACTTTCCATGACGATTTCGATCGTGGTTCCATCAGCTTCGGGCAGCGCTCGAGCAACGATTTCCATGCTTTCCTGGGACACTGATCGATCGACCGGATTGATCGCCAAGCGAGGAATCCAGTCCGACCGTTTGGTCACCGTCAAAGAAGTATTGACGTAGTCCGCCATGCGATAAGTACGCTGGTATTCGACTTCAAGATTCGAATGCGACAGACGTTTTGCGATGATCCAAGCCGCATCATCACGACCGACCGTGATTAGCGACTGCATCAGCACCAACAATCGCCCGATTTCGGGTGACAACTCTTCGTTGCCGAGCTTCCGCTGCGCATCCATGGCGAGCTTGATCCAGCCACTCAGTTCTGTATCAACTTGATCGACCGGAAACCCCAACACGTCGAATGCGTGCATGACTCGCGAACTGTCCGTGGCCAACTGGGCAGCGTCCTCGTCACTCATTCGATCCAGAATCGACAGCGCCTGATCAACTTTGCCGTGACAGGCCAGGTACCGCCAACGCACACTACCGGCGACTGGCAACTTTTCGTTCTGAGCATTCATTAAAGCCACCGTCGGCTTTTCGGGTGCAACCATTTGCTCGCACGATTCTTCGAACAATTCCTGGTCACCACATCGATCAGCAGCCATCAAGACGTACCCGTACCGAACATAATGTTCGTACGAGCCCGGCTCGGTTGCCTTTGCCAAGGCTAGTTGCTGGTCCGCGATTTCCCGCCAACGCGAAGCGATCTTTTGGCAGTTCAACAGCAGCGACTCGTCGCCACTGTCCTTGGCGATCTGAATCGCGTCGTCATAGCGGTCAAGTTTGATCAACAACATCGCCGTGGCTTCATTACGCTGAGCGATTGGCCAAGTCGTAGCGGACCGAGGCAACAAGTTTTCGTCCGAGATTGGAATCGAAAGCAACTTCATCATGTCGATTCGACAAGCCACCATTTCGTTCGAATTAGCGACCAAGTCGATCAGTTCCAATAAGTCACCGATCGACTCGCTTTGGATCGCCGAACGAACGTAAATCGGAAAGCGTCGCAGCAGAGCCGTATTGATGCGGCGTTGGATCAGTTCGCGATCAACAGTACCAGCCGATTCTTCGACGGCGACGACCGCCGCAACGAACTGACCGGCCTCTAGCAATTGCTCGACCGCGGCTGGCTGATCACTGTCTTGTAACAGCCGTGAAATTTCCGGCGGTGTGTCGGGCAGGGCACCACGTCGCCACTGACGCAGGATCCAGCGAGCACGGCCGGCGATTTCCGGATCAGGATCTCTCGCGGCCTGTTGGACCGCATCACGCGATCCGTCGCGATCTTTCCACATCTGGATCGTCGCGTTCTGGCGAGCCGAATAGTCTTGCTGCGATAATTCTTGGATCCAGCGCTGGTAACTCAGCGACGGTGCGTTGGAATCCTGGTTATCCAACGACGGTGCGTCGCTAGGCACCTGGGCAGCAGCGTCGACCAGAAAACCTAAGACAGCCAACAAGACTGCCCAACGAGCGATCACTGCCATAGAAGATGCACCGGTTGCGGGTGGTCGATCAGTCACAGCCAAAGCAGTCCAATAGTCAACATGTCGTATCCGTGCTGGTTCGGCCGCGAGCCAGAGGTCACAATGGTCATCACAACTAACGCCATAGCGTCACCGCAATTCTATCCTACCTTACCGCGTTTCGCTGTTCCCAACGCCGGAGTTCCCGCCATGTTACGTGAGTCGTTCGCTCGTTCCCAATCCTTCGCGATCGTTGCCCTGATCGCGATATCGACGACCGTATCAGCAGAAGACTTGTGGCCACAGTGGCGAGGTCCCGACCAAAACGGTGTCGCCCAGTCAGGCAACTACCCAGTCGAGTGGGCCGAGGAGTCGCAAATCGCTTGGAAAAAGGAAATCCCCGGCAAGGGCAGCAGCACCCCCGTCGTGGCAGGGCAAAAAGCGTTTTTGACATCTGGGCTGAATGAAAAGAACGTTTTGATGGCAATCGACACTGCAAACGGCAAGATCCAGTGGCAATCGGATCTAGGCCCCGATCGAGGCAACAAGCACAAAAAGGGCGGCGGCAGCAACCCTTCGCCCGCAGTCGACGACGGCCGGGTGTTTGCCTATTTCCGCAGCGGTGACTTGGCCTGTGTCTCGGCCGACGACGGAAAACTGATCTGGCAAACGAACTTGCAGGACAAGTTTGGCGAAGACACGCTTTGGTGGGACCTTGGCTCGTCACCGATGTTGACGGATTCGGCGGTCGTGGTCGCCGTGATGCAATCTGGGCCGAGTTATTTGGTCGCTTTCAACAAAGAGACTGGCGATGTGATGTGGAAGGAAGACCGCATGCTCGGCGCTCCCGAAGAAGCCGCCCAAAGCTACTCGACCCCGATCGCTACCACCGTCAACAACCAACCAGCGATTGCCGTCGTGGGCGCCGACCATTTGACCCTGCATGACGCCGCCACCGGAAAGACGATTGGAAAGCTGGGCGGGTTCAACCCGACCGACCATAAGTACTTTCGGTCCATTTCGTCGCCCGCAGCCGAGGGCGATATCGTGGTTTGCCCCTACGCTCGCGGCGATTCCGTAACCGCCGTGCGCATGAATGACCTAGCCGCCGGAAAGGGCACCGACGCAATCGCTTGGTTCCGCGACGATCTCGGCAGCGATGTGCCGACGCCTGCGATTGACAATGGTCGCGTGTACTTGGTTGGCGACGGCAAATCGTCGCGAGGAACGGTATGGTGCCTGGACCTGAACACCGGTGAAACCCTCTGGTCACTCGACACACCCAAGTCTCGAATCAGTTTCAGCAGTTCGCCGCTGATCGCAAACGACCATTTGTACGTGACTGGCGAAGACGCTTCGACTCATGTCATCGGCCCGCTATCGTCCGCGAAGCCGACCGTTGTCGCGTCGAACAAACTTGGGGACGACGAACCCTTCACCGTTGCGAGCCCAGTGCCGATCGCCGACTCGCTACTACTGCGCAGCAAGAGCAACCTGTATCGCATCACAGGAAAGTAGTCCGCGCGGTGAGTCGTCTGCGCCGGATCAAAAGTCTCGCGTCGAGAAATAGACGCAGCTAAGCGTCAACATCACCACGATGAACGCGGCGCAACTGATCACCGGCCTTGCAATTTTATAACGAACCAGCTCTTCGTCTTCGGATTGTTGGTTCACGGCGATCGCCGTTTCGCCGCTGACCATCGATGCAATCGTTTCGCCCAATTCACCCGTCTGCGGAATCACCATCCGCAGCGGCGTGACGATCACGCGGTCCACCCAACGCCATCGATTGAGTGTCGGACGGATGCGGCGTTTGACGGTGAAATCAGTTCCCGAGACGATGTCGATCTGGTCAACGTGATGGGCCACATAAATCGTCTTGTCACGAGCGTCGAATTCGATCGCCTCGACTTCGCTGGGGCCAACCGGACTGCTGATTTCATAGTTGGCTGAATCAGGACGGTTTGACGTACCTAGCGGTGAAATCAGTCGGCACGAACCATCGCCGGTGATCATGGCAAAACGTTTTCCGTCGCCAGTTCCAACGACATCAACGGGAATCAATTTTTCCGTCATCTCGATTCGCCCGATCGGATCAAGTGTGTTCACGTCAAAGAAATCGAGCGGTTCTTCTTGCCGCGCCACCATCACGACGCTGCCTTCGATCGCAATCACACCTCGCTTGGACGCTTCGCCGTCGAGCGAATGTGTTGCGGTTTCGGTCCATCGCTTCGATGAATCATTTTCCGGCGGAGCATCCAAACGCATCACTCGTCCGCGGCTGAAAGCGACCAAGAACTTACCACTCGGATCAACCGCCACGCCACGCGGCGGCGTGATGCCAGCGGCTTCGGGCATGACCGGCGTGAACTCTTCATTCGCATTGCCCATCATGTTGGTCAGCTTCGACAACCACGATTCCGGCTTGGGCTCATCTTGAGCTTGGGATGCGTCGCCGCCATCATCGATCTTCTCGCCCGCCGCCGCCAAAATTCGGTTGCGACTGGTCTGCAACAGATCGCCAGTGTTTAGCGCCAACACTGACTCATCCCCGCACCGGTACAGATAACTGGTTGCCGTCGGCAATCGCAGGCTCGATTCGGGCGACCACTCGTCCGACTTGCGAAGCACCAACAGATCCAGTGCGCCGGATCCGAATGGATTGAATCGACCGCCGCGAACCCGGGCCGTCGCAATCATCCCGTCATCCAAGATGATCGGCGGGACAATGCGATCCTGGTTCATCGCATCACTTTCAAAGATCTCGTCCCACCGATTTTCGCCAACATCGAATCGAACCAACCCGCCACCGCGTGTCGATGCGAAAACTTCGTCACCCACGATCGCCAAATGTTGCAGCTTTTCGGGCCGTGTCACCAACCCGTCAAAGAGTCCCCCGATCACACCCGTCACCAGACAGATCGCACCAAAAATCGTCGTCACACCGATCGCTAGAATCGGCGATCGCCATCGCAGCCCCGCGAAGGTCGAAACGCTATAGAAGACCGAAAACAAGAACACCGACACCGGAATGCACCACAACAATCGGATGTTCCAGATATCCAACCGCGCGCCGGCGATCAGGTACAAACCCAACACCAACTGAGTCACACACAAAAGCACGAACGCGCATCCGCCGATGAATTTGCTGATCAACAACATCGATCGCGACACGGGTTTGCTAAGCAGCAAGTGCAACGAACCGGGCTGCAGCATGTCGGGCACGATCGACGCGGTCACCAAGATGCCTAAAAAGATCAACACAAACCCGAGCAGCCAATTGATGATCGTAGGCAACACCCATTGATTGATCAGCGTCGCAAACTGAGTTTTATCGACGGCTAGATTGGCAGGAAAATCCATGCCCGCGTACGTCAAGAACATTGAACGCGAAGATCGAGTTTCGAACACGCCGGGCAGGGCGGCTTCGATCCGCAGACGAGCGCGTCGATGATCGAGCGACTCGGTCATTTCGGAATCGTCCATCGCGTCGAGTTCGCGAAGCTCACGCAGCCGCAGCGTCGATTTCCAAGCCGCCTCGTCGTACCACGACTGGTCTTCGATCAATTCGTTCAGCGCGTCAGCCAGGACGGACAATCGAATTCGAACCTCGTCGCCTTCGCCGACGCGTTGCAACTGGCGGCGCAAGTCTTCGGGCATCGCAGCGACGATCCGGCCGATCGGCTCGTCCTTGGATTTCGGATCCACCAAGCCCTGCGCCAGCATCGCTTTCATGCGAGTGCCATTGTGAAAGTCTTGACCGCGAAACAGCGTCGTGAAGTCTTCGCGATAGCCAATCGGCGCCAAGGCTGCCAACAACAACCAGATCGCAACAAACGCCACCCACAATACTCGCGACGAGAGTGCCGCACGAAACGAATCGGCGATCACAGCAAGGTAAGGTCGCATCAGTTCTGGTCCACCAATCGCATGAACGTGTCTTCGAGTGACGGTCGCTTGTTTTCCAGCCGGACGATCGAATGGCCGTGCTGGCGAAGCTGATCGACCACGCGATCCACTTCCGTTTGGTCAGGCGTCGACAACATGATTCGGTGCGTTGCCGTGCCAGACGCTTTTTCGACGACCGAAAGCGTTGTTGAATCAGCGACCGCCAAATCCAATGCCAACTGATCAGACAATGACGGCCCCGATGCCATCGAATCACCGTCGCCGACCGCGAACCGAATATCGACAAACACGTTGGCCGCATCCGTCGGCGACGCCAATTCGTCGATCGGTCCGATCGCCAGCAACTTTCCGCCGGCCATGATGGCGACGCGAGTGCAAACCAACTCGACTTCTTGCAGAATATGACTGTTCAGAAAGATTGTTTTTCCCAAATCTCGCAGTCGTTCGATCACCTTGCGAACTTCGTTGCGTCCGACCGGATCCAAGCCATCGGTTGGTTCGTCCAGGACCAACAAGTCAGGATCGTGCATCAAGGCTTGGGCCAAGCCCAAACGCTGATACATGCCTTTGCTGAACCGACGGACCGATTCACGGTCGCGACCTCGCAGCCCGACAAGCTCTAACAGTTCGTCGGTACGGCGGGCGATGTCAGCCGAATTCATCTGGCTTAGCCGACCATAGAAATGCAGCGCCGTTCGCGCGGTGTGGTGCCGATCGACTCGCAAGGATTCCGGCAGATACCCCACTCGCTGCCGCGCTGCGTTGCTGCCGACCGGTTGCCCAAACAGTGACGCCGTTCCGCCCGATGGTTTAACGACGCCCAACAGCGTTTTGATCAGCGTCGTTTTGCCGGCGCCGTTGGGGCCCAGCAGTCCAAAGACGTCACCGGCTTGGGCCTGCAACGATACACCTTGCAGTGCATCGACGTTACGTCGTCCGCGAACGGACCAACCTTTGTAGGTCTTGCGAAGGTCGCGAACGTCAACGATCGGATCGGTCACGCGGTCAACATGCGAGTGATCAGGGACGCAACCAAAACCGATGCGACGAGCCCCAAACCGGCCAACAGCCAGCCGTGCCCTGGATGGTTCCAAGTCGGTTGCAAGCTGCCCCGTTCGTATTGGTGGCGGAAACGTTCGCGTTGATGTTCCGACTGAAACACGCCGTCTTCGACCAATTCGTGCAGACCGAACTGCAACGAATACTCGACGACCCCGTACACGCTGTGCCGTCGATCGTGCCCATCGACGCCAACGCCTTCGAAGTACCACAATTGGCTGCCGAACGAATCATCCGATTCGACGCGATCATCGATGCATCGCAACTGCAATACTTCGCTACGATCCGGACAGAAACGTGCGCGGATCAATCCCCGAGTACAATCGAGTCGTACTTGTCGAATCGTTTTTTCGGGGAAGCGTCGTGTCCTTGTATCGGCGCTCAAGATTGGTTCTCCAAAACCGACGCAATTAGGGAATACTGTCCGCCACTCAAGCCGTATTATTGCGACATCGTCAACCAACGTCATGCCCACTTGTGGCCAAATTTTGACGAATGGTGAAATAATTTCCTTGCTGATCCATTCCGACGTCCCGTCCCATTCACCGTCATTTTTGTTCACCTGCTATGCTGGAACGCCGATCCCTGAGGGCTCCGATCACGTTGGGCGTGGTCATGATCGTGATGGTCGTGATTTTGGCGGCCGTTTGGATCTTGGCCAACGTGTTGGCGGCGACTGGCAATTTGGGATCCCGAGCGGTTTTTGGCACGATCTTGGCCACGGGGACACTGCTGATTGCAGGCGTGTTGGCGGGGGTGATTGCGTACCTGACGCTGACGGTCAAGGCATTTAACCTGAACCGGCGACAATCCAACTTCATCGACGCGGTGACTCACGAACTGAAAAGCCCGATCGCATCGCTGAAGCTTTACCTGCAAACGATGGCCCGCCGCAGCGTCGACGAACAGCAACAGCAGGACTTTCACCGCTTCATGCTCGAAGATGTCGAACGTCTCGACTCGCTGATCAATCACTTGTTAGACGCCGCTCGGATCGAGCGTGGGGTCGAACCCACCGATGATGAAGTCGTTCGATTAGACGAATTACTGACCGATTGCGGGATCGCTGCTTGCATTCGATACCGATTGCCGCCGGAAACCGTGTCGATCGAGTCACCTGAAATCCACGTACGAAGCCCCTTGATCCAGCTTGAAATCCTGTTCCGCAACTTGATCGACAATGCCGTAAAATACGGTGGAATACCGGCCATCGTCGCGATCACGGTCACCCCTGAAGCCGACAGGAAGGTCAAAGTCTCGATCACCGACAACGGGGCAGGAATCCCCATCAAACAACGCCGCAAGGTCTTCGGGCGGTTCGTTCGCCTGGGCAACGAACTGGAACGCAGCACGCCCGGCACCGGACTGGGGCTGTACCTGGTCCGAACCGCGACCAAAGCGATCGGTGGATCCGTCCGTGTATGCGATCGAGCCGAGGGAACAGGAACCGAATTCGAAGTCACCCTTACTGGGGTCGTTCCGCCAGCGTCGTCGAGTGACTAGCGTATTGACGTCACACGCGAACAAAAAATCCGCCAACATCAACCACCAACCCATCGTCATGCGCCCTCACATTTTGGTTGTTGAAGACGAGAAAAACCTCGGCGTCGGCATCAAATACAATCTGGAAGCCGAAGGCTATCGCGTCACCTTGGTCGAAGACGGACCGACGGCACTGCGAATCATTGACAACGCCAGCGAATCGATCGGATTGCTGTTACTCGATTTGATGCTGCCAGGGATGAGCGGATACACGGTCTGCGAGACGATCCGCGAAGCTGGCATCACGATCCCGGTGTTGATGTTATCGGCAAGAACGCTTGCGGAAGACCGCACCCGCGGGTTCGACGTCGGCGCAAACCAGTACATGAACAAACCGTTCGAACTGGACGAACTGCTCAGCCGAATCAAGAACTTGCTGCAAACGACGGTACGAACACCTCCGTCACAACCGCCCAAACGCATCCACCAAACGATCAACGAAGTCAAGTTCGGCAACATCCAAGCCAACTTTGAAACGCACGAAGTCAGTGTTGATGGCGAAATTGTACGGATGACGCCAAAGGAACTGAAACTGCTGCGTTATTTTGTCGAACACCAAGGCCGCGTGATCAGCCGCAACGAATTGCTGACCGAAGTATGGGAATTGTCAGGCAACCTGCAAACACGGGCGGTCGATCAGTTCATCGCGAGACTGCGAAAGATCATCGAACCAGACAGCACCGCTCCGATTCATTTGCTAACCATCCGCGACGCCGGTTATCGATTCGTCCTGGAACCTTGATTTGTCGACGCAGCACGGGTGCTTGTCGCTGGGTGGGCGCATAAAAAAAGCTCCCGGAAAGAACGTGATCCTAGGGGGGCGGAGGACAACGCGCTTCGATTCCGGGAGCCGGTGGATTGGCGTTCAATCGAGTCGATAGCATCCTTGCCGTCGGGCTCGATGAACAAGTCACTCAAACGTTACACGCCACTGAGCCGTCCATCACATCCGTGTGATTGATGACAATCAGCGTGTCCGCAGCAACCTTGAAAAATAGTTACCAATGCAGGACCGCGTCTGTGCTTGAGTCACAAGTGTTGGCGGGTTTGTTTCCAAACCCTCAACATGTCCGGGAAGATAGAGGCTGGCGTTTGCCAAGGTCAAGGCGGATTCAAGGCGACTTGAATTTTTTTGCAAGTAACCGCAACCAACCCGTAAACAACGGGTTCTAAGAGGTCTGCGCAGTTTACTCGCCAGGCGCGATCAGCACGGGTTCGCTGGTGTCGGCCTTGGCCTTTTCAGCGAATTCGATACTGCGATCAACGACACCATCAAAGTCATCGCCCGCACGAACTTGCGAAACACCAATCGAAATCGGATTGATCGGCAATTCCGATTTCCCCATTCCGATTGCCGTCGCCGAACGACAGATTTGCAAACTGCGGTTCTGGGCGGTTGCTTCATCAACACTAGGCATGAAAACCAAGAACGTAGAATCGTCATCGCATCCAAGCCGGTCAACGCTTCGAAGCGTCGCACGCACAATTTGCATCAGTGAACGCATTCCGGTTGTGCTCGATTCACCGTTACAGCGAATCGCCATCACGAACATCGAAACCGTGGACTGAGTACGGCCGCGAACTTCGTCAAACGTTTCGCCGAGTTCCGTTCGGTCGGGCAAGTTGGCAAACATCTTTTGCTTTGGCTTTGCTTCGGCCGCAACTTCACCGGCGGACTTTTTGCCGGACGACGCTTCCTGTTCGCCTGCAGTCGCCGCTGACGGAGTATTCGTCGCAGCCTGGGCCTGCGTTGCGGCAATCGCATCGGATGCGACGACCTTGATTGGCGTGGTTCCATCCATCCAGTGACTACAGTTTCGGCCCGCCTCTTTGGATCGATAGAGACCATCATCGGCTCGTTGCAGCCAGTTTTCGGATGCTTCGCCAGTCTGCAGCTCGGCAACACCCGCCGACGCGTTGACTCGCAATCGCTTGTCTTCGAAGACGATCTCGCGAGCACCGATGGCTGCCCGAGCTGCGTCGACCAAGTCTTTTGCTTGGTCCACGGGACAACCGTCCAAAATAACGGCGAACTCTTCGCCGCCGAAACGAGCGACGATGCCGTATTTGTCTAAGCGAGAATGCAGGATACTTGCGACAACGCGAAGCACTTCGTCGCCAGCCCGGTGCCCGTAAACGTCGTTAAATTTCTTGAAGTGGTCGACGTCCAATAGTGCCAGCGTGCCAGCCTTGCCTGCACCCAACGCATGTTGACGAGCAAGGTGCTTGTCGAATGCGCCTCGGTTAGGCACTCGCGTCAGTGCGTCCGTTTCGGCGCGACGTTCAGCAGATTCGATCTGCAACGCTTGATCGTGAATTCGATCCTGGGCAACGTGCAGTTGAGACTGCATCAACTCGTTCGCTTCGATCAGTTGCGTGATCGCTTGAAAAACAGCTTCGGGCGAGCCCGATTGATCCGCGTTCAATTGATTGTTGACGGCCTGGACAGTGGTTTGGTGAGCGTCAACATCTTCGGCCATCGTACGTGCATAAGCTCGCAATTTTTCGGCCACTTCACTGATTCGCTCTTGGGTCTGTTCGACGACCTCAACGGCTTCACCGGTTTCACTTGTGACAACAGGAACCGCATTCGAGTCCCCATCGGTTAGTGCAGCAAGGCCCGTATTCGTCGCGTGCATGACCCAACCACAGGCTAAGCCAGCGCCGCCACAACTCATTGCAATGATCAGATCAAGCCACATTCTCAGAACTCCCTCGTGTTTCGTTTGTCGATGCTACGCTCAATTCCTAGGCCGCAATTAGCGCTCGTCAAAACGCAAATCTTTGGTCACATTCACTTCTGCAAGAGCTTTGCGGTTACACGCAACCCCAATCCCCCCAAACACTACAACCGACCCACACACACCCGATGTCAAACTGGGCAACCCGGTTTCTACGTCGCCGCACCAAACGACACCCCCAAAAACGGATCTTTCTCGGATGCAAAGCCATGTTTTGCCCATTCATCACCAGTTCACATAGCCAGTATCGAAATGATGTGGCATATTTCAGTAACGATTAACGACGTCCGAACCATGGAACCTGGGCAACACCTATGATTAGTACTGTGACCAGCACCGCACAGCACGATGCTACCGAAGCAGCCGTCGCCATCTTGGCGAACAACTCGGTTCGCGAACTGCGAACCTTGCGTGTCGACCGAGATGCCAACCACCTGCAACTGAGCGGCCGAGTTCGCAGCTTCTATCACAAACAACTTGCTCAAGAAGCAGTCCGCGCTGTCGCGGCCGGCCTGACGGTTGTCAACCGAGTCGACGTCGCCCGCTAGTTGCCGGCGCCCGCTAGGTTTTCAGGTAGGGCCGGTTC
>JBAUHR010000530.1:0-7089 GCA_049680385.1 Rubripirellula sp. | reverse complement strand
GTGCTTGGTGGCAAGCAAAAGCAGGTTGGGTCAGCGGTCGGTTGCCGGTCCGCAGCGAAAAACTGTATTTGATTCCGGGTGAATCGCCGATCGGATTGCGGTTGCCACTTGCCGCACTGCCAGCGTCGTATTCGGCCAACGCACCGTTCTATACCGCGCCCGCCGATCCGTTTTCCCAACGCAGCCCGCTGCCCACGATGCCTCGCGGGAACGAACCGGCGGTTCGACAAACCGGTGCGACCGAAAACGCGGGTGAAGCGGCCGGCGTTATCAACGAACAAGAACTCGACGAAGGAAAACCAGACGATCTAGAATCCGAAACGGAAATCGTTGGAACCGCAATTTGCGTCGAATGTCGCTTCGGACGCTTGCACATTTTCATGCCGCCGACGCAGCGACTGGAAGACTATCTTGACCTCGTCAGCGCAATCGAAGCAACCTGCGAGGCCCTGAAAGTGCCCGTCGTCTTGGAAGGCTATTTGCCGCCACCGGACGACCGAGTCGAGTACTTCAAAGTGACGCCGGACCCTGGTGTCATCGAAGTCAACACACAGCCAACGGCGACGTGGAAAGACTTGGTGATTCAAACCGAATCGCTGTACCATGACGCTCGAATGAGTCGTTTGGGTGCCGAGAAATTCGATCTGGACGGACGACACACCGGCACTGGCGGCGGCAGCCACGTGGTGCTGGGCGGTGCTTCGCCATCGGAAAGCCCATTCATTCGTCGCCCCGATTTGCTGGCCAGTATCATCCGGTTCTGGCACAACCACCCATCGCTGTCGTTCATGTTCAGCAGCCGGTTCATTGGACCGACCAGCCAAGCGCCGCGGATGGACGAGTCACGCCGCGATGCGGTGTACGAGATGGGAATCGCGATGTCGCAATTGGACAAGATCGGCGACAACCAACCGCCTTGGTTGGTTGACCGATTGTTCCGTGACTTGTTGACCGATTTGACCGGCAACACGCACCGAGCTGAAATCTGCGTCGACAAGCTCTACTCGCCCGACTCTTCGACCGGACGGTTGGGATTGGTCGAGTTTCGCGGCTTCGAGATGCCACCGAATTCGCGAATGAACTTGGCACAACAATTGTTGATCCGTGCCGCGGTCGCCGTGTTTTGGAAGAAACCGTATCGCGAACCTTTGGCAAATTGGGGCACGTCGCTTTACGACCGCTACATGCTGCCGCATTTCATCTGGCAAGACCTGTGCAATCTGATCGGCGATCTGAATCGCGAGGGCGTCGAGTTGGAATCAAGCTGGTTCGCCCCACATCACGAGTTTCGTTTCCAGAAGCTCGGCGAAGTATCGATGAAGGACGTCAAACTGCAACTACGCAACGCCATTGAACCTTGGTACGTGATGGGCGAAGAACCATCGGCCGGCGGCACCGCTCGCTATGTCGATTCGTCGCTCGAACGTTTGGAAGTCCTGATTGACGGTTTCGATCCAACTAAGATGGCGGTGCTGTGCAACGGAGTCTCGATCCCAATGCACCCTACCGGAACCCAGTCGCAAGCGGTCGCCGGAGTGAAGTATCGTGCATGGCAACCACCACGCTGCTTGCACCCAACAATCGGAATCCACACGCCGCTGCAATTTGACGTCGTCGAACGATCCAGTGGAATGTCGATCGGCGGTTGCCGCTACCACGCCGTCCATCCAGGCGGACTGTCCCACGCGGCGTTCCCAATCAACGCCAACGAAGCCGAATCGCGACGAGCATCACGCTTCCAAGCCGGAACGATGACCGGCGGAGTGATCGAGGTCCCCGAGTCAACGATCCCAACCGGATCGACCGAGTACGCGGTCACGCTAGACATGCGAACCGCGTACTAACCAGCGTTTCCTAGCATTCAAAGGGCTTCGGCCCGGCTGTCTGTTACTCACAAATCCCAACCGCGAATGTCGTACCGCGCGTCGTTGCGACGCCAGGCGCGCGGTTAAACCACACGTGGGCAATGTTCAGCACCCCAAGTGGACCCGCGACTCCGCTCGCGGGATACGAACTGCAAAGCAGTTCATGAGGTCCGTCGTACACCCTGCGAACGGAGTCGCAGGGCCACAAAGTGCGCGGCACCTCAGGTGCAGACTGTTACCCGCCAATCCCAACCGCGAATGTTGAACAGTTCGTCGCTGCGACTAGAGGGCAATCATCAGCCCTCGTTGAAAACGAGGGTGAACTAAAACCTCACGACTTTGATTGCAGCGGGTACGCCTAGCGAATTGCCCCGAACGGGGCCAACGTTGGTAGAGACCACTGCGATGGGATACCCGATCGATTGGTTTGTTATTTCCGGTGAATCCATTGGTGGCTGGTTGCTCGATAGACCGCTTGTTCGCCAATCTTGTCTCTTAATTGGTCGACGATTTTGTCGACTTCTCGCTGGTTCGTTTCGTCTTCGCACTGATCGAACAACGACAGTTGCTGCGGCGCGTCCTTTCCGCTGAGCGCACCTACCGAAACGCCAATCAACCGGACAGGGCGCGGTTCTCGCTTGCGCATTTCAACGAGCATCGATTCGGCGACTCGATAGATTTCTGCGGTCGAATCGGTTGGCGTTTTCAGAGTCGTTGACTTGGCAAACGTTTGGAAGTCGTCGCGGCGATACTTGATGGATACGTTCTTCGCTTGCCGTCCGTGCCGTCGCAGTCGCCGCGTGACCTGTTCGACCAAAAAGCTAACCACCGCGCGCAACATGGTTTCATCGGTCATATCGTCGGCGAACGTTCGTTCGTGGCTAATTTGTTTCGCACTGCGATCCGGAACCACTCGTCGCTCGTCGATTCCGTTCGCAAGTTTCCAAAGATGTTCGCCCCAACTACCAAGCGAACGTTGCAAGTCGTCGAGCTTGCGAACGCGCACTTCGCCAATCGTTCGCAAACCCATCCGGTGCAAACGTGCTTCGCCAACACGACCGACGCCCCAGAAACGGGAAACTGGAAGCGGATCCAGGAACCGAATCACGTCGGCCGCCGCGACTTCGACAAACCCGTCCGGCTTGTTCACATCGCTGGCGATCTTGGCAACGAACTTTAGCGGCGCCACGCCAACGCTTGCCGTCAAATCAAGTTCCTTTCGGATTTCGTCTTTGATGCGTCGGCCAATCTTGGCGGCCGGACCGAACAATCGCTCGCTGCCGCTGACGTCCAAGAACGCCTCGTCGAGCGAAAGGGGTTGGACCAATGGCGTATAACGACAGAAGATCGCGCGGACTTGCCGGCCAACTTCGGCGTAGTGCTCGATCCGTCCTTTGACGAAAACGGCTTCAGGACAAAGCTGGGCAGCCCGTCGGCCCGGCATGGCGCTGTGGATTCCAAAACGTCGTGCTTCGTAACTTGCTGCGGCAACAACGCCTCGTCCAGTCGATCCGCCCACCACGACCGCGCGGCCTCGCAACTCGGGCCGATCCCGTTGCTCGATCGCAGCGTAAAAAGCGTCCATGTCGATATGCAGAATCATCAGGGCGGAGATTTGCCGGTCAGAGGAATTCGCAATCGAGGACGATTGTTAAGCGGGACGTTTGCTACTGAGTGAGCCAACGCATGATTTCGGGCAAGTCGGTCAGATCATCTTGAACGGTTAACGGCGATTCACTTTCCAGTTGTTCTCGCGTTTGACCGCCGGTGCAAACCGCGATGACCTTCGCGCCGATCGCATGACCGCACCGGATATCGGCGACCGTATCACCGACAACGATCAAGTCGTCCGCTGCCATGGCACCGTATCGGGAGACCAGTTCGGTGGCCGTCCGCTTGGCAAGTTCGTTTCGGCAAGAATCGTGGTCACCGCCAAAGATGCCGCGGAAAAAACCGCTCAGTTCAAAATGCTGTAACTTGTGTTGACCCGTTTCATGAAAATTTCCCGTCATCACATAGGGACGCAGCGACTGTTGGCTGGCCACTTCGTTCATCAGCGGAATCACACCAGGCATCAATTCGCCGCCCACTCGTTCGAGGGTCCCCGGAAACAAGCGAACATAGTGAGCACGTAGGCGATCGCGGTTGGATTGGTTGTCGACCAATCCGTTTAGCAACAGCAACTCGGTCAGGATCGATCGGTCGGTTCGGCCGCCGAATTGAATGTCGATATTGGGCGACTCGATCCCAAATCCGTCGTACATAGCTTGTCGCAACGTCACCGCCCCGCCACTGTGAGTGATCAGGAGGGTGCCGTCGATGTCAAAGAGAATCGTTTTCATGCGCTAATGGTAAGCTCTTGTGGCGATCTTGTCGCCGAGTGTGCCGCTAACCATTTGACGCCGGATTCAGGCTCCTTTGGCCAGACGGGGCGTTTTCGTTGCGTCTCGAATCGATGGGTGCTTCGGGCGTGTTACCAAGACGGGTAAGATGCGGTTAAACGCCTGCGGCATCGACGACCGAGTCATTGCCACTGACACGAAAGAGCCGAAAAGAGACATCCATGACCGTAAGTGCCACCGAAACTGCTGAAGACAAAGCGTCGACCGAGTCCGTCGACAAAAGCAATCCTCGGGTGCGAGAAATGTTTCGCCAGATCGCACCGCACTACGACAAGATGAATCACGTTCTGTCGTTGAACATCGACAAGCACTGGCGTTCTCAGGCGGTCAAGCGTCTCCGCTTATCGCCTGGTCACCCGGTCCTTGACACGTGCACGGGTACGGGGGATCTGGCAATCGCGATTTCCGCGAAAGCCGATCCGTCGGTCGAAGTCGTTGGCAGCGACTTCTGCCATGCGATGCTGGAAATCGCACAAAAAAAACGCGACCCAGCCAAGCCGTCGTCGCGGATCGATTTCTTGGAAGCTGATTCGCAGTCGTTGCCATTTTCGGATGACACGTTTCAGTGTGTTACGGTCGCGTTTGGGCTAAGAAATGTGGCGGATACGGACAAGGGACTGCGTGAAATGACACGCGTCTGTTTGCCGGGCGGACAAGTGATGGTGTTGGAGTTTTCGACACCGCGGACGATCGGGTTGAAACAGGCTTACGGTTTTTACTTTCGAAATGTCCTGCCGCGAATCGGCCAGTGGTTCGCGCGAAACGACAAATCAGCGTACGAATATCTTCCCGAATCGGTCGGGCAGTTTCCGGACGGGCAGGCATTGGCCGATCGAATGACGGCCGCCGGGTTGATTGATGTGAAATTCAAACCGCTGACGTTCGGTGTCGCGACGATCTACGAAGGCACCAAGCCAGGCGAGTTGCCTGCCCCAGGGATACAGGCCGGGAGTCAATCGTGAGCGGATCTCGATTACCAATCGTGGTGGCGATCACGGGTGCGAGCGGTGCGATCTATGCAGCGCGGATGATCCAGGTGTTGTGCCGAACGGATCACGAAATTCATCTGACGATCAGTCTGAGTGGTGCGGCAGTGATCAAGCAAGAGCTTGGATTGACGCTCGACGTGCGACGCCCCAATTTGGCTAGCTTGTTCGGATACGTTCCGCCATGGACGACATCCGACACGATCAAAGCGAACGCTGATCACGCGGCAAACGTGTTTGCGGATCGAGTCAAGTTTCATCAACATGATGACTTCATGACCCCGATCGCAAGTGGATCGTTCCGAACGCAGGCGATGGTGATTTGTCCTTGCAGCGGCAGCACGTTGTCAGGAATCGCACGCGCGGCGGCATCGAATTTGATCCAGCGTGCCGCCGAGGTGCATTTAAAAGAGAATCGCAAGCTGGTGATCGTTCCTCGCGAGACCCCGATGAGCGTACTGCAACTCGAAAACATGCACCGTATCGCTCAAGCCGGTGCAGTCGTGTTGCCTGCAATGCCAGGCTGGTACCACGGCGTCGAATCGCTGGACAGTTTGGTCGACTTTGTCGTGTCACGAATCTTGGACCAGATCGACGTCGACAACGCGCTGATGAAGCGCTGGGGCGAAGCTTAGAATCGGACGAGCAAACGAAGTCGGATCGTCAAATCCTAACGCAACCATCACTGACGACGATACGTGATCCGGTACTCGGTTTTGTCGGTGGTCGTTGCAGTCGCGTGAGCGGTTCGGATGTGAGCTTCGCCGCGTTCTTGGTCTTGCGATGAAGCGTGGTTGCGGATGTGTTCGTGAGTGACCAATCCGATGACGGTTTCTTCTTCGCGATCGATCACGTATCCATCGGGAAAATGCTGCTGCATCAACTCAATCGCTTTTTCACGATTGCGTTCGTTGTTCGACGGCATCGCAACGACACCGACTTCCGGATCTTTGAAAACGTAACGCGCCGACGAGCATCCAGACAATCCACACAGCACCGACATCGCAGTGGCAAAAACGAAGCGTCGATCCATGATGAATTCTTCCTCTCGCTGAACGATCTCGACCCGTAGACTAAGAATAGTTAGGCGTCGGTGGACGGTAGTCGCCCAGATCGATTGACTTGAACCAGTCGATCGTCTTTTGAAGTCCTTCGGCCAACGGGATCTTGGGTTCCCAGCCAAGCTTTTCCTTCGCCAACGAAATGTCGGGGCGACGGCGAGTCGGGTCGTCGGCCGGAAGCGGACGCTTCACCAACTTGCTCTTGGATCCGGACAACGCGATCACCTGTTCGGCAAGTTCGCGGATCGTGAATTCGACAGGGTTGCCGATGTTCACCGGGCCGACAAAATCATCGACGTTCATCATCGCCATGATCGCGTTGCAGAGATCGTCGCGATAGCAGAATGATCGCGTTTGTGATCCGTCGCCGAAGATGGTGATGTCTGTGCCAGCCATGGCTTGGCGAATAAAATTCGACACGACTCGGCCATCGTACGGATGCATCCGAGGACCGTAGGTGTTAAAGATCCGCACGATTCGCACGTCAACGTTATTGCTGCGGTGATAGTCCATGAATAACGTTTCGGCGACTCGCTTGCCTTCGTCGTAACAGGCGCGCGGGCCGATTGGATTGACGCTGCCTCGATAGCTTTCCACTTGCGGATGGACTTCCGGGTCACCATAGACCTCGCTGGTGCTGGCCTGCAAGATTCGGGCACCGCAACGTTTCGCCACGCCAAGCATGTTGATCGACCCCAACACGCTGGTCTTGATCGTCTTGATCGGGTTGTATTGATAGTGGCCCGGGGCGGCGGGACAGGCCATGTTGTAGATC
>JBAUHR010000529.1:0-1863 GCA_049680385.1 Rubripirellula sp. | reverse complement strand
ATGGCACGCAACCGGGAGTACACTGATTCATCGCCATGCACGCAGCCAAGTCCGGGCTGATCGCTGTCTTGCTCCAATCGCTTGCACCGGACGACTGGGCTGCAGCGACCCCAAGTGGGTAGCCTTGGAACCAGCACTTGGCATTCACACGTTTGGTGATTCCGCAACAGCAGCTTGGTGGTACAAGTGGTGTGCATCCGCTACCGCCATTGGCAGTGTCAATGAAACCATCGACAAAGCCTTTGCGAATGTCCTTTGAGTTTGCAGCATTTCCATAGCAGTGAGAGTATTGCTCTCGCCACATGGCCAACGCCGTAGCTCTGGCTCTCCAGCTAGTGCACATTCGACTGCCGGAATTACTGTAAGGCGCTAAGCCTGAGCTCAAGGAAGAGCAGCCAACGGTGGACAGCAGGCATCCCATTGCGAGCGCAGGAATAAGTCCGCCAAATAGGCGTCCTTTGCCAGTCCACAGGCCCAGCGGCTTGTGAGGTTGTATTTTCATTTCGATTTCCCTTCCTTGGGATTGTCGCGACGTTTTCGGATAAAACGTCCACGCCGGATGACCCCAATTTCCTGCCTCGTCCCCTACAAGGATTGAGCACTGAGCATTAGGAGCAACCATCGTTGACGGTCTTATCCAAACGAATCGGCTAACCAGACGCAAAATAAGCAACAGAAACAGAATGGGGATTACGAGCCGAACAATCCACAAAACCGGCCAACCCGCAAAGTTTGCCTGACCCAAATTATCCGACGATTTTCGTGAATGCGGGAGCGTTTTCCAGTAAACCCCGGCTCAATGAACTCTCCATGATTGAAGCCAGTTTCAGTGCATCAGACGACAATCCCATTGGTCTTGGATCACCGAAGTGACTGGCAGAAGCCGCACGATATGTATTTCCCTCGCACGACCAAGCTTCCCTTGTGGAAGCCGCAAAACAGGGCTTTGGCAATTGCGAGGAGCGATTAGAGTAAGGGGCTGCATATTGCGGCTCGATCAAAGGCTGACCACAATCCGGAAACTGTGCCCAACGCCCACCAACATCTCAAAACACGACTATGAAAGAAGTAAATCAAACACGTGGAATCGTCATCCGGTTTAAGGAGAAGATTCCAGAACGATTCTACCGAGCTCTGACAAAGCCGGTTTCGTTGGTCCTTCGTGCAGTTCCGACTTCGCTTAAGTATTCCATAGGCCTGAAACAGCGCCGAGGAAACTACCCCTACTGCCTTGTCAACCAAGGCGATGTGGTTGTCCAAGTTGGAGCTCCCAGAGACTTGCTAAAGGTCGGCCGTTCACGAACCATCTACTTCTTGAATTTAGTCGGTGACAAGGGCAAGGTCATCGTCTTTGAACCGGACCCCGATAGCATCGCAGCCTTGAAATCGTTTGCCAAATCAATCGGACTGGCGGATCGTCTGACATTGATCGAGAAAGGAGCCTGGAACGAATCAACGGAATTGGTTTTCCTGTCCAGCCCAACACACCCAGCAGCTAATTTGATTCAAGGCGCACAAGATGTTGACCCTGCCATTCTTCAACGGCGTCAATATCGTGAAATTCGGGTTCCGGTAACCGCGATCGACGAAGCATTCGCAGCTGAAAGTCTGCCATTCCCCAAGCTTGTCAGTATCACTGCCAATGGTTCAGAACCGCAAATTCTGGAGGGCATGAAAGAAATGATCAGCAACGGCCTTCGTTATCTGGCACTGGCCATTACCGGCGAAAACTATCCGGAAAAGCTGGACAAAATCGGCTACGACTTAATTGCTTTGGACGATCGTGGATTTACCTTTGAGAATCGCGAACTCTCAACCGATGACTCTGCGACACAAAACGAAGTAGCTACGACGTCATGACTT
>JBAUHR010000528.1:0-10857 GCA_049680385.1 Rubripirellula sp. | reverse complement strand
ACGACGCTGCGCGGCGATGCTGATCTGATTGCGACCGCCTTGGAACAGATCCGGATCTTGGCCCCACGGGCGGTAGAGACGTATCGCCAACGCTTGGAAACCAAGATCGACCGGATCTTTTCCGAGCGCAGTATCGATGTCCAACCGGTCGATCTGCTGCGAGAAACGCAAATCTATGCGGACCGCGTCGACATCAGCGAGGAAATCACTCGCCTAGACAGCCACTTGTTGATGTTCAACCGTGTTTTGACGGGCGATGACGACAGCGACCGTCGCGAACCGACCGGCCGTAAACTAGACTTCGTCATCCAAGAAATGTTCCGCGAAACCAACACGATTGGCAGCAAGGCGTCGGATTCAGAAGTTTCGGCACACGTCGTCGAAATCAAATGTGCGATCGAACGAATGCGAGAACTGGTTCAGAATCTGGAATGAGTAACGGATACCCTGGCCGATTGATCATCATCTCGGGCCCCAGCGGCGCCGGAAAAAGCACCGTCGTGCGCGAATTGTTGGCAAAGTGTGATCTGCCGCTGGTGTTGAGCGTTTCGGCAACGACACGCCCGCCCCGACCGGGCGAACAGGACGGAGTGCAGTACTTTTTTCTGTCGAAAGACGAATTCAGTCAACGAAAATTGGCCAACGAGTTCCTAGAATGCAAGGAAGTTTTTGGCCGCGGACACTGGTACGGAACCCTGCAGTCACAGGTTGCCACTGGCCTGGAAGCTGGAAAATGGGTAATTTTGGAGATTGACGTCCAAGGTGCAACGACGATCCTAGAAAACAAGACCTTCAATCCCATCTCGTTGTTCATCCACCCCGGCAACACGGATGAGCTAGAAAAACGGCTTCGGCTTCGCAGAACCGAGGATGAGGATGCGATTGCCGCACGGCTCGAAACGTCGGTCAGCGAGATGCAGTTCATGCATCGATATCAGTACGAAATCATTAACGGATCCGTCGAAGTGGCGGTCGCCGAGATCTGTCAAATTTTGAAAGACCAAAAGGAAAAACAAGCATGCTCGAAGAACTAAAAGAAGAAGAGATCGTCAACAAGGTCGGCGGACGTTTCAAATTGAGCACACTGATCCAAAAGCGATTGGTGCAATTGAACCAGGGCAGCCGAGCGCTTGTGAGCGTGGACACTCACGACAAAATGTCGATCGTATTGCAAGAAATTGTGCAAGACAAAATTGTCTTGAACATGGACAACGAAGTTGCAATCTCAGCCGACCTGGACGCTGCGATCGCGTTGGCCGAAGGCCCCGATTTAGACATGTCGGATCTGTAAGATTCGGATCGCTAATGGTCCTGCCCTCCCGGACCCGAGGTCGTGCATTTTTAAGTCGTTATTTTGCAAGCATTTACAGCGCTAGCCTTTTACCGTCCCGCAGCAGGGTACGTCGCGGTAGCGGATTTCTGAGCCGACGGCGCTAGCCGCGGGTACTGAGTCCGAGGTCGTCACGTACCAAAAACCCGCGGCTAGCGCCGTCGGCTTCGCTGTCGAATTCGCCAGAGGGAGAGTGAAGTAACGCTTGCAAAACAACGACGTCATAACCGCACGACCTTTTCAAGGAGGGCGGGGTAAAACGGCACGACCTCACCTCGGGAGAGGTTTGAGCGGCCTCTCGGGCCCTCTTCATCACCACGGCATTCTATGAAATCAGCGAACCGATGAAACGCCCACGCCAAAACGTCTTGCTGGCCATCGGTGGCGGGATCGCCGCGTACAAGTCCGCCATCCTGTGCAGCCGGTTGGCCCAGTCCGGTTACGACGTTCGCGTTGCGATGACCGCCGCGGCTGGTGCGTTTATCGGTACGCCCACGCTGGCGGCACTGTCGTCGCGACCGGTGGCGACCGAAATGTTTGACGCCCGCTACCCACTTGGGCCGCATATTGAACTGGCCGACGGTGCCGATTTGATGATCGTTGCACCGGCGACTGCGAATTTACTGTCCAAGTTCGCAGGCGGCGCTGCCGATGACTTGATAAGCACCCTGTACCTGCAAGTCACGTGTCCCGTTTTGCTGGCTCCGGCGATGAGCGATCCGATGTGGAACAAGCCGTCGGTCAAACGGAATGTCACGACCCTTGGCAAAGACGGTTGCCACTTCGTCGGCCCTGAATCAGGTTGGCTCAGTTGCCGGACTCGCGGTGAAGGTCGGATGAGCGAACCCGAGGTGATTTTGGCGGCCGCCGAATCAATCCTCGGCACCCACAACACGGTTTAATTTGCTATGTCGCTACTCGTTTTCGGTCACCGCAATCCCGACACCGACGCCATCTGCAGCGCGCTGGCGTACGCCGACTTTTTGCGGCGAACGACGCGTCCCGACGCCATCGCGGCTTGCTGTGGCACGCCAAATGAGCGGACCGAGTTTGCCCTCAAAAAGGCGAAACTGCAGCCACCGCGGATCATCATGGATATCCGCCCCGAATTAGAAGACGTCTGCAATCGCAAGCCTGTCGTGGCGACCAAAGACGATGTCTTCTTTGACGTCTACCAGCGGATGAACGATCACGAAATTCGATCGATTCCCGTGCTGGACGACGAAGGCGCTGTGACTGGCATCGTGACACTCTTGGATCTGCTTGAATTGATGCTGCAAGGTGGCGTCGACCCCACTCGATCAAGACAAGTGACCAGCACGCTTGGCAAAGTAAAATCGGTCGTCGATGGCGACTTCATGCACTGTGTGGATCCCGATCGCGTTGACGACTATGTCGTAACCGTCGGCGCGATGAGCGCCGAAGGGTTCACCAAACGCATGAAAGAGTTTCCGCCGGAACAGTTGCTAGTCGTCAGCGGCGATCGCCCAACGATCCAGCTTCCTGCGCTCGAAATGGGCGTGCGAGCATTGGTCGTGACCGGCGGGTTTAAACTGTCGAGCGGATTGATGCAGTTAGCCAAAGTCCAAGGCGTCTCGGTCATCACCAGCCCGTACGATACCGCGACAACGACCATGCGGATCAAGACGGCGCAGCGGATCGAACCGATCATCGACACGAACTTTATGAAGTTATCTTCAAAGTTGCCGGTGGCCGCGGCGCGAAACCAAGTCTTCCGCAGTTCGCAAACCATTTTCCCAGTCGTCGACAGCGGAAAACTGTTCGGTGTCATCAGCAAAACGGACCTTGTGAATCCACCCAAGACCGAGATCGTTCTGGTCGACCACAATGAGATAGCGCAAGCAGTCCAGGGTGCCGAAGACGCGGACATTGTCGAAGTGCTGGACCATCACCGGTTGGGCGGATCCCTTAAATCGAATAACCCGATTCGGTTCTATATGGAACCGGTCGGATCAACGTGTACGCTTGTGGCCAAGATGTTCCAGCGTGCTGGCATCAACCCGTCGCCGAGCATCGCATTGTGCATGGCATCGGGAATGATCAGCGATACGTTGTACCTGCGTTCGCCGACGACGACGGACGTCGACCGAGAAATGCTTGATTGGCTTGAACAACTTTGTGATGTCGACATGAAGGACTACGCCAACGAGTTCTTCCTGGTTGGCTCGGCGCTGCGATCCTGTACTGCCGAACAAGTCGTCCGCGAGGACTGTAAGGAGTTCGAAGAATCAGGCCGGCGTTTTTCGATTTCGCAAATCGAAGAGATCGGCTTAGATCTATTCTGGCAACGCAAAGACGAACTCACCAAAGCGCTGGAAGAACTGGCGTCGCAGAACGCGTTAGAGTTTTCAGCACTGCTGATCACCGACATCGCCAGCAACGGTAGCCTGCTGCTGATGAGCAGCGAACCGGACGGATGGGAAGAAATCAGCTATCCGCAACTCGAAGACAAGCTGTACGAACTGGAACAGGTCGTCAGCCGCAAAAAGCAGCTACTGCCGCTGATCATCAGCCTGCTAGAAATGCCACAGGCACCCACCGCGTAGCGTGACAGGCACCTGTTGATCGATTCAGTGATCAGCCGCTTGGGACTAGCCCCGGTTCGTCGATTTCATCGTTTAACCGTTAGCCGCAGGCGTACGTATTTCTCGACGCGTGCGCCTACGGCTAACGGTCAAACAATCCGATTGCGCTGCAGTACTACAAGCAACAGCCTGCTAGCGCGGTGCGGCTGATTCAATTGCCAAAGTGCTTCGCGACTCTAGCGTTGCACGCGTGCACTGCCGCCTTCGGCGAATGCTTCGACTTCGGGCAGGATCGCTCGGCTGACGTCGCCGGTAAAGGTCGTCAACAACGCGCCGTGAGCCCAGCCTAGCTTCAGCGATTCTTCGGGAGTTCGTCCGTTGATCAGTCCGTAGATCAAGCCCGATGCGAAACCGTCGCCGCCGCCGATGCGGTCGATCACGTCCAGTTCGGCCGTCGGAGCAATGTACTCTTTGCCGTCGTGCCAAAGCACGGCACTCCACGAGTGACGGTTGGTCGAGTGGACTTCTCGCAGCGTCGTTGCGACCGCTTTGACGTTGGGGAACTTTTCGACGGCATCGCCGATCATCTTGAAGAAGTTCTTGGGGTCTAGCTTTCCGTCGGACTTTTCTTCGACGTCGGGTCCCTTGATTCCACAACCCTTTTGCAGGTCTTCTTCGTTACCGATCAGAACGTCGACGTTCTTGACGATCTTGGCCATCATTTCTTGACCCTTTGCCAAGCCACCAATCGTGTCCCACAACTTGGCGCGATAGTTCAGGTCGAACGAACGAATCGCACCGGCGCGGCCGGCGGCTTCCATCATTTCGATCACGACTTCGGCGGTCGTTTCCGATAGCGCCGCGAAGATCCCACCGCTGTGAACCCAGCGGACGCCGCCGGCAAACATCTTGTCCCAATCAAAGTCGCCAGGCTTCAGCATGCCGCCTGCTTCGTTGGCTCGGTTGTAGAACACAACCGGCGCGCGAACGCCTTGGCCGCGATCGCTGTACACGGTCGCCATGTTGGGGCCACGAACACCGTCGTGCTTGAAGTGCTTGTAGAACGGCTTGACGCCCATCGCGGCGACTTGGCGCTGGATCAATTCGCCGATTGGGTTGTCGACCATGGCGGTCGCGACGGCAGTCTTCAAACCAAAGCACGACGACAAGTTGGCGGCACAGTTGTATTCGCCACCGGATACGTGGACTTCGAAATTGTTGGCGGTTCGAAACGGGATCACGCCCGGATCAAGTCGATGAACCAATGCACCGAGTGCACAGAAATCGATTGCTTTTTCGCCGCTGGGAATGTTCAGTCCGCTCATGTTTTTGAATCTATTTTGTTGTTAGGAAAGTTAGGGTTTACAGAGGGTTGCCGAGGCCCGATCGATCAGATGGTGACCGAAGCAAAGCCGCCGTCGACCGCGATATTTTGACCGGTCACAAACGACGACGCACGTCGGCTGGCCAACCACACGACCGCACCAGCCAATTCGTCAGGCTTGCCGAATCGATCCATCGGTGTGTGGCCGATGATCTGTCCGCCACGCTCGGTGTACGAACCGTCATCGTTGAACAACAGCTTTCGGTTCTGTTCGGCAGGAAAGAAACCGGGGCTGATCGCGTTGACGCGAACGCCGGTCGTCGCCCATTCTCGCGACAACCACAACGTCAGGTTGATGACGGCCGCCTTGGCAGCCGAGTACGCGACCACGCGAGACAACGGGATCATGCCCGACATCGAAGCGATATTGATCACGCTGCCGACGCCTGCTTCGATCATGTCGGGGCCGAACACCTGGCTAGGCAACAGAGCACCACCGACCAAGTTCAGGTCAAAGACATCACGCCACGCATCGAGCGGCAATTTACAGATATCGCCACCGGGCGGGATCGTGGCGTCGGGGCGGTTTCCGCCGGCCGCATTGACCAGAATCGAAGCCGGACTGCCCGACCATTTCTTGATCGCCTGACGAGCTTCGTCCAGCGAATCGGCCGATAAACCGTCGGCGGCAAAGAACTTGGCTTGCCCGCCGGCGTCCGTGATTTTCTTGGCTCGGGCGTCTCCGCGTTCGGCATTGCGGCCGACCACGGCAACTTTTGCACCGAATGACCCGAGGGCCTCCGCCATCATTCCGCCAAGTTCGCCCGTGCCGCCGATGACGACCGCGACGTCGTCGTTTAATTCAAATAGATTGTTCATAGGCGAACAATTTAGTCGCTGCCAGGACGGGTTAATAGGTGTGACGGGAACCATTTCCACGACAACCAGACGCTATCCTGGTGCGTAGCCTTATCCGCCGTTGGGAGCCCAGCCGTTTTGAGCGATCCAGATCCCGAGAACACCGCTCGTGTCGAATCAATCTTCTTTGACGCTCTCGATATCCCAGCCACCGAGCGGGCCGCATTCATCGACCGTCAATGCGAAGGTGACGAAAATCTAAAGACCAAAGTCAACGATTTACTGGCCGCCGATGAAGCCGCCGCCGGCGACGATTTTTTGAAATCGGCGTTCATGGGAAAGCAAATCGTCGACGACTACGGATCGCCCGAACCGGATCACGACGCACCCGACCGTCTTAGTTCCGACGGCCCGCCAAACGATGGCGGTGAATCCGGCCGGTTTCGAATTTTGTCGCGGCATCAACAAGGCGGACTCGGTGAAGTTCTAATCGCCCTAGATCAACAACTCGGCCGCCAAGTCGCGATCAAACAGATCAAGCCTCAGTGGAAAGATCACCGCGAGGCTCGCGAACGATTTATCCAAGAAGCCGAGGTTACCGGACGGCTAGAACATCCGGGCGTCGTGCCGGTCTACGCGATGGGAATCTGGCCCGACGGACGGCGTTTCTATGCGATGCGATTCATCCAAGGTGCAACGCTTAAACAAGCGATTGCGGAACACCACAAACCGGACAATCCTGATTCGGGTCCGCATGAAACGCCGCCGGTGCGAGAACTGGGACTGCGTCAGTTGTTGGGTAAATTCATCGATGTCTGCAATACGATCAGTTACGCCCACAGTCGCAAAATTCTGCACCGCGACATCAAGCCGGCCAACATCATGGTCGGCCCCTATGGTGAAACGTTGGTCGTCGACTGGGGCTTGGCAAAGTTACTTGATGCGCCGCAAAGCGAATCGATGACTCAGGCGATCATTGACGAGATCCGGCAAAACAGCGAGTCGGCGCCGACTCGGTTCGGTGGCACCGTGGGCACGCCTCAGTACATGAGCCCCGAACAAGCGGACGGACGAATCGACGAGATCGGCACGCGAACGGACATCTATCTGTTGGGCGCAACGTTGTACGAAATCTTGGTCGGACTTCCGCCGCATCGTGACGACTCGATCAAGCGCTTGCTGCCTCGGATCATCGCCGGCGACTTTCCACCGCCACGCGAAATCGTCGCTGATGTTCCACCGTCGCTGCAGGCGGTTTGTTTAAAAGCCATGTCGCGGCAACCCCGCGATCGTTACGAAAGTGTTGCCGAGATGGCGACGGACATCGAACGATGGCTTGCGGACGAACCGGTTTCGGTTCATCGCGATTCACGACCGGTGCGAATCGGCCGCTGGGTCCGCCGCCACCGCACCCTGGCGTATTCAGCGGCTGTCGCAGCGACGCTGGTCACGGTCGGTTCGATATCGGGGTCCGCAATTTGGAACACCCTAAAGGCGAAACAGTTTCGCATCGAACGAGAAAATAACGCCAACGCTTTGGCGCTTGATGTCGTGTCCACCCGACGACTGATCGAGCTGCGAACGTCTGCCGAAGGCGCGATCGATTTAGCCAAGAAGGAAGTTGCCGCTGATCGATACTCATCGGCGTTAGGCGTCTTGAATCGCTCCATCGATTTGCTGGACGAAGAACCCGAACTGCGCGACATCCAGGACGAGACCGCCGAGAAAGCGATCGAGCTGAGCCGCGTTGTCGATTTCTATCAATACGCTGACGAAACCAATCTCTATAACGTGCTAGCCCGTGACAGCCGTTCGATTGCCGCTTGTCGTGCTTCGTTGGAATCGCTTGGCGTTTGGGAGCATCCCGATTGGTGGTTCCGATTGCCGGCCAGCGATCTTTCACCCGAACAGGCAGACCGGTTGCGGTGGGACGTCTACCAACAATGGATGTTGCTCGACGCGATGTTGATCAAGACCGCCGGAACGCGATTGACGGGGATCGGCCGGATCACCTCAAACGGGGGACTGTTCGGCGCGACGCGACGTTTCTTGCGCACCAGTGAAGGCAAGAGTGAATGCAAATCGGCTGAAATCGTCAGCCGGCGAATCGAAATGTTTCGTCGTTCCGAAGCCGCCCACTGGTATCGCCGCGCGGCCGAGTTTCGGTTGATGAAGGGATCGCGATTGGCCGCCAGCGAGCTCGGGTTGACTCAGACGGCGACCGATTCGCACGGTCTAGGCGTATTGTCGATGATTGCGGCGATGGACCCAAATTTCGAATTGTTCTTTCGCAATTATCAAGGCAACGATTCACTGGTCACGTCGCGCGACTTGTTCCTTCGCGCGTCGACTCAGCGTCCCAACCATTACTGGACCAGTTTGGCGCTTGCGCAAGTCGAATTCTTGATGGCCCAGCGTGACGGTGGCGACGACCCACGCCAATACGATGCCGCGATCCAGGCCATCGGACGCTGCATCGCGATCGAACCGCAGAAATGCTTTGCGTTTGCCGATCGATCATCGATCTATCGCGCCCAAGCAAGATTGATCGAGCGTTTGCCAGCGGCAGATTCACAATTCGACGCAGCCGATCGCAAACGCCGATCCGCCGAACTTCGCCGATGGAGTTTGGCGGATGCAACCGAAGCCGATCGTTTGTCGCGAAACCAAGCCGAAGGCGAACAGGCATGGGTCGGCTGGCAACATGGGCTGGCCATCTACGACTTTGATCCTGTTGATGCGGCACGTGTCGACCGCGCGATCGATCGGTTCACCGAGACGTCGAAATTGACTCTCGCGCTCGTGCCGATCGTCGACGCATCGCTGGTCCGTGCGGATGATTTGCGGGGCCGCGAAGAAGCGGCCGAGGTTGTTAAAGCAATGGCGGATCGATCGGCCAACGATCCAAAGTTCCCCGCACTGCTGGCATCGATTCGACTTGGCCAGGATCGATTCGATGAAGCGAAGCTGGCTGCGGAGGAAGCTCTTAGGCGATCACCGGATTCGGCACTCGCTCACGCCGTGGCCGGATTGTTGGAATTGCGAGACGAACGGCCCAGTGCCGAGCAAATCAGCAAAGCAACAGTGCACCTTACCGCCGCCAAACGCATTGACCCAAATCATGAATGGATCGACTGGGGTATTGGTCGATGTCTCGAACACCGCAACCGGTTTGCCGAAGCGATGACGGCGTATCGTGAAGCCTTCACCAAAGCAAGAACGACCGACCACCGAGCGGCAGCCGTGTTGGGACAAGCCAGGATTTTTGGTGCTACGACGCATTACAAAGAATCGAAAGAGTCGATCCAGCGGGCTCGCGTTTTAGAACCGGCGACTGACTTGATGCTGACGGTGATTCGGCCGCTGGGGCTGCGTTACGGTTCGATGCAGAAGATTGCACCCGAGAACGAAAAGCTGCCGGCGATGAAAACGTTCTTGGAATCGTTGATGTCGATCCCACGGATCAGCGACTTTGAAGTCCCCGTCGCCAATGAGGGTCCGCTGCGAGCTGCAGTGCTGAACGGTGGTTTCGAACTTGGCTCGATCCGTTACTGGACGGACAACGCAGACGCCCGTGTGATTCCAAGTGATTCACATGACGGCGATCAGTGTTTGATGATCCCCGCCTCGACCAGCGGAAACGTAACTCAGGTGTTTCCGGTTCAACCGGCATCGAATTACCGAATCGAAATTTGGGCGAAAACGGTCGACGGCCGACCGGCGAGTTGCCGAGTTTGGATGGACGAAACGAAAGTCATCGAATTCCAACCGTCGGCCGATCAGTGGACCGCCGCCGAAGGCAAGTTCCAAACCACCGACCAAACTTGGCCGCCGGTGACCGATGCGACGCTGCGGATCGAAGTGTCGGGTGAAGGGCGAATCAAGCTGGATGACGTCCGAGTTTGGTGGACGCCGGAGTAGCCGAGAAAAACTTTCCGAGAAACCGTTAAGGGGTTTTGAAAGAAATGCCGCAGGTTTTGGTGAGGCGGCCGAACGGGTCGCCAACGTCTCCGCAAACGCCCAGAACTGAGAAATTCCATGACTCACTCGATCACCATCACCACTGTCGCTCGCACCGTTTTCGCTGGCCTAGCCTTGGCCGCTGTCGTTTCGCTTTCCGCGTCAACCGCCTCGGCCCAGTCGGCTGGATCTTGGGTCGACATCGGCAACGGATTCGCCGGAGCAGGCGGATCGGAGACCGGCCCGATCTCGATCGTCAAAAGCCGCAGCAGCTCGAAGAACGGCATGCAATTCGGCCACGGATTCGCTCTCGGGGCCGGTCCAAACGGCTTAGCGATCAGCAACTCGATCGGGGCCGGAGCCGGCCCGGGCGGGGTCGCTCACAACATGAACCTGAACATCGGACCAGGCGGCAGCCACTTCAGCCACGGTGGCGTGACCAGCACTGGCGGCAATCGCCGCGTCATCTCGGGTGGTCAAACCGGCATCCAAAACGGCCAAGTCTACGGCGGCAGCCAATCAACGGGATTCGGCCAAAACACCAATGCTTGGTCCAACAGCCATACTCGCCAGTGGGGCCAACCGACCTACCAGACCCGTCCTGTCAGCAATGGTCCTTTCAACAACGGAACAAACGGCCGATTCATCAATCACCGCTAACGCACGTTCAATATCCAACCGGCTTTCGTTGCCCTGCGGGGTGACGAGGGCCTTTTCTTCGTTCAATAAATTCGTTCAATAAATTCGTTCAGCAAAACCGACAACGCCTTCAACACCCGAGCCATCCTATGAAACGCTTCATCATCGCCGCCGTTTTGCTGGCCGTCCCAGCCAGCACG
>JBAUHR010000527.1:0-4481 GCA_049680385.1 Rubripirellula sp. | reverse complement strand
ATGTTGTCCCCACAAAATGGGACGAAACGAACAACTTGGCTTGGAAAGTCGATTTGCCGGGCAGCGGTTCGTCCAGCCCGATCATCGTTGGCGATAAGGTCATCGTGACTTGCTATGTCGCCGGCAAAGACGCCGACGCAGCCAAACGACAAGTGCTGTGCTTCGACAAAAATACTGGCGATCAGTCATGGTCGATCGACTTTCCGATCGACTATCGCGAAGACGGGTACCAGGGCTACATCACCGAACACGGTTACGCCAGCAACACGCCGGTTTCTGATGGTGAAAACGTCTACGTCTTTCTGGGCAAAGGCGGCGTGCATTCGATCAGTTTGGATGGAACGAAGAACTGGAGCGTCGATGTCGGCAAGGGCTCCAGCAATCGGCAATGGGGTTCAGCGGCCAGTTTGGTGTTGTTCAACGACAGCGTCATTGTCAACGCGGCCGAGGAATCAAAGTCGATTATTTCGCTGGACAAAACGACCGGTAAAGAAATCTGGCGTCAAGAAGCCGGCATGATCGAATTGACGTACGGCACGCCACGCCTTGTCGAGTTGGACAGTGGCGAAGAAGAGCTTGTGATCAGCGTGCCGAGCGAAATCTGGTCATTGAATCCCGTTACGGGCAAACTGAATTGGTTCGCCGAGTCACCCATGACTGGGAATGTGTCGCCGTCTGTCATTGTCGATGGCGAAACAATTTATAGCTTTGGTGGCTATCGTGCATCCGGCAGCATCGCCGTCAAAGCCGGTGGCAAAGATGACGTCACGGATTCGAAAGTCGTTTGGACGAATCGGTCCAGTTCCTACGTGGCCACGCCGCTGCTGGCAGGCGGTCGTTTCTACTGGATCGATGACCGGGGAATCGCGTACTGCACGTCGGCCAAAGATGGCGAAGTCGTCTATCGCGTACGCGTTGATAACTTGCAAAACGGTCGTCCGGTCTATGCGTCACCCGTCATGATCGGCAAGCACATTTACGTGGTCACTCGTCGCAGCGGCACGTTTGTTTATGAGCCGACGGAGGAGTTCAAGCCGGTCTCGCAAAACGTACTGGCCGGTGATGAAACCGACTTCAACGGATCGCCGGCGGTTTCGGATGGCAAGCTCTACATCCGCAGCGACCAGTCGCTGTATTGCATTGGCGAATAGTCGTCGTGCTTCCGGTCCAAAACCAGGATTCCTTCTTGTGAAAAAGTCTCTGTTGTTCCTTGTGCCAACCATGCTTGGCTCGTTCGCCTATCTGGTTGCCCAGCAACCGCCGCCGCCTCGCATGCATCGAATCGAACAGAAAGGAACACTGCGGCCGTTGCCCGCGACGCAGTCGCCCGCCGAACAAAGTCAGGTCACGATCACGATCGAAGGTGACGACCGAGTGATCGTTTCGAACGGCATTCCGAATCATAAAACGGGCGTGTTTCCGAACCCGGGAAACCCGAATCGGATCAGTGTCCAGCGACATGAATACCGTGTGCCGGCCAAACCCGAAATTGCGGACCAGATCTCATCCATGCATGGTGAGTTTGGTGTTGCGGTCAATGGTATTCCGTTCGATCCCGGTGCAGCCGAATTTTATGATGGGGAACCGGGTTGGCAGTACGAGCCGCTTTCCGGTGCGATTGATCTTGGCATCGATGTCTCACACGCGCACGTTCAACCGACCGGCAAGTATCACTACCACGGGTTGCCGACCGGGCTGATCGACTCGATCGAAATCAAGGCCGGTTCGCACTCGCCGCTAGTCGGTTGGGCTGCGGACGGATTTCCGATGTACGCTGTCTATGGATACAGCGACCCAAAAGATGCGAGTTCGCCGATTCAAAAACTGGTTTCAAGCTACCAGCTCAAGCAAGGTGATCGTCCCGGTGGCAACGCGCCGGGCGGCAAGTACGACGGTACGTTCGTTCGCGACTATCAGTACGTTGAAGGTTCGGGAGATTTGGATCAGTGCAATGGTCGGTTCACGATCACGCCCGAGTATCCCGACGGGACCTACGCTTACTTCATGACGGAACAGTGGCCAGTCGTCCCGCGGAATTATCGCGGCACGCCGTCCGCCGATTTTCGTCATGGCCCAAGTGCGGGTGGCCCTGGTAATGGTGGCCCAGGTGGGCACGGTCAAGGAATCGGGCAGCGCCGTGGCGGAATACCGCCTGGTGGGATGCATCCCGGTGGTGGTCCGCCTCGGCCAGGCGAAATTCTGCCGGGCTTCGTGATGCAGTCGCTGGGCTTAACCGACCAGCAACAAATGCAGCTTCGTGATCTGCAAGCGACCGTTGATAAAGAACTCAGCAGAATCCTGACCGCCGAGCAGCAGCAAAAGCTGCAAGCTCCGCCTCCGTTTGGTCCTGGTGGTGGTCCTGGATTTGGTCCTGGATTTGGTCAACACCCTGGCGGGCGACCTCAATGATTGTCTTGTGTTCCATGCTGAACAATAGTCTTGAGGGTTTGTCGTTTTAATCAGCCGGAACGTGCTAGCGTTCGGTTCTGTGACGTTAAACGTGGGCTATCGCCCGTCGGCTGATCGTTGTCTCTGAACCAACGCATAAATCGACAAACCGTTGACGTGTTTCGCTACGTTTTTGTCGTGATGATTTGATGCCCAATCCAACCGAACGAGCGATTTTTCTGCAAGCGATTGACGAGGAAATTCTCGACGATCGGGTCGCCTATTTGGATTCGGCTTGCGGCGACGATCGCGAACTGCGTGCATCGGTTGAGGCGTTGCTGATTGCGCATCAGCAGCCCGCCGCGTTGCTGGATCATCCCATCGGTGGTGATCTGTCGCGACCGTCGATTCCGGTTGAACATTCGGTCGATCATCCGGTCGACCACATCGGGATGCAGATTGGTCCTTACAAGTTGATGGAGCAAATCGGCGAGGGCGGATTTGGGCTCGTCTTTGTCGCCGAACAATCACAACCGGTCCGCCGCCGCGTCGCGTTCAAGATCGTGAAGCCTGGACTGGGATCGAAAGAAGTGATCGCGCGATTCGAGGCCGAGCGTCAGGCCGTTGCGCTGATGAATCATCCCAACATCGCGCAGGTCTTTGATGCCGGCGTCACAACCGACCATCGGCCGTACTTTGCGATGGAGCTTGTTCGCGGTTTGGCGATCACCGAGTTCTGTGACAAGCAACAGATGAGTGTCCGCGAGCGTTTGAGTTTGATGGTCGACGTTTGCTCGGCCGTTCATCACGCGCATCAAAAAGGCGTCATTCACCGTGACATCAAGCCGTCCAACGTCATGGTCACGCTGCACGATGGCAAACCAGTTGCGAAAGTCATCGACTTTGGCGTCGCCAAAGCAATTGGCGAAAAACTGACTGACAAAACGATCTACACGCGATTCTACGCAATGATCGGCACGCCGCTGTACATGAGCCCCGAGCAGGCTGAGATGAGCGGGCTGGACATCGACACTCGCAGCGATATTTATTCGCTCGGTGTGTTGTTGTACGAAATGCTTGCTGGGACCACGCCGTTTGATCGCGGGCGGATGGATTCGGCTGGTTACGACGAGCTGCGCCAGATCATTCGTGACGAAGAACCGCCGCGGCCCAGCACTCGGCTTTCGACGCTTGATCATGCGCTTTCCACCATTGCCGATTCACGTCGCGTTGAACCGGGGCGACTCGCGTCGACTCTGCGTGGTGACTTGGACTGGATCGTGATGAAGTCGCTCGAAAAGGATCGGTCGCGGCGATACGATTCGGCCGCGTCGTTGGCGGACGACATTCGTCGTTACCTCAGTGGCGAACCGATTATCGCGCGTCCGCCGAGCGCGGTGTATCAGTTTCAAAAATTCGCTCGTCGTCATCGCGTGGCGATCGCGACTGCTGCGCTGGTCGGGCTGTCGTTGGTGCTGGGGACTGCGGCCAGTTTGTGGCAAATGTCCGAGGCGATCAAAGAGCGAAACGGCAAAGACGCGGCGCTGCGTGAAGCGATGAGCGCGAAGGTCGAAGCGATTGCGGCCAAGCAAGAAGTCGAACGGTTTGCCGAGCACTTGGCGGAGGCGAATGTGTTGGTCGCCAGTGGTCAGACGCACGCCGATGCAGGTCGTTGGAGCGAGGCGTCACGAGACTACGACGCCGCCGTGGCGATTCAATCGACGTATTTTCTGCCACGCGTTCAACGCGCCCAACTCTACGCACGCATTCGTCTTTGGCCCGAAGCTGCCAACGACTACCGGATTGCTTTGGACACGGGCGCTTCGACCGCACAGCCGCAGTGGTGGGGCGTGCCATCGCTGTTTTTGTATACCGGGCACGACCAGGCATTCGCGCAAGTCGTTAGCCAGTATCGACAGCAGTTGTCGCAAGAAAGCGATGAACCAAAGTGGCTGACGTTGCGCGGTTTGGTCGTCAGCGATCTGGCTGATCAGTCGGTCGACTATTGGGCTCTTTCGGAATTGGCACAAAGCTGGTTGGCGATACCACCGCCGGGCCCACCGCCTGGTTTTGATGCGCCGCCCGGTCGAGGC
>JBAUHR010000526.1:0-3015 GCA_049680385.1 Rubripirellula sp. | reverse complement strand
TTCGTAACGGCTGCGAATCGAATCCCAGTCGGGCTGATAGCGAAAAGATTCCTGAGCGCAAAGGGATGAAGGAAGCAGCGCAGAAAACATCGCGGCAAACAGTGCGAATGAAATCACGGCCTGCGGTAGGTGACGACGATTAATCATGGGGGCACGCTTCTAAGCTAGTGAGAAAACAAAAGGCAACGATGGGCCGACGTCTGTTTAGCAATAGATGGAGCGGGAAATTGCTGACGTAGTGGACGAGTCAACGAGTCCCAGCACGAACGATAGGAAGGAATCGTTGCCTTGTCCACTACCATCACTGGCACATGCTATTCAGGCAAGACCAACTGGTCGCCACGGTGCGTTTTCGATCAGCCCAAGTCACATGGGCAAATGCGTTGATGCAAGTAGCAGAAAAGTTTAGGAACGCAGTGAATGGGCTCACGCAAAGTCGCGAAGGCGCAAAAGAAGTACGCCGGAGAGCGAGACACTTTGCGTCTTGGCGTCTTCGCGTGAGAATTTGATTTCTCGGAGAATCAGAGAAATGGTTCGGTTCGCAAGTGAAAAGAAAACATTCAAGAGTGAAAGATGAATGAAAACGAAGTAGCGAAAGTGATTGTCGATGTGGCGTATCATGTTCATGTTGGTCTCGGTCCGGGGCTGTTGGAGTCGGTTTATCAGGAAGTGATGGTCTACGAACTGAGGAAACGAGGTTTGAACGTTCTGGCAAAAGTCGGCGTGCCAATCGTTTGAGATGAGCTTGAATTTGAAAAGGGTTTTGAAGCCGATATAATCGTGGAGGGATTGGTCATCGTCGAACTGAAATCTGTCGAAGCTGTCCATCCCGTCCATAAGAAACAGTTGCTGACATACATTCGACTGAATGACAAACGACTTGGACTGTTGATTGATTTTGGCGCTGAATTGATCAAGGATGGGATTTCCCGTATCGCGAATGGAATGAATGATTGAGGCTAACGAGGGGCTCACGCAAAGGCGCAAGGACGCAAAGTTCTGTGATCAGTTTCATTCTTCCTCATTCTTCTTTTGCGCCTTCGCGTCTTTGCGTGCGCCTTCCCCATCCAGCATGTACGAATAACTCACATCACCATTCTTCCGCGAACCGGGCTGCGCCACTGGAAGAAACGCTCGGACGTAGTCAACACGAGCTGAATCTCCGTTGACGCGAACACGTACATGCCCGCTGCTGCCTTGAATGTCGCCACTGAGATAGCCGTATTCTTTTGCACGCTTCGTGCCGCTGCGCGGATGCCCCGGCTGCGGAACGAGTTGATAGACAATGCCATCGAGATCCTGCTTGATGAACATGTGGTCGTGCCCGTGAAAGACAACGTCGACTCCATGATCAACCAACATTTGATGGATGGGTTTCGACCAATTCGGTCGCTTCTGTTTGAATTCGTTCTCCCCTGACTCGCCTTTACCGCCCCATTCCCACATGGGCGCAGCCTCCACTCCACCTCGCTGGTTTCGATCGCTGCCACCCACCAAATGATGCAAGAACACAAATCGCAACTTCGCATCGCTTTGTTCCAGCGACTGTTTCAACCACTGATACTGATGTTCGCCGAGGGTCCAGTTCCAGTTGTCACCTCGCCCGCCTCGATTGCGAATGGTTGTGTGACGAAACGGATCAAGCACAATGAATTGACTATCGCCCCACTCGAACTGGTAGTAGTTCTCCGGCAGACCGACTTCTGCTTCGCGATGCGAGTTGCCAGTAAAGAAATCATTCGGAAACGGATTAGGGAGGTAGCGTTTGCGAGTCGTTGTTGCCCAAACGTTCGATCCGCGATTGCCGGATTCGCCATCGTGGTTGCCCAGAGCAAAGTACAACCCGGCGGAATGGCACAAGTGACCAAGGTAGTAACGCTGGGCCTGATACTGAGGCAGTGAAAGCTCGGGTTTCACGTACTTGCCGGTCATGAACGTGTCACCAAGAGCGAAATGAAAGTCGGGCTGATCGCCCAGCGCATTTGTCAGAGTCTGCAAATAGACTTCACCACTCGTGTTCTCATCCAGATGCGAATCCGCCTGTACTGTGAAGACAAACGGACTGTCAGAAGATCGCTGCGTGTGAAAAGTGTACTCGTCGCTTTCCACCGTCTTGTCGTCTGCTTCGTAGACAAGCCGGTAATAGTATCGCGTGTTTTTGTTGAGAGAATTGATGACGAAGTCGAATGGTTCACTGGCTCGAAGCTGATGGACTTTGGTTTTACTTGAGATCTTGCCAGACTGATCGCCATAGTTCAGATGCGCTTTCACGTCACTGTGACAGATCACTCGAACGGTTCCGCTGTTGTCGGTCAGTCTTCCCACAAGAATGTTGAAGGAATGATCCGGAACATTGTTCACCAGCGGCGGTACTGTGTAGCCGCCGAGCCGGCTACCACCGCCTTGTTTTTGCGCCAACGCGTTTCCCGTGACTGCCATGGCGATCGCAACGGCTAGCCCGACTCGCTCGCTCCCAAAGCCTTTGCGCCTTCGCGACTTTGCGTGCGCCAGCGTGATTCCGTCTGCCTTACGAACACGCAAAGGCGCGAAGACGCAAAGTAAAAAATAGGTAAGTCGATTATTCACTGATGACTCTTCGACCGAGTTTGTGATGTGATTCGTGAAAGAAGAACTGGGATCCTGTTGGGGCAAGGACTCGTTGCCTCGTCCACTACAATAACGCCAGGAATTATGGCGACCAGCTCAAGGACGTCTTCTGCTCAGATAGAGTCCAGAGTTTTGTTGCCGCTTCCCGATCCAGTGCGCACTCGTCTAACGGGCACTCGTCGATGGGACCGACCATCTGTGATCGTCTTGTTGGGCCATAAAGTTTTCGTGATTTGACATTCGCTTCTGTCGCACACATCACTTCGGGCCAGGAGCCCTTCTCGGCGGATTGCGCGATGATGCGAGAGAGGATGGACCAGACGATCTTGTTGAAGGCGCTGGCTGTGTCCTTCAACAAATTGGTTCGTGACGCGCCGGGATGGCAGACCTGGACCGTCACGTTCTTGC
>JBAUHR010000525.1:0-15165 GCA_049680385.1 Rubripirellula sp. | reverse complement strand
CAACGAATCTTGGCACGCCGAAGGGGTTGACCGGGCATCAGATCCTGGAAAAGCAGTTTTGATGGCTGGCCAGGAGCCGGTTTTTGTGGTCGGAGGTGCCGAAATCTATCGACAACTGCTTCCGTGTTGCAAAGAAATTTGGTTGACGCGAGTTTGGTCCGGAGTTTTGGGCGACACCAAATTATCGATTGACCTATCGAATTTCCGGGTTTTAGAGCAAACTCGAGTCCCCGCATCGGACCGCGACGACGTGCCAACTGAGTTTATTCGGCTGGTTCGTCAAAATTCCTAAAAAAATCATGCCTCTTGCCACTTGAGCAAAAAGGGGGCCGGTCTGTATATTCCGGGATTCTTGGCGGGACCTTTGCAAGATTTTTGTGTAAGTGTCCGCTTACGTTGAACTACCTGATGAAACATTCACCGGAGTCTGGTTATGCCCCGTTTGATGGGCGTTGATATTCCCAACGACAAAAAAATCCAATACTCGATGACCTATTTGTATGGCATCGGGCTACGTACCGCTCGCCAGGTTTGCGAGAAGTTGGGTATCGATCCAGATCGGCCGGCTAGCGAGCTGAACGAGGACGAACTCGGTCAAATCGCTGCGATGCTTGAGCGTGATTACACGGTTGAAGGTCCTCTTCGCCGCCAAGTCGCTCAAAATATCAGCCGTTTGCGAGAAATTAAGTCGTATCGCGGTATGCGTCACCGTTCGAGCCTGCCGGTTCGCGGCCAACGCACCAAGACTAACGCGAGAACCCGTAAAGGGCCTAAGAAGACGGTTGCCGGTAAGAAGGGCGTCAAGGATCTTCGATAGTCCTTGGTGTTTACCGACTGCTTCAGTTATTGCGGCTTAGCCAAACGCCCGGCATTGGATTCCTGTCCAAGACGCCGGCCGGCGAGCCGCCGATCCAATTTGTTCAAGCCAATCACCTCACAGCCATCACGAGACCTTTGCAGTGGCAAAGACCAATAAAAAGAAACGCGTTCGTCGCAACGTCAGCAGTGGCATCGCGCACATTCACGCGACCTTCAACAACACAACTGTGACAATCACGGACCCCAAGGGCGACACCCTTTGCTGGGCCAGTGCTGGAACAAGTGGTTTCAAGGGAAGCCGCAAGAGCACTCCGTTCGCTGGCCAGTGTGCTGCACAGCAAGCCGCTGAAAAAGCAACGAAGTTTGGCATGCGTGACTGTGAAGTGAAGGTCAAGGGTCCCGGTTCGGGACGTGAAAGCGCCATCACGTCGCTGCAGGCTGCTGGCTTGAATGTGAAGGTGATCGAGGAAGTAACGCCAATCCCGCACAACGGTTGTCGTCCTCGTAAGAAACGCCGCGTCTAATTCGTCGGCTTTTGTTTAGCCAAGCGTTTACAGGGTTTTTCGGCTTGCCCGCACTCGCCGTTTTTCGTCCTGAACGCTCTTTCGCCAAAGCACTCCTCTCTCACATCTGGTCCCACAGAACTGAGGTCACATGACAATGCATATTCGTTGGCGTGGCATGGAACTTCCCTCCGCCCTGGAAGTTGACCGTGATACCCTGACATCGTCCTACGGTAAATTCGTCGCCGAACCTTTCGAGCGTGGATTTGGCGCCAGCGTTGGCAACAGCCTCCGCCGCGTCCTGCTTAGCAGCTTGATGGGCAGCGCCGTTACGCAAATCAAGATCCGCGGTGCTCAGCACGAGTTCACCTCGATCCCAGGTGTCGTCGAAGACGTTACCCAGATCGTTCTGAACGTGAAGAGCTTGGTGGTTCGCAATCACAGCGAAGCAACTCGCGTGATCACAATCGAATCGAACAAGGCTGGCGTTTTAACCGGCGCCGACGTTCAAACCGACTCGGATGTCGAAATCATCAACAAGGACCACGTCATCGCGACGCTTACGTCCGATGTTCCGTTCATGATGGAAATGGTTGTTGAAAACGGTCGCGGCTACGTGCCGAGCACCGAACACAGCTCCGTCGATCACGAAATCGGAATCATTCCAATCGATGCAGTGTTCAGCCCGATCACTCGGGTTCGATACGAAGTCGAAGAAACGCGTGTTGGCCAAAAGACCAACTACGACAAACTGAACCTGGAAATTTGGTCCGATGGATCGGTCAGCCCTGAATTGGCCTTGGTCGAAGCCGCCAAGATCCTTCGCAAGCACTTGAACCCATTCGTTCAGTACCGCGAACTTGGCCCAAGCATCTTCTCGGCCGCTCGCGGTGGTGCAGGATCACCCGAGGCTCAGCTTGAAGCAAAGCTAAACATGACGCTTGGCGATTTGCGATTGTCGGTGCGAGCCAACAATTGCTTGGAAAGCGAAAACATTCAAACGGTTCGTGACTTAGTCCAGCGAACCGAAGACAGTCTGCTTGAAGTGCGCAACTTCGGCGACACCACTCTGAACGAGACTCGCGAGAAGCTTGCTCAGTACGGACTGCACCTCGGCATGCGAGTGCCAAACGCACCGCTATTCTAAGCGGCTTGCTTTGATTCGCTTGCGTTGCCCATTTAACATCACCTTGAAAACTATTTGACGGACATTTCGCCATGCGTCACCGACGACGAGGCCGCACGCTCGGTCGCAGCCCGAGCCACCGTAAAGCTTTGCTGAAGAACCTCGCCAGTGCTCTGTTTTTGACAGAACGCGACGCGACTTACGACGACAACGCTCCTAAGGTCGCCGGCCGTATCACGACTACCTTGCACAAGGCCAAAGAGGTTCGTCCTCTTGTTGAAAAGTGCATCACGATTGCTAAGAAGTCATTTTCCGCTGCCGAAGAAGCCGAAAAGTTTGCCGCACCTGCGGAACGCGGTTCGGATGCATGGAAGAAGTGGCGCACCAGCGATCAGTGGTCCAAGTGGGCAGCCGCACGTGCACCCGTTGTCGCCGCACGTCGACGCGTCGTTCAGTTGATCGGTGACAAGGAAGCAGCCGCAATTTTGTTCGAAACGATCGCACCGCGTTTCGTCGACCGACCCGGTGGGTACACACGCATCCTTCGTTTGGCCAAGCCTCGCTTGGGTGATAACGGAGAACGTGCAATCTTGGAATTCGTTGGCAAGAACGATCGGGTCAAACGGTCGGCTCAGCGGCCTGCATTCGAAGGTGAAGCACCGCAAGAAGAACCCGAAGCAGTCGCTGCAGGTAGCGAAGAATAGTTTCGCGTTCGAAATCAAGCTAATCAGACACGCCGGGTCATTTGGACACGGCGTGTTTTTTATGCGCCAAGAATGGTGTCTGCGAGGTCCAGTAAAGGTCGGGGCCAAACGATTGGCTAGGCACGCATGCCGTTGGCTCGGCGCCATGCACGCAGTTGCACGTCAACACCGACTCGCTTGGTGATCGCTTGCCACTGTGACTTTGCGCCGGCAAGCGCATCGGCAGCGGTCGATTTTCCATCGAGGCAGTCCATCACCGCATTGTCGAGCGCCGCGTAGTACTGGCCCGCGGAAATAAACTGCATCGACGGCAGGGTGACGGGCGACCCGAGTCTCTTTTCAATCCATTCGGCGTACGCGTCTAAGTTCGACGACGTGTTACTTGACCGGACCGCGCTGTGCGGCGAGACCGTTTGCCTCGCCGACTCGCTACCCTCGCCGCCGCTGATCCAGTCCATGAAGACCTTGGAAGCATCGGTTTGCCGGCAGTTGGTCGACATCGCGATCACGTTCAGCCAAGGGCTAAACGCGAGCGAAGGTAACGACTGGCCACTCGACTGGGGACCTGGCAGGTCTGTCGCAACGAGTTCCGTTTCCGAGTTCACTTGGCTCGTCGGAAACGTGATCCCTGCGTCTAATTCGCGCTGCTGTAATCCCTGCCAGATTTGTGATGGCGTTTGACGCGGCTTTTCGTAGCGAGCTACCGTCTGCCGCATCTGGTCAAGCGCTTGCACATAGGGTTCGTCGTCGATCGTAGGTTCGAACGTTTCACGACTGACCAGCCATCGTTGGGCCGAGCCAACCGATCGCCACAGAAACATCGCAGCCGCCCATCCGCCCGTCGTTGGCTCGCCCGCCTTGCCTTTCCAGTCTGCAACAACCCGATCGTCGTATTCCTTCCACGACATCGCCATGTCGGTATCGCTACGGTTATCCGACAAGAACAAGGCCGGCAGATTTGCGGCATAGGGAATCGCAAACGTGTCACCGCCGTAACGAGCGGCTCCACTGCGCATCGCCGGCATCAAGTCTGACGTGATTGCACTAATCGCATCGCCCGTAAGCGATTCGATGGACTGGCTTGACACCAGTTCCGCGACCATCATCAGGGGCACGCTTAGAAGATCGCACGTTTTGGCTTGCTGGATCAAGTCGTCAATGGACGGGATCGACGCGGATCGATCGAGCGTTATGGCAGTGACGGCGATCGCTTGTTCACTTACCGATGACCAGCCTCGTTGGATCGCGTCGGCGTCGTCTTGGCTGCCCACCCACGTGATTCGAAGTGGAATATCGGTTCGCACGGCAGTGACTGGCGCGACCACTTCGGCGGGGCGATTGCAGCCCAGCAGCGTGATGCCAGCCAAGCAGGTGGCGGATTGCGAGATCGCTTGCCGACGGGTCACACGATGCACAGAGCCAGATTCAAATGACAAGTCAAACGCTCAACGAAAAGGAGGGATAGCGACGCAGCAACAGCAATACGACATTACGAACTATATTACCGTTCGGTTCGCCGGAAACGTTGCTGGGTGATTCGCCCCGTACACTCAATCCAGCGGCGAACCGTTCGTCACCATTTTTGATTTCTCACTACGATTTGAATAGATCATGAGCTACTACCTAGGCATCGACATCGGCACCAGCGGCACCAAAACGTTGCTGATCGACCAAGCTGGCAACGTGATCGCCGAGGCCAATGCCGAGTATCCGATGCACCAACCCAAGCCAGGTTGGACCGAGCAAGACCCCGAGGATTGGTGGAACGGCACTGTAAAGACTGTCCGAGCCGTGATGAAGTCCAGCAAGGTCAAGCCAGCAGATGTGAAGGCAATCGGCTTGAGCGGACAGATGCACGGCAGTGTGTTTCTGGACAAGAACGACAATGTCATCCGCAATGCGCTGCTGTGGAACGACCAACGCACAGCAGCCCAATGCGACGAAATCACCACCGCCGCCGGTGGCCGCAAGTCGCTGATCAAGATGGTTGCCAACCCGGCACTGACAGGATTCCAAGCTCCCAAAATCTTGTGGCTGCGCAACAACGAGAAACGCAACTTCGACAAGCTGGCAAAGGTACTGTTGCCCAAGGACGATATTCGCCGACGACTAACCGGCGGGTACGTTACCGAGGTCAGCGATGCGAGCGGCACGTTGCTGTTGGACGTGGTCAATCGAAAGTGGTCGAGCCAACTGATCAGCAAGTTGGGCTTGGACGCTAGTCTGTTGCCAAGCGTTGTTGAGAGTCATGAAGTCACCGGCACGCTGACCGCCGATGCGGCAAAGACACTGGGGCTAACGACCGACTGTAAGGTCGTCGGTGGTGCGGGCGACTGTGCCGCCGGTGCGGTCGGAAATGGCGTCGTCAAGACAGGCGTGCTGAGCACTTCGATTGGCACAAGCGGCGTGATGTTCGTTCACAGCGACCAGCCTGAATACGATCCCGACGGACGACTTCATACGTTCTGTCACGCGGTCGATGGCAAGTGGCACATGATGGGCGTCAACCTGACCAGCGGCGGTTCGCTGCAGTGGTGGGTGGATTCGGTGTTGCAAGGTTTGGCCGGCATACCAAAGAACAAACGCTATGACGCAGCAACCGAAGAAGCGCAAGCCGTCGCCGCAGGATCCGACGGGCTGATCTTTTTGCCATACCTCAACGGCGAGCGGACCCCGCACGGCGACCCGAATGCCCGCGGAAGTTTTGTCGGCATGAACTTGACTCACACTCGCGGCCACATGACTCGCAGCGTGATGGAAGGCATCACATTCGCGCTTCGCGACAGCCTTGAAATCATCACCTCGATGGGTGTTCCCGTGAAGCAGGTCCGCGCGTCCGGTGGCGGCAGCAAAAACCCGATGTGGCGACAAATGCAATCGGACGTGTTTGGCAAGAAAGTAACCACGCTGGAAGTCGAGCAAGGGCCGGCGTTCGGCGTCGCTCTGCTAGCTGCCGTCGGTGACGGCGCGTACAAGTCCATCGAGCAAGCGTGTTCAGCAACGATTAAAGTGGCAGACGAAACCAAAGTCGACCGTGCCGCGGCTAAAAAATACGACCAACTGTTCCCAGTCTATCGTGACCTGTACGGCAACCTTAAAGAATCAATGACGAAGCTGGCCGAGTATCAATCAGCTTGACCGTGTGTTGAACGCAACAAACGAACGATCACGACCTACCTCAACCTCAATGGCAAATTCATGAAACCAATCTTCACTCTACTTTTCCTTTCGGTCTTTGCGATCGGGTCAGCAACTGTTTCATCGGCCGAAGACAAACTGAAATGTTTGATCATCGATGGACAGAACAACCATACGGCATGGCCGCAGACCACGATGATGATGAAAGAATACTTGGAAGACAGCGGTCGCTTCACCGTCGATGTCCAGCGAACCAAGTACACATGGAAAGGCGGCGACTTGCTAGAGAAGTTTCCGCTCGGCGACGGCAAGACTTACGAAGATCTGGCCGAACCGAAGACCGACCCAGACTTCAAACCGAACTTTGCTGACTACGACGTCGTGCTAAGTAACTTTGGTTGGAAGGCTGCACCTTGGCCGAAGGAAACTCAAGCGGCATTGGAAGCCTATGTCAGTGGAGGTGGCGGAATGGTGGTTGTTCACGCAGCAGACAATTCGTTTGGCGACTGGGACGCGTTCAACCAAATGATCGGACTGGGTGGTTGGGATGGCCGTAACGAGAATTCTGGCCCCTACGTTTACTTGGACAACGATGGCAAAGTCGTTCGCGATGAATCCAAGGGCAGCGGCGGCAACCACGGCCCCCAGCACGAATACCAGATCGTGATCCGCGACCCGGACCACCCCATCACCAAGGGGCTGCCCCGCGCGTGGATGCACGTCAAAGATGAACTGTATCAACAGCTTCGTGGCCCTGCGAACAACATGTCGATTTTGGCGACCGCGTACGCCGACCCAAAATTCAAAGGCACCGATCGCCACGAACCAATGTTGATGACGATCGACTACGGCAAGGGACGGATCTTCCATACTCCGATGGGACACGACGAAAAATCAGTCGCCTGCGTGGGCTACATCACCGTGGTCGTTCGTGGCGCCGAATGGGCCGCAACGGGCGAAGTGACATTGACTGAAACGCCCGACGATTTCCCAACGGCAACACAGTCAAGCGAGCGAGAAGTCGTGCTGCAGTAATTCGTCGCGACCACTTAGTATCGACCAATCGCGCTGGCCTGTTCGATTTCGTCGACGGGCCAGCGTGAAAAACGGGTGACGCGGGCTTCTGTGGTACGATCGGGGTCCTCATCTGCTGAAACCCACAGGTCGATATGTCTTTTCTGCTGCTTCGTTGTTTCATCTGCCTGGCCCTGACCGTGGGAATTACCACGATTTCGGCGGCCGCCGACAAGCTTGTCGACCACTTTCCCGGTGCCGCGGCGAGCGGCTGTATGGCCTGCCACGGCGACATTGAACTGATTCGTGAAGCCGACTCGGGCATGATGAAGCAGATCATGGAGCTGGGCCCATCGATGGGCGACCCAGCCGGATGCGTGGTGTGCCACCGCGGCGATCCCAACGAACGAATCGACAAAGACGTTGCCCACGGCACGTTCGCTGGCGAATCGTTCTATGCGGATCCCGGCAGCCCCTGGGTCAACGAGCAGACCTGTGGTCAGTGTCACCCGACCCAGGTTCGTGTTCAGTGGCAAAGCCTAATGATGACCGAGGCGGGAAAGATCCAAGGCGATTGCTGGGCATTCGGTTCACTAACCGGATACAACCACCGCTGGGGCAACTATGCGGTCGAGAACCCGACCGACCCCGGTGCAAGGCTTGGTACCGATGCGTATCGCGCCTACATGGAACGCTTAACCAAAATCGAACCGGACGTGTTTGTTTCGAAACACGAACCGCTTCCCGACGCGCTTGGTTACGACGACCTGGACAAACTCAACGACGACCCAACGTTGGCTGCGTTCACTTACATTCGGCAAGAATGTCAACGCTGCCACCATGCGGTCAAAGGCCGGTAAGAGCGAGGCGATTTTCGTGGCATGGGATGCTCGTCCTGTCACATTCCCTACGGCAACGAAGGTTTCTACGAAGGCGACGACAAGTCGATTCCCCATGACAAGACCGGGCACATGCTGGTCCACTCGATTCAAGGAACTCGCGAAGCCAAGGTGACCGTTCACGATGAAACCTACACGGGAATTCCTGTCGAGACCTGCACGACTTGTCATGATCGTGGCAAACGGATCGGCGTGTCGTTTCAAGGCTTGATGGAATCACCGTACCACGCACCCTTTGCCGCTGATGGCGGCGATCAACCGGCGCTGCACACCAAGCACTACATCGCGATGGAGCAAGACATTCACTACCAAAAGGGGATGACTTGCCAAGACTGTCACACGTCGCTTGATGTTCACGGCGACGGTTTCTTAGCGGCGGCCAACTTGGCGTCGGTGCAAATCGAATGCAGTGACTGTCACGGAACGCCGGAAAAGTACCCGTGGGAATTGCCGCTCGGATACATGGACGAGTTCGCGATGTCACCGGCCGACGGTTCACCGCGTGGAACAGCAACCGATTCGCTTCCGCATACCAAACAAGGCTCGCCTGTTGCGGTGCGCGATGGGTTGCTTTTGACGGCGCGTGGCAACCCGTACGAAAACGTCGTTCGCGTTGGTGACGAGATCATCGTCCACACCGCCGCCGGCAAAGACATTCCGATGAAGCCGCTGAAGAAACTGGTCGAAGAAAAGAAGATCAGCGAGCGCGGGATGGTGTCGATGATGGGCGTTTCCAAGCATTTGGACCGAATGGAGTGCTACACGTGTCATAGCAGTTGGACGCCACAGTGCTATGGATGTCACGTCAAAATTGATTACTCCCAGAAAGACAAATGCCCTGAATGCAACGAGTCGAAAGAAAACTTCGACTGGGTTGCGGCCGGACGAAAGCACATGGAAGCGGCCCACGCGGCTGACCCTGGCGAAACGGGTTACGACACGATCATTCCCGGCAAGATCACCGAGCAGCGGTCGTACTTGCGTTGGGAAGAACCGATGATGGGCATCAACGGCGAAGGTCGCGTGACGCCGCTGGCACCAGGATGCCAACCGTCGGTGACGTTGATTGGCCAAGACGGCAAGCCGATCTTACTGAACCATATCTTCAGGACGGACCCAGGTACCGAAGGCGGCGGCGACGAAGGCCAGTTGGCGATCGACATGAGCCCAACGCAGCCACACACGTCGACCAAGGAAGCGCGTACTTGCGAATCATGCCATGCGTCGGACAAGGCGATCGGTCTGGGAATCGGATCGACACGGCCGTGGGATGAACAGCACACCGTTGATTTAGAAACCGTGGATGGCAAGATTCTGCCCAAGAACACGCAGCCGCAAATGGAAGCAATCGAGGGCTTGGCAAATGACTGGTCACAGATTGTTGACGAAGACGGCAACCAGATCGGAACCGTCGGACATCACTTCAAGTTGTCGCGTGCGTTCAACAAAGAAGAAATGGAACACATCAAACGTGATGGCACTTGTATCGCGTGCCACAAGGAAATCCCGAAAGCCTCGCTTGCCGTCAGCTTGCTGCATCACGTCGCCGAGTACACCGGCCAAATGCCCAAGACAACGGAACAGCACTTTGGACTGGTCAACAAAATTGTCCTGACCAGCGCATGGGGACAAGTCCTACTAGCACTCGGCGGGATGATTTTTGGTGCGTTATTGGTCGGCGGATTCGGCTACCGGAAATGGAAACCGAAATCACAGCCATAGCAAACCGCTGAACCATTAACGCTGAGCGAACGTGTGTCAGCAAGCTTCACTGCGGCCCCAGGATAGCTGCTTAGCGGATGATCACATGCGTCGACAACAGTCCGCCTTCGAGGATCGAAAAACGAACGTAATACGTCTGCCCGACTTCGGTTGCAAATTCGAGACGGCGATTTTTCATTCGTTCGTCGCGCGGACCGAAATCACCCAAGATTGAAACGGGGGTCCCTTCGGAGTCAACGAGTTCGACTTTCAAGTGCTGAGATCGCGTCCATGTATTGTCTCGCCAGATCGTTGACACGTTGGTGACCGAGTTGTTGGCAACGATCCGATAAACATCAACGTCCTGGCTGGAACCGAGGAACAAGTGGAAAGAAGCGCTCTTGCTGACCATGTGTGGTGAAACGTGTTGCTCAGAAACATCAACGAATGTCGCGGTTTCAGCGGTGTCACCGACCGAGTCGATGTCCTCGATCGTGTGAGAGATGAGATCAATGTCAATCAAATACTCCGCATCGGGACCTGGGTTCCATACCGCCAAAAGATAGTCTCGGACCAGATTGTCGTTGGCACCTGGGAGCGTTTCCTCGATCCAACGGAAGTCCGTTTCCTGGTTGATTTTATCGCCTGTTGTTAAATCATAAAGCTGCATTTCAAACGGACCGAATCCGTCCACCGTGATTTTTGTGTCGATCGCGTCGGTCGAAAAACGATACAGGTCAACTGGATTGTCGTTGGTCAGAAAACCGCCTACTTCGGCTACATGCTTGGATATCTGAACGCCGCGAAACAAATGGTCGCGAGAGAAGGTGACGTCGATCGCACTGTCTACATCCAAAAAAGTTTCAACATGCCCGACGGATTCGACTGAAACCAGGTATCTCCCAAAAGCACTCTCGCCTTCAGCCGATACGATGGCAACATATTCTGATCCCGGCACCACGCGGTAATAGCCCGAACGTTCCAAACCACTATGTCTGGTCGTTGCCGTCGTTCCGGGGCGGAAGGCGTCCAGTCGATTACCTGACGCATCGAATAAGGTAACGGCCCCTTCGTCAAAACGAGCCAAGTCGCCGTGAAGCTCAACTGCCAAAACGATTTCATCGGTCTTGGCCGTGAATCGAAATGCATCCTTGTCGGTGGGTGAGTCAAGGAACGACGAAACGCTAACCACGGGCGCCGCAAGCTCCACGTTGGTTGCGGTTTGGATATCCGCTCCGTGTGCATCGAACCCAATGATATCGCCGTTGCGACCGAGACTCCTCGCGGTTTGAGTTTTCACATGCTCCGCCCATTCCTCGGTTGGCAAAGCATCGACCAGCACTCCGTGGAGCCCCTTGCCGTTACGCACGATCGTATACTGTCCCGTCTGACCGCTCCCCGCCGATACCTGGACGAAGATTCCGTTTCGTGTTCTTCCACTGGAATCCAAGTAGGAAGGAAAGTCATAACTGCCCAAGTCAAAACCATAGACGCCGTCGCCAGTTTGCTCGCGAATGGCGGCAATGGAGTTGCCCTCGTGATCGAACGCGTTGAGTTCGATATTTGAAATCTCATCAGAGTGAACCGAAAACGAAATCACTCCGCCCATGTTGTAGACACGAAACATATCCCGATCACCGGCGACATCAATGAACGAGGATCGGGTGTGATTCGCATCCGCACTCCAAGGCGTTGCCGCCATCGGCGAATCACGATGGAGATCATCACCGTGATTTGAGTCGGGAGAGACATCCAATGATGAGGCTTGGTAGTTGGCAACGATCATGCGTGCGTTTGCTTCAAGCCGATCCACATTGACGACTCCGCCAGAGTCCGTCGAACGCCCTGCGATTGAGTTCGGATAATAACCGGTGTCGGAAATTTCGAACGCGTACCGCCCGACGTCGCCGTCAATCCGCACGAGCAAGCGGTTGGAGCCGCCGGTCAGATAAGTGCTGGCGGTTGACACGCCTGATCCTGTCAGCGACGCGACCGGCATTGTTTCGTTTCCAGCGGTATCGAAAACTTGGTAAAAAATTTGGCCGTCGGCGCTGCGAACTTCAAGGTGGATCGCGTTGGTTTCTGCCTCCACCGTGAACCAGTCCACGTCGCCGGCACGATCGATGTGCGATTCGAATCCAATCTGCCCATCAACTGACCGTAGCAAAGTTGAACCGTTTGACGAGTCCGCGTGGATGTCTGTCCCAAGCGGCGAATCGGGGCCAAATTTGATATCCCACTGAAATCCATCCTCGTCGATGGCCGGTGATTGCGCCGCCGCCAGTTCCGCTTCGGCCAAGTGATTGATGACAAGCAATGCGTCCAGCGCAGTGACCACACCATCGCCATTGGTGTCTCGAAAGAATGTCGAATTGCCGTCCATGCTCGACTGGTCTGATAGCGAACCCGTTGATGCCGACGACTCGTCTCGAGACAACTGATTGACAACGATCAATGCATCGACAGCGGTGACTTCGCCGTCGTTGTTGACATCCAGAGCGTTGGACGAGTTCATCCACGGTCCAGCCACGTCGCCAGCTAGCATGGCTCGCGTTTCGAGTGCTTGATGATTCAGGCGTCGAAAGCGTCGATTTGTTCCAGTCTTGGTTTTTTTCATGATGCGATAGATCGAGTTACGTCGGTTGAGCAGCCCTTCCCTACTTAAACAGACGGGCAGAAGCGACGCGTGTCACGCATCATTTTGAAGATTCTTTACGCAATGGTGCGGCTGGGCTTTTACTGGAACCGAATCGCCAATCGCATTCAGAGGAGCGAGATAGGCCGAGAAAGGGCGGCCGAGAAAGGGCCACCCACAAATCACTGTTAGGCAAAGTCGCGATCGATGATTGGGAGGCACCGAAGGATCGAAATCGCGGTTAGCATCGATCACTGAGAGTCGAGTGTGAAGCTAAGCCTGTTGAAGCTCTTGCAGCGATGAGCTACCGCTGTCGCACGTTCACAAAGGGGGGGCGCCAACTTGGTGCCAGTGATGCGTCATCCACATTGACGCCCGCTTCGGCCTCGCCCCGATTGTTCAATAGCGGGTGATCGGGAATCGATGCCAACGATGGAACTTGCAGAAACTGGATTCGGCCGTCTTCGTACAGCACATTGATGCCGACGCCACCGTGTCCGATCGATCCGGCCAAATTCGATCCTGCCAAACTTGATTCGGTGGCAATGCCGGCCAGCGGAGCATCCGACATCACCGCAAAACTGGATCGCGATTCGAAACGCGGCGACGTCAAATGATCTTTCTCAACCACGCCCAACGTGTACGCGTAGTGACCACCCGCGTACTGCTGGATTTCTCGTAAACGGTCCAGCGGCGCGACGTGCAGTTCCTGGACTGATACCAAATCCGCAGGCGGCATGTCGGTGGCCGACACAGGCAGATCCAGTGACGGGCACCATCGAATTTGTTCGTCGTCCAGCAGTCCCGCGTCACGCAGTCGCACTGCATAGACCCCGGCAAATGCTTCTGGTCCTGAACTCGAAACCGCCGGCAAGCGTGACTGCTCGTTGCGGGTGACGAAGTGAGTAATCGCCGTGCCGAGTTGGCGTAGTTGATCTTGGCAAGCGACTTTGCGAGCTTCGAAACGGCCTTCGGCAATCGACGGCAATAGTAGCGCTAGCAGCACCGCTGCCGCCGCCGCGCTGGCGACCCAGTCCAGCCAAGTTGGACCGCGATAATCAGACGAGTCCAGGTTGGCCTGCATCGAAACGATGGCAGGTGTCGGATCGGGTGTTGAATTCGAATGGGATTCATGGTCCCGGCCCGCAGATTCGGCCGTTGGCAACGGTGGCAGGCTTGCCATCGTACGAGCAATCAAATCCGGTGGCGGTGACTCGATCGGAGGCGATTCTTCGAGCGGCTTGAGCAGACGCTCGACCTCGGCCAATTGGCGCCGAGCCTCAGGATCTTCTTTGAGCCATCGGTCAACGCGCCGCATTTCATGCGGTTCTAAAGCGCCAAGCAAGTAGCCAAGAAGATCTTCGTGCATCGCCAAAAACGCCAACGCGAAAGGAAGATGCGGGGCTGGATTCAACGTCGAAAACCAGCCCTGCGGTTTCCTTTACTTACGCGCTCACAGCCAAGATGGTTCGTAAAAACTCGCCGTTTCGTCGATTGGCGGACAATAACGCGGCAACACGCAGTCGCTATTGCCGCATAATGCGATCGGATAATAGGCCAATCGGATAGCGGGCCAATCGACTAGCAAGCTACTGGCTGTCGCTGTTTTGGTGGCTTTCATCCCACAACAGCCCTAGTCGCTGGACGGCTGCGTGCAGACGGCTTTTGACGGTTCCTACGGGAATCCCCAGCACATCGGCGGCTTCGCGGTACTTCATGCCCTGGTAGTAAACCAACTGCACGACCTGCTGCATCGATTCGCCAAGCGACGAGACCGACTCGTGGATCCAGCGGCTATTTTCCTGTTCGGTCGCAACGACCAACGGATCAGGCGAGTCACCCACCAGTTTTTCGGACCAACCGCCGCCCGACCCGTCTTTATCGGTGACCGCAGTTCGATCCAAGCTGACCATCCGGTGACGCTTATTGCGACGTTGGACGTCGATCGCTTGGTTGGTCGCGATTGCGTACAGCCATGGACGAAATCGACGCACGGGGTCGAATTGGTGGCATTTCAGGTGGACCTGCAAAAAAGTGCCTTGGAACGCGTCTTCGGCCAATTCCGCATCGCCGATGTAGCGGCGCAGGTAGCTGTAGATTTCACGTTCGTATCGACGCATCAGCGTTTCGTACAAGCCTCGGTCGCCCGATTCGCGGTACTGGGCAATCAGGCTTTCGTCCGAAACGTCACTTTGAATCGACGCGTCGTTTTGATGTTCGACAGTGGGCGTTTCCACCGCAGCGATCTTGGTAGATGCGTTCATGATGGGCCTGAAAAGGAGATGAGATTGGACAGATGCGGGAAACGAATATCAAGACAATAAAAGAAAGCGTTTTTCGCTGGCGTAACCCGCGGAAAATTCACCTTAGTGGTCAAGTATTTCACTTTGACGGTAGTTTTCTCTTCGATACGTCCCCAGTATCCCCAAAAACTGCCCCACGTCAAAGCGAATTGCTCCAGATTGCCCGTCGGAGCCTCTGGACCTGTTAAAACCGTATCGAACTCCACAACCAACGTCGGAAACGCCGCATGAATGATTCCATGACTTCCGCATTCCCCCCCGGCCGGGCGAAGTACCGCTGGGCAGCGCCAGGGGACATCAACGCATTCTTTGGCTTGATGCTA
>JBAUHR010000524.1:0-14974 GCA_049680385.1 Rubripirellula sp. | reverse complement strand
CACCAGTACTCCGCCGATCCCCGAAGCCAAGTCGATTGTCGCAATTGCATTTTCGTTCTTGTTGTCGATCACGGCGATCATGACGTTCCGTCAAGCAGCGCCTCGGGTTTGGGCGTTGGCGTTGTCGACGGCGAAGAACGAAATGGCCCAACCGCTTTACTTGTTGCTGATGACATTGGGCATCGTGGGGGTCGTCTTTTTCGGCTTCTACCCCTTCAACACTTTGGGGGACGACATTCGCTTGCTGAAGGACAGCGGCGTGACGTTGATCATGGTGTTGGGAATGTTGCAAGCGGTTTGGAGTGCGGGGACGACGGTCAGCGACGAAATCGAGGGTCGCACCGCGTTGACCGTGCTAAGCAAACCTGTCAGCCGCCGTTCGTTCATTTTGGGCAAGTACGCTGGCATCATGTTGTCGGTACTGGTGTTGTTCGCGATCATCGGTGCGGTCCTGTTGATTGTGATTAGTTACAAGCCGATCTATGACGCTCGCGAAACGTCTCGAGCCGCAACGGTATGGCAAAATGGTTTCGAGGAAATCATCACCACGATTCCCATTCTGGGGCTGTATTTCATGGAGGCCATGGCGATTGGTGCGATCGCGGTCGCGCTTGCGACTCGGTTGCCGCTGCTTGCCAATTTCATCACCTGCTTTGTGGTCTACGTGATCGGAAACTTGACGTCGCCGTTGGTGGCCTCGACAAAGGGGAATAATGAATTGGTTGGGTTTGTCGGGAAATTGATCGCGGTTGTGGTGCCAAACCTGAATATTTTCAACGTTCAAGCGGCCGTCGACGCTGGAAATGCGATTCCGCTAATCTACTTGGCGGGGGCTTTCAATTATCTTGTGTGCTTCGCAATCGCCGTTTGGATGCTTGCGATGTTACTGTTCGAGGACCGTGACCTGGCTTAACCGCTGGTTGGGTTAGATCCGACTTGCGGCCTCGTTTTTCATATTCCCTGAACCCACTGGTGGGAGTTCGACGAGGTTGAGTCGATTAAGCACGCTATCGCAGCCCCGACATGAGCCGCAAGCCGGCGGCGCTCTGTTGTCCTATTTATGGGCCGCACTTGCCGGCCTGTTGGTTCCTGCATTGGTCGTCATGGTTGGCGTCATTGCGGTGCTGTTGAATTCCAGCGACGGACTGAGTGGTTCCGGAGTTCGATTGGGATCGCATCTGCACGTACCGATCAGTCCGGCGCTTTCTCAGCAGGCGCCGCTGATCCAATTGACCGAACTGGTCGGCTTGACGTTTCTGGTCGCCACAATCTTTTCGATCGCCGTCTGGCTGCATCGGCGAGCGGCCGACCGACGCGCAAGTTTGGTGGTCAAGTCGCTGCACGACCGAGTCCTCAAGCAAAGCCTGCGTCGCGCCGAACTTGAAGGCGCCGCAGCACAGCACATCCGCGCACAGCAACTGATCGGTCAACAGCTTCCGCTCGTTCAAAAAGGGCTGTCGCTGTGGTATCGCGCGATCCCTCGCAGCATCCTGATGTTGATCGGCTGTGTAACGTTGGCATTATGCGTGAACGTTTGGCTTGCCCTGCTGGCAGTCGTCAGCGGTGTTCTGCTTTGGCAGTTCTCGCGGCGATTGCGTCGCAATGACGAAGCCGAACTGAACCACTGGGAAGTCCCACGTACGCGCCGGCGAATGGCCGAACTGGTTGGGCAAGCGCCATTGCTAGCGAGGCTGCAATCACAAGGGCTTGCTGACCATGCGTTCCATGCGGAATTGGAAACACTGTATCGCCGACTCCGTGATGAAGACGCCCGTTTAGGCCGAATCTGGCCGCTGCTATTCTTTGCTGTCTCTGCGTCGATTGCTGTGCTGATCCTAGGATTGGGCGTCAATTTGTTCGGCGTGGATAACGGTTTAAGTTTACCGGCCGCGCTGGTGATCGGGCTTTCACTTTGCGGTGCAGTTGCCGCGGCCGGTCGTTTGATCGGGTTGGCGGGTCAGTTGGGCGAGTGCGGTGATGCGAGCGATGCGGTTTACCATTACTTGCACCGGAGCAACGAGATCGCGCCGAGCGAGCAACGTGTGGGGCTTGCGGGCCTGCGTGACAGCGTGGAAATTCAAGACGTGACGCTTGCCGATTCCAGCGGCAACCCTATCCTGAGCCACCTAAGCTTGACGCTGTCGCCCGGTTCGTTCGTTTCGATCTTGGGTACCGACGGCGTCTCGACACGGGCGCTAACTGAACTGCTGATGGGCTTCGGAATGCCCAGCGAAGGACGTGTGGCGATCGATGGGATTCAACTTCGTGACATCCACCCGCAGGCGCTGGCACGCAACGTGATGTGGATTGAACCCGATGGGCCGATTTGGGAAGGTACGATCACCGAAAATTTGCGTGGTGATGATGAATCGATCAACAACAGTGACTTGGTCGCGGTTCTTGAAAAAGTCGACGTTTACGAACGGCTTCAGCGATTGCCAGATGGGCTAAGCACGATCATCACACCTGGGGATTCGATGCTGGGCGTCGAAACGACCTACGCGATCGGCGTTGCCCGCGCGATGCTTCACAATCCACCTATCGTGCTGACTTCGGAACCTGCCCCGCCCGCAGAACACCTCAGCAGTGATCCCTGCTTGGCGGCTCTGAAAGAGCTTAGCGAAAAAGGAACTTTAGTGGTGGTCTTACCAAAGCGATTGCAGACGCTGCGTTCGGCCGATCGGGTCGTCCTGCTAAACGGTCCGCGTTTGGTGGGCGAAGGCAAACATGCCGAGCTGTTAGCTGACAGCGATTTGTATCGCCACATCAACTATTTGCTGTTCAATCCTTATCGACACCAGAAATAGCAAAACGATCCTCCTGCTCCCTCTCCCACCCCCTACATTCTAGGTTCAGTCGCATGACACGAAATTTCGCAGTCGCATGTTTGTTTCTAATCGCAGTTCACGGTGACGCGTTCGCTGACAAAAATGTTGCGATCGAACCGAAGACGGGCGAGGCCGGATCGACCTCGGTTAGCGAAACGTTCGACAGTGCGCTGGCAAGCCCGAGCGCAGGCGTGAAGGGCGAGTGGAAAGTCGTCGATTCAACTTTGGTTGGAAAAGAACTGGCAGCCGACAAGCATGCGGCAGTGCTGAACTATCAAATGAAGAATCGTAACTCGGTCGTTCGTTTTTCGTTCAAAGTCGACGGCAGTACTCGCGGGTTTATGTTTAGTCTTAATCACGCGAAGGGGCACCTGTTCCGTGTCTCGGTGGCTCCGTCATTGGTTTCGATCAACCTGGACAAGGACAAGTCGGATCCAAAATCCAAAGCAACGAAGCTAGCGACCGCCAAAGCCGTTTTCGAGCAGGGGAAGTGGTACACCATGCAAGTCGAAATGAAGGGCGATCGTGTCGTCGCGCAGACCGACAACGGCGTGTTGCTTGACGTTGTGCATCCTAAACTTAATGTCGACAAACCGAACTATCGCTTTGTCATGAAAGGCGATTCGCTATCGATCGACGATCTACAGATCTGGACTTTGAACTAACGTTCCACTTCAGACCTGAATCAGTCGTTTGACTGATTCGTGGCGTTACTTGCCGTCGCCCACCGGAAACCTTGGGCGACCATTTGTTGCCATTGGTCTGTCGATATCGTTTCGTTGTGATGCCCAAGCGTCGTTCCAAAGACTCGCACGCCCTTGTACGTATTGGTCCAAACGACGGGTTCGTCGTTGCCGGTTTCGTCGCTGTGGGCGGTGGCCAGCACATCGGTCGTCGGCCAAACGTTTTCGATGATGTAAAGCTCGCCGTTGGGTGTCTTCCACAAATCGCCCAGTCCCGCAGTGATCGGATTCGACTTTCCTGCATCGGTTGGAACGACGGTCAGACTGCGCTTCGCTTTTTCGTGTCGGCGACTGGTCACGCCCAGCAGTGATCGCCACGAATCGGCGGTTGGCGCGGCACGGTACGAGTGCATCGAACAGTGGATCACCAGCGCTGGCACTTTGTGTTCAACGTGTGCATCGACAATGCTCTGAACAAATGGTCCGTCCTCGACCGCACCGTAGCATTCGTTGTGAACGACGACGTCGTAGGATTTGATCCAGTTGGGTTGATTGTAAATGTCGGCTTTGGTTTCTCGTTTGTCATCGTAGTCCACGATGGTCCACTGGATCGGGCCGAACCTTTTAGTCAATCCTTCGCTGATCAGTTGTTTTTGGTTTTCATAGTCGTGGCAGCAACCGCCGGTGACCATCAGAGCACGCAGTGGACGGCCAGCAGCTTGGTTTGCCGGTTCATCCCCGTGGCTGATGCGTCCATGGACCATTGTCAGTATCAGGGCGAGCAAAAGCAGACTTGGTGAGCGAGACATAGGGCGACCCGAGGGAATGGGGATTCGTCGAAGATTTGAGAGCGAAATCTTCAAAACAGGAGTTTCGTGATGATTTTACCATCCATTGGCGGCGGAATCCGATAGCGCGTCCCAATTTCGGCATGGAAGCTGCGTTGCTTGTTAGCTGTCTTTCGTATCTGCCATGTTGACTGAGTTCGCCATGTTTATCCGATTATTCGCCCTCTTTGTGATCGTTCCGCTGGTCGAGCTGTACCTTCTGTTGCAGTTGTCCGAAGCGACTTCGTGGGGGACGACGCTAGCGATCGTTATCGTGACTGGATTCATCGGGTCCATTTTGGCGCGCCGCGAAGGGGCAATGGCTTGGCGCCGGTTTGGTGCTGCGATGGCCGAAGGCCGCATGCCAAGCAAAGAGATCCAGGACGGGCTGATGATCGTGTTCGCCGCCGCGCTGTTGTTGACGCCGGGACTGATTACCGATTTCGTTGGGTTCTCGCTGCTAGTGCCGCTGGGGCGAGACTTCTTTCGGCGTCTTGTCCTGGCTCGCTATGGCGGTTCGTTTCACGTCCAAGTCAACGGGCAAACCGTTCAGGGTACCGCGACGCAAACCCAGCACCGCGGTCCCGTGATGCCAGGCGATGCGGGCCCAACCGACCGAGCATCCGAAATGCCGCTGAATCGTAAACCGCGCGTCGACACGATCGACGCAGCCGCCGTCAAGCATCGCTCTTGATGCGGCTACCCGAATGCCAAAGCTAAGCTGCTAGACGTGCAAAACAGGCTGGCAGCCTGCGTTACTTGTTCACCAATGCTAAGCCACTTCGATGATGGCTTTGATCACTCCGGTTTCAGGCTTGGTGAATGCTTCGAAATCGTTCAGCACGCCTTCGAAGCTAGTGCGGTGCGTGATCCATGGATCCGTGTTGATGGTTTCGTCTTCGATCAAGCTGATGATTCGAGTGAAGTCGGCTGGCATCGCGTTTCGCGACGCTTTGATGGTCGCTTCGGGGCGGTGCATGACTGGATGACGGAAAGTCAATTCGTCGGTCGTGATCCCCACATAGACAAGCGTTCCGGTTGGCGCTAAATACTGAAACGCACCTGACATCGAATGCTTGTTGCCGGTGGCGTCGGTAATGACCTGGTACATGTCACCGCCCGTGATCTCTTTCATGCGATCAAGTTCGCTGCCGTCGCCTTTGAACAGCACGGTGTTCTTGATGCCGTAGTTCTGTTCAACGAACTTCAATCGATCAGGGTTCATGTCCATCACGCTGACGGTTGCGTCAGTTAGCCGAGCGAATTCGAGTGTCGACAAACCGATGGGCCCCATGCCGATGATCAATGCATGATCGCCGCCAGCAGGCGCGCCACGATCGTTGGCATGGCATCCGATCGCTAGCGTTTCGACTAAGGCCAGTTGGTCGTAATTAAGTTTAGCCGACGGATGCAGTTTGTCGGCGCGGACCAAAAACGACTCGCACAGACCGCCGTCGCACATCACGCCGATCACCTTCAAGTTCTGACAACAGTTGATCGCGCCACGACGACAGGGGTAGCAAGTGCCACAGTTCATGTACGGTTCGATGCTGCAGGCGTCTCCCGCCTTGACGTTGCTCACGCCTCCGCCGACCGAAACGACTTCCACGCCCAATTCATGCCCCGGGATCCGAGGAAAGTCAAAGAACGGGAACTTACCCAAATAGCAACTGACGTCGGTGCCGCACACGCCCATGCGGTGCGTCTTCACCAACGCCATGCCTGGACCCGGTGCCGATGGCGCGTCGATTTCAATGGCTTTGAGTGTCTTGATTTCCGAAATTTGGATAGCACGCATCGAGAAACCTGATTTGGAGGGTGAGTAGGTTATTGTTTGGTTCGGGATAGAGACTGGGCTGACTACGAGAGCCCATACGCACGCACTGCGTTGCCTGCAAAGATCGCGGCTTGCTGGTCGGCGGAAAGATCCTTGGCCAGCATTTGCACCGTCTCGAGCCATCGCTTGTGGTCGGTCTTTAACAGACAAACGGGCCAGTCGCTGCCAAACATCAGCCGGTCGGCACCGAAGGCTTCCAGAGCAACGTCCCAGTACGGGCGAACGGTTTCAATCGACCACTGATCGGCTCGGACTTCGGTGACGACGCCCGAGAACTTGCAGGTCACGTGATCGCGTTTGGCGAGTTCCCTAATATGATTTGCCCAAGTCTTGTCGAACTCGTCCGGCTTGATCGTCGGCTTGGCGATATGGTCGAGAACCAGAGACAGGTTGGGATGCCGGTCGGCAAACTCGATCGTTGCTGGCAGTTGCTTGGCGAAGATTAGCACGTCGTAAACAAGTCCGCGTGCCGCCAACCTGCTGACGCCTCGGTTGAAGTCATCGCCCATGATGAATCGGTCGTCGGGTTCACCTTGGACCACGTGGCGAACCCCCTTCAGTACCGAATTGCCTTCGAAACGATCGAGCGATTCGTCGACGTCAGGTGCTGCTAGCGGCACCCACCCAACGACGCCACGGATCAGGGGCTGGCCAGATGCGATGTGCAGCAGGTCTTCGGTTTCTTCGATGGTCTGCCGCGCCTGTACGGTCACAAATCCATCGACTCCGCTCGCCGCCGCGACTTGTTCCAATTCGGCCGACAGAAAGTCTTTCTGGATCACCGACATTGATTCATCGATCCAGCCGTATTCTTCGGTCGTGTATTTCCAAAGATGGTGGTGTGCATCAATCAACATGATCAGATCTTAGCGAGCGAATGGTCAGAAAACAGAAACGTGTAACAGTGATTTTGATGAACTTTGCAATTACGCGATCAGCAGTCGTGCGATATTGATGTAAATCACGATTCCCATGATGTCAACAATCCCCGCCACGAACGGATTGCTCATCATCGCCGGGTCCAGCCCCAATCGTTTAAATGCAATCGGCAGCGTCGCACCGCACAAGCAACCGCAGACGATCGTCAGTAACAGCGTCGACGGAATGACACAGGCATCGCGGATCGAAGGGGCGATGAACAACGCGACGCTGAAACCAATCATCGCTAGAAAACTGCCCAGACCTAATGACACGATGATCTCGCGGCGCAGCACCACGGGCCAATCGCGAAACCGAACTTCACCGCTGGTCATCGCCGTAATCACCAGGGTCGCTGATTGGCTGCCCGAATTGCCGCCGGCACTGATGATCAACGGAATGAACCAAACCAACCAAGCGTACTTTTCGAGGTCAGCTTCGTAGTGCCGAAGCGCGAACGCGGTTAGCAAAGCTGCGAAAAACAAAATCGTTAGCCACAGGCCGCGTTTCCAACACAGCGTCCACAGCCCGACTCGCAAAAAGTTGTCTTCCAGCGGTTCCACCGCAGCGATTCGCTGCGCGTCTTCGGCAAGTTCTTCTCGGACGACATCGATCACGTCATCGTGCGTGATGATGCCCAGCAGTTGCCGTCCCGTGTCGACGACGGGAATCGCAAGCAAGTTGTACCGTTCGACTTTTTCGGCGACGGTTTCTTGGTCGTCGGTCACCAGTACGGCGACGACGTCCGATTCCATGATCTCGCCAAGCGTCAAGCCTGGGTGCTTCAGCGACGATACCAATTGCCGTGTCGAGACGATTCCGCACAACAAGTTGTTGGTATCAACAACGTACAGGTAATAAATCGTTTCTAGTTCGCTCGATTGGCGTCCTAGTTGATCGAGCGCATCCTTGACCGTCATGTGCTCTTCGAGCATCGCGACTTCGCTGGTCATCAGCGCGCCAGCGGTGCCGTCTTGATAAGACTGCAATCTCTGAATGTCGCGACGAACACCGATCGGCAGCAGTGGCAAGACCAGTGCGACTCGATCACTTGTCAGGTCCTGGATCAAGTCGACGCGATCGTCGGCCGGCATCTGTTCGACCAGTTCGGCGGCCTCACTCGGTTCGTGAGTCTCCAGCATGGCGACTTGTCGCTCGTGCTCGAAGTAGCCGAAAATTTCTGCTCGCCGGTTTGCAGGGGCGAACTGCAAGACTTGCCATACTTCTTCGTCGGCGAGTCCTTCCATGAACTCGGCCGTCCGTCCGGCATTGAGCGTCTGGCAAAACTCTTCCAGTTCTGCGTGATTCGACGACGCCAACATCTCTCGAAGTTCGGGCAGAAAGAGAGTGTTGAACATGCGCGAACCTTCGATGCAGACGATGGACTAGTTGCTGACTCGTTCGACGTATTCGCCAGTACGAGTGTCAACTTTGATGACGTTGCCTTCTTTGATGAAGCCAGGGACTTGGAACTCGGCGCCTGTTTCAACCTTCGCAGGTTTGGTGACGTTGGTGGCCGTGTCGCCCTTTGTCCCAGGCTGAGTCTCGGTGACGGTGAGGTCCAGTTGGGTAGGTGGCTCGACAATGATTGCGTTGCCGTTGTAAAGCGTCATCGAGCAGACCATGCCATCGAGCAGGTACTTCCAAATATCACCCGCAACTTCGGGTGTCACCTCGTACTGCTCGAACGACGTTTGGTTCATGAACACTTAGTCGGCACCCTGGCGGTACAGGAACGACACGGCGGTGGTTTCGACGTCGGCCGATTCCAATGAGTCGCCACCCTTGTATGTCCGGTCCAGGCTGGTACCGCGGACTAGGTTTTTCAGGCGGCACTTGTACATTGCGTTGCCTTTGCCTGGCTTGACGAACGTCATTTCCGTCATCAGATAGGGCTCGCCGTCGATTTGGACCTTGAGACCTTTTTTGAAGTCACTTGTGTTATAAGTAGCCATTGTTTTTGCTGGCTCCGTTCAAGAGGGAGTCGAAGAGTGGGTAATGTGCGGGGATTTTCGTTGAGTCGAATCACTCAAGACGACCGTTTGGCGGCCAATTCGCCGGGCGATGGTCTTTCAACTAGTGCGGGCAACCGTGTTTCGGCGATCCCTTCGGTCGAAATTCTAGCGACATCACCCGGTCTTGTCCCGATGGGTTGCAACCCGGCCGAGGATGCTCCCGTCGTGGATGGTGCTGACCTCGTCGCGGATGAACCTGCCCCCGCCATGGATGCGCCCGACGACGTCGTGTCCTGGCAAGTGGCGATGAAACGCGCGATTCGGTCCTCGGCACAACTGCGTCAAGCTCTGGACCTGCCGGTTGCAGATTCCCCCGGCGGCGAATCTGATTTTCCGACCTTCGTACCACTAGAGTTTCTTCGTCGGATGCGTCCCGGCGATCCCAGCGACCCCCTGCTGATGCAAGTGATGCCGGTCGCGGCAGAAGACGACGTTGATCGGCCCGGTTTTTCATCCGATCCGGTTGGCGACATGCAGGCACTCGTCGCCGGCGGTTTGCTGCACAAGTACGGCGGGCGAGCATTGGTCGTGACGACGGGGGCTTGCGGCGTCCACTGTCGATACTGTTTCCGACGCCAGTTTCCCTATTCCGGGGCTGGCTCGCAAAAGGATAACTATCGGCCAGCCATCGAGTATCTAAAAACAGCCACCCGTGTCGACGAAGTCATTCTAAGCGGTGGTGATCCGCTGACGCTTACTGATGCGAACGTGGATGCGTTGATATCACAAATCGAGTCGATCCCGCACGTCCAACGGATTCGCTTCCATACCCGCATGCCGGTCGTCATTCCCCAGCGAGTCACCGACGGCCTGGTGGATCGCTTGCGGCAAAGTCGTTTGACGCCGTGGTTTGTTATCCACGCTAACCACCCTGCGGAAATCGATAGTGCCGTGATCGCGGCGACTGACAAGTTGATTAACGCCGGTATTCCGGTTTTGAATCAAGCCGTGCTGCTGCGAGGTGTTAATGACAATGTTGAAACGCTTGCCGAGCTCTGCACCCGCTTGGTTGATCACCGAATCAGTCCGTATTATCTGCACCAACTTGATCGAGTCATCGGGGCTGCGCATTTTGAGGTGCCCGAATCAACCGGACGTGACTTAGTCGATCAACTGACGAAACGTTTGCCGGGCTATGCTGTTCCGACCTATGTTGTCGAACAAGCCGGCGAGGCGTCGAAGACTCGGTTATCTTAGGCAGCATTCGTTTTGAACATTGCTGACGAATATCCCGACCAAAGCCAGCGGAACGCTGATGTACGTTTTCGAGAATCCTGTTCTGCAACGCGAATTGCTGGTCAACTTGCGGACCAACCGTGCGTTTCTACTGCTGGCGGTTTACCAATTGCTGTTGGCCGGCGTTGTCCTGATTGCTTGGCCAACCGATCAGCGACTCGATCTGACGACCAATCCACCGAGCGCAAAAAAACTGGTCAACATTTTCTTTTTGGGCCAGTACGTCATCGCATCTCTGATGGCGCCAAGCTTTGCCGCAGGCACGATCACCGGCGAGAAAGAACGCCGGACTTATGAAATGCTGTTGGCCAGCCCTCTGCGTCCGGGCGCGATCGTGTTCGGAAAAATGGTAGCTTCACTGACTCACCTGGGCATGTTGATCCTGGCGTCGCTGCCCATCATTGTGCTGTGTTTGCCGCTGGGCGGCGTTAGCGTCTACGAAGTTTTGGCGGCGTATCTTGGATTGATCGTTTCCGTCATTCTGTTCGGCGCGATCGGCGTGTTTTGCAGCAGCTATTTCTCGCGGACTAGCAGTTCGCTGGTGGTCAGTTATCTGCTGATCTTGCCGCTGGTGATGGGAGCGGTCCTGTTTTGGTGGTCGCTCGAAGGCAACGGCGAATTGCGTTTGAAGTTGGCGGTCTTGGTCGTCCCAGCTTTTGTTTTGTCGGCGGTGATCTTGATGTGTTCGGCAGCCGCCGGTCGGATGCTGTATCCGCCCGATGTGGGTAGCGAAGGCAAGGATGTGATCGACTTGGAAAAGGAATCCGAGCAAGCGGTCGGTCTAGTGATCCAGCCGGACCAGTTTCCGGATCGTCTGTTCGCACCACCAAAGAAACAAGAGTTGATGGCGGACGGCAGCAACCCGGTTTACGACAAAGAAATGCACAGCGAGATCTTCAGTCAAGGCACGCTGATGCTGAGGCTGGTGATTCAAATCAGCATGCTGTTGGCGATCCCGTTGATGGGCGTGTTTCTGTTTTGGATGATGGATCGGTCTGCATGGTTTTCGGTCTATGTGATCGTGTTCAACATGTTGGTCGGTCCCGTTTTTCTAGCGGGCAGCATGACAAGCGAGCGAGAACGCGAGACGCTGGACCTGTCGTTGACGACATCACTAACGCCCTGGCAAATTCTGTGGGGCAAGTTTGTCGTCGGTTTCCGCATCTCGGCCGTTCTGACTGGTTTTTTGCTCTGGCCGTTGTTGCTAGGAACGGCATTGAACACAAGTTTTTGGTCCAACTGGGTGGCCGTAATCTTGATGTTTGCAGTCGTCTTGGTGGTTTGCTTGGTCAATGCGGTGGTGGCGCTAACGAGCTCGTTATTCGCCAAGAAAACATCCATCGCACTGCTAAGCACCTACATTGTTTTGTTGCTGCTGTATGTCGCGCCACCCACGATCACAACACTGATGCAGATCCTTGACTTTGCGCCGCAACAAATCTTGACGGCTCAGTGGACGGGCGTGACGAGTCCGTTTTCGGCCCTGTTTTCGATTCCACTAGACGAAAATCTGAAACGAGACCCCGATGGTGACCCCGCCAATATCGGCAACCTAAAAGTCGTGTTCGGCTACTTTGCCTTCAGCCTCGTAATGATCGCAACGGCCACGGTCGCGATGGTGGCACGCTTGCGAGCCCGCCGCGGACTATCCGAGTAGAACGACGCTCAACTTAGCATCGCATGAACAACAGGTGACGACTTTGGATGTAGCGGAAGTCGTCCGCAGTTTGTCAATTCAAGCGATTCCGCCGCAGCAAGTTACAACGGAAACCCGACGCGTTAGTTTCGAAGTTGCGTTTTTGATTTAGGGGCGAAGCCCTGTTCATTTACCTAGCCCAACCCATCGGGCTGGCGTTCGGAAAACAATGGAAATGGCAGGGCCAAAGGCTGAGTTGATGAAAAGATTTGCTGCCTTGGAGACTTGGCAAGGCTGGAACTGAAAAACGGCTACGCAGCCTTTGCTTGACTTGGTATCAAAACACGCCAAACGAAGGAGCTTACCGAAGAATCAAAGTAAGAGCACGACAAACAAACATGGATATCGACAGAGAATCTCGAGTCCGCTTTGGGACAGCTCAAGCGACTTGAAGGCCAGCATAGCAAAGGTGGCCTGACGAGCGTTTCAGTGGCGATGGGGCCTGTGCTTTATCGCTGGACCCCGCAACGCGCCAGGGAATTGCTTTCGACCGTCAGCTCGAAGCAAGTTGATCGATGGGTGAAACAAGAACTTAGATCTTAGCCAAACGCTCGCAGCAAAACGCAAACTCGCCCACCAAGAAGCAGCGAACTCGTCCGTCTAGCAATCCAAGCCCCTGCACAACTTCTTTCATCAGCCCGGCTACTTGCCCATCGAGCGAACGCCTTTGTTTCGGGCCTTGACTGCCAATTCATAGGCTTCGTCGTCGCCGTACTTTTCGACCGAAAATCGCTGTGTCTTTCTCACGCCCGGTTGAGGGCTCCACTGGGCGACCCAGTAACCGTAAACCGGCTTTGACTTCCACCGCGGATCGACTTCTTCGACATAGCGAACACCGACAACACCTGACGTGTTGTTGGACCGTTCTTTGTTGGCGATTTGTTTCGGAGTAAAGCCCTTCAGCTTCTCTTCCATTTTGTCACGGTGTTTGCGTGCCGCCTGCAGTGCCTTTCGTTTTCCGCCATACTCGCGGTCCGAAAAGTATTCCATGTGCATCTTGGTTTTTCGCATCATGCGGATCAGGTATCCGCCCGTCGTAACGCGTTCGATACGGGTAATGTTACGGTCTGCACTCATGTTGAAAAACTCAATCTGGATACGGATCATCTGTTTTTGCCGCAAATTGCTTGTGCCAACCGTTGGGCAATGCGGCAAGGACGCTTCGTTGAGGCTCCGATTCAAGCACAAGTAACTGAGAAATGCAACTCGCCGAAGCGTCAAATCAACAAACCGCCCTCACCAGAGGGGCGATTTATTCAGCAGTGACTAGCCAATGCACCGGATCAATGAATTGCCAGTGATCGGCTTGGTTGTCTAGACGATGCACTGCTTAACAGCGTCTCGCAATCCAGCCATCGGGTCACGGACTGGTAAGAACTCGTGAGCGAAGTAGCCGTCATAGCCGGTGTCGGCGATTGCTTTGGCGATCGGTGAGTACAACAATTCTTGTGAATCGTCCAGTTCGTGCCGGCCAGGATTTCCGGCTGTGTGATAGTGACCGTAATACTTGTGGTTTTCGCGGATGGTGCGAATGATGTCACCTTCCATGATTTGCATGTGGTAGATGTCGTACAGCAATTTGAAGTTGTCGCTGCCAACTCGCTTGACCAATTCGACGCCCCACTTGCTGTTATCACACATGTAGTCGGCGTGGTCCACCTTGCTGTTAAGCAGTTCCATTTGCAGTGTCACACCCGCCTTTTCCGCGAGCGGCACGACTTTGGCTAGCGCATCAACACAGTTCTTCATACCGGTTTCACGATCGATACCACGCGCGTTGCCACTGAAGACGATCACGTTTTTCCAGCCTTCGGCAGAAGTCGCTTCGATCGCCGCAGTGATCTTTTCGATGCAATTGTCGTGGAACTGTGTATCGCACAATCCCTTGCTCAGTGGATGAGACTGAACCATCGTACAGATCAAACCGTGCTTCTTTAGCGTTGGGAAGTCGGGCGGATCCAGCAAGTCGATCCCGATCATTCCCATCGACGCCGCTTCTTTGGCTAAGTCTTCAAGCGACATTTTCGGGAAGCACCACTTGCAGACTGACTGTTTCAGACGTCCCTGCTTTGCGTCCACCGCAGCGGTGGCATTTTCGGTAGGTGTAGCAGCCGAATCTTGGGCCGATGCAACGCCACCGACGGCTGCACTAGCAACGGCAGCCATCATCATGCCGCGGCGACTGACTTGGCCAGAGGATTGTGATTGATCATGATCTTGCGGTGTCGACATCAGCGGAGCCTTGAGGCGTGAAGAGGCAAAAAACGGGGTCGGTATTATAGCTTGTGATTCCGCGGAGCAATCCATCCTTTTTTACTTGGATTGATAGGCTCGTTGGACTTCATCGGCGATGGTTTCGAGTCCTTGGCGGACTTTTTCTTGGGGCATTGTGAAGGTCATTCGGATGCACTGGTCGCGGTGAGCCCACGGCTGGGTTGCGTCGGCCGAGGCTTGATCACCGAAGAAGAAGTAGTTGCCAGGCACAATCAAGACGTCTCGGCGTTTCAGACGCTGGTACAGTTCGGTCGCTGTGATCGGTAGATCTTCGAACCACATCCAAAGGAAAAACGCACCCTCGCTCTGGTGAATCCGGTACGGCGTCTCGTCGTCGAAAATTTCTTCGGCCATCGCAATCGCGTCGATTGATTTCTGCAGATAAAACGGACGCACCACCTCGTTGGACATCCGCAGCAGCTCGTCCGTTTCGATCAAGGGTTTGACGATCGCTTGTCCAATATTGGTGTTCGCCAATCCGATGATTGAAGTCATCGAAGCGATGGACTGAATCATTTCCTCGCGAGCGATCACGATTCCAGTTCGTGTTCCCGGCAGCCCAATCTTCGAAAGGCTTAGCGTCAGAATTAGCTGGTCATCCCACACTGGCGTGACGTCAGTGAAGATCGCGTTAGGGAATGGCGCGCCGTAGGCGCCATC
>JBAUHR010000523.1:0-49265 GCA_049680385.1 Rubripirellula sp. | reverse complement strand
GTTCAAATTCGCGATGAAGTGGCGGCCGAGATGGGCTTTCGCGTCAGCGGCCATCGCATGATCGTGCAAGGCGTTTGCAAAGATTGTGGCAAGGCACGCCGCAAGAAACGCAAGCAAGATTTGGTTTGATTCAATCCGGGCGAATCTGTTTTAGGATCGCCTGAAACACCATCTCGTTGGCGTCAAAGTCGCGGCTCTCTGCCTGCATTTGAATCACAAATTTCAAGTCGTTGATGCGTGCAACCATCAACCGCGAAATGATGATCAGGTCCAAATAGTAGAACTGAAAATCAACGGTCAGCTCGCCTGCAAGCGCACCGGGAACGTCGACGACTGTTCGTTCCACTTCGCCATATTCTTTTGCGATTCCCGCTTGGATCGCATCGATCAATTCGTCGTTCGACGAAAGGTTACGAGCCCGTTCCAGGCTAAAGAAGCCGCCCGCAGGCAAATCAAACGTGACCCCATCAATCCCTTCCTCGGCCGATCGATCGGTGATCGTCCAATTGTCAGGATACAGAAATTTGATGCCAAGAGATTCAAAGGTAGCAGGCATGAGTCGACAGCAAAGCGAGAGGAAGTAAGCAGCGCAAAACGAAAATCAACCAGTGGCGATCGGGCCGACACGACGCCGGGCATCGGTTTGCACCGGTTTGAACTCTGATTTTACCCTGTTTAGCTTGTGCGAGATGCGCCCGGCGGTGAGACAGCGCACAACCTGCGTCGACGCTTGCTGGTCAGTACACAACCGCGTCTGTGGCTCGGCTCACTTGACTACTGAGGTTTGGTCAAGAAGTTAAACTCGTTTCTCTCGGTTGCCTCCTGTGAGAGAATTCTGCCCAACGTGGTTTCGCCGGGTACCGCGGACAGCCTTTCGGCGAACCAGCCCGGAGCGAAACAACTGCCCAAACCTACAACTTGGAATCAACGCTCCGAAAACGCGGATGCCCACGCAAGTTTCCCCCAACTGCCAAATAGGCTCCTGGCCGTTTATTCTCAATGGCAAGTGTCGTAGTGGAAGTGATTTCAAATGAAACGATCAAATCCTTATGTTTCACCACGTGAACCCGAGGTTGAATCGAGTCTCGCGCCGGGTGGCGTCCGCGCAAGTTTGCTACCTGTTTGCCTGTTGATCTTTTCTCTAGCGTTTTTTCTAGGCTTTGTATTTGCGGTGTCAGGGCGTGTCCCGATTGAGCTTGAATCGCTCAATGGCGTAGCAACGGTCGTCTGTTTTTCGACCTGCCTTGCTTGTCTGTTTTTTGCATCGCGTACCCGCGCCGACCGTTAAATGGACAAAGGAATGTTTCACCCACAAATTGAGCTGATGGTTTGCATTGCATTGATCTCCGGCTGCGCTTCAACCAGTGCCGTTTCTGATCCCGTGATTGATGCTGTCTCGCAGCCGAAGTTCTTAGCCCGGTTGGATGACGTCGATACGATTGAAATCGAAGAACTGACGATTACGAATCGTTCGGACGTTGAACGCTTCGTTCAAACTTGCCGGAATGCGAACTGGGCTCCGTTCATTGCAACCATGCCCGGCAAGATTGAAACGATACGGTTCATGTCGGCTGGAGTAGAAACGCACCGACTGCTTTACGCAGGTGGTTGGCTGATCGACGCGAGTGGCGATGGCGTCGAGCGATTCGGTACAATTCATGCTGACGATGGCGACTGGTTTGACAAGAATGTCGATACGCAACTGATGCTGATACGAAACGCTCTTTGATGTCGGCAAGCTATCGTGGGGCTAGCCACTGATTCCCTGCCCGATTCTACGTGCTATGCAGTTTGTGAATGATCAACCGCTCGCTGCCTCATTCAGTACATCGTCCAATACACTGACCAACCGGTCCGCTCGGTCCTGACTCGTTTGCTTTGGTGCCACCATGTCATTTTTTCGACCAATCATTAAATCAATTGTTGCAATTGCCGCGATTACGTACGCATTGTCCGTCTGCTGGGAAAGCGAAGCGTTATCACGTGATCCTGGTGATCAATCGCTTGGGCAAGAACGCGTGGATGCGGATGCGATTCGCGGACTTGTTGCCAAACGTAACTCCGAAGCTGTTCTTTTAGGTGGCATGCATCCTGCGGTTGTCTCGATGGACAAGCAGATTGAGGAACTGCGAGTGCAAGCCAATCTTCCGTCGTACTGGCCCAGTAGCGATGATCCACTGCGGGTCTATCGTTCGACGGGGCTGACGCAGCCGGCGATCGACGCATTGGTTGATCGGGTGCTGCTGCTTGAGGCCGAGGTTCGTGCGTTGAAAGCGAGCAACGCTGCCGGTGTGAATTGAATGAATGACACGCGAGTTGATCGTGAACGCGGCTGGGTAAACTGTCTGATTGCGATGTTCGGTGGGTTGATTTTGGTCGTGCTGCTTTGTTGCGGTGTGCTGTTTTATGCGACGAGGCCACCTAACCCGGAAACCGTGTTTGAACGCGAGACGGGGCTTGAGTGGCCGGCTGACGCAACGATTGTCTCGGTTGGCGACGATCACGGTGGGTTCATGGGCGATGGTGAATTTCATGTTGTTCTGCGCGTTGAAGATTCAACGATTTCACGACTACTGCAATTGCAGCCTGCCTCTTCGCTTTCCAATTGGCAAGAAGGACCGGTTCCGACTGAAATTGGGTTTCACTGTAGCTTCGGAACTGCGGGGGTATCGGCAACGAGTCGGGGCGGTGGTCCGATGCGATACACGGGCGATCCCGAACTCGAAGATGTACTTCGTTCCAACGCGATCATGTATAGTGCGCATGAACGCTGTTGCGAAACGATCCCGTGGCACAATGGCACTCTGTTGATCGTCGACCCAAGTTCGAACAAAGTCTGGCTCTCGATCTGGGATTTTTGACGCCAGCGGCAGAGCCATTAAGCAGAGCCATTGGGTAGGAAAATCGATTCTGGGTCTCTATCAAATCCCGAGCGGTATCAGACTGAAATGCTGTGGCAGCAAACGTGAATCCGTACGAAGCACCGCATCACACGTCGCTTGACTTCACGCGTCGGGGCGTCACTCTGATCCCTCGCTCGCTTGCCTCACATACTCGAAAGGTTGTCAATCGCTTTGGCCTGTTTCAGCTTTGCTGGCCGATGGTGGTTGCCTACTGGACAGACGCGTTCGTGGTCGATTTGTGGGCGTTGTTCATTGCAACCAATGGAATGCGTATCACGCCGGCTTCGTTCAAGCGGTTCCCATGGACCGCCATGATGTGCTGCGCCTATCCGATTGGGTTTGTCGTTTCCGCGACGAATCACGACCCGCTAAGCATCGGTAACTGGATGCCCGTTCGGTTCTCGCCGGTCCTGTTGCTGCAGTTGGTCTCGGCTGGTTGGGCGGTGTACGCCGTGTGGTGCATTCTGCGATGCTACTTCGCGCACCAACGAACGCCTGTGAGAGAGGAACGGTCGGATACGCCGGAGTAGCCGGGGGTGTGTTTTTCGGGCTTTCGATTTCTCCTGCGACTCGAAAGTCGAAGCTGTTCCGATGCTTGGTGACGTGCTTTCGGTCGATTGGATATTCTTGTAGTTTGGTTCGAATGCGATTTCGGTTAAGGACTCTATTCGTTCTGGTTGCATTGAGTGCGATCATCCTCTGTTGGGCAGCGGTCCAACTGCGACGTGGAAAGAGGCAACGTCTTGCCGTAGAAGCCATCGTCGATTCCGGTGGCAGTGTTGGTTACGACTTTCAGTTGACCCGTCGCCACCATCCAGATCGCAAAGCGAGCTCTGCTGTGCCGGCGTTCTTGCGATTGTTGTGTGGAGTCGATGCGTTCCACCGGGTCGAGTACGTCGTGCTTAGCGGCCCTGACGTCTGTGACGATCTCCTTTCGCACCTCGTCGACCTTCCGAATTTGCGGCGATTGTTCATCGCTGGTGATGCAGTGACCGATGACGGGCTTGGGCATTTGCGAAACCTGACGTCGCTCGAAGACCTGTCGCTTCGCGTTCCGGCAACCGACGAGTCTCTTGATCAATTGTCTTCGTTGCGATCACTCAGAACGCTCTTTTTGATGGGCGATTCGGATACGTACCGATATCAATCAAAGGCTGGTCCTGTGTTTGACAACGACGACTACAATTCGGATGTCACGAGAGCGGGAGTCGAAAAATTTGTCGTCAAGCAACCCAGGTGTCGTGTTTCGTTTTGAAATCAGAAGGTTCGGAGCGATGGATAGCTTCGTTGCGACACTACGTCTTTAGGTCGCTTTTGGGGCCGCCCTAGATTCTAATGTGGCATTGTTCGTTCTTCGAATTCAAAAGGATTAAATCGTGCTTTACCGACTCGCTCTCACTGTCGTCCGTGTTTCGACGGTTGCTCTGCTGTGTCTATGTGTGGTTGCGTCAACTGCGTGGGGGCAACCGACTGCCGAACCTGCGGACAGCGAGCAGGGCGGTTTTAAGGTCATGACGTACAATGTTCGCTACTTGAACAAGGGCGATGGTCTGGATGTTTGGGGTAATCGTAGCGAAACCGTGATTGCTACGATCACCAAGGCTGACATCGTCGGATTGCAAGAGTCGGTCTTGAAACAGTTAAACGAAGTCAAAGCAGGTACGCCGGAATTTCATTGGTTTGGCGTCGGGCGAGATGACGGCAAGGAAGGTGGTGAGTTTGCAGCGGTTGGTTTCAGGCGTGACCGATTCAAAGCAGTGGATCAGGGGACGCTTTGGCTTTCCGAGACGCCCGAGATCGTTGGTTCGAAGGGCTGGGATGCTGCATTGCCACGAACGTTGACTTGGGTGTTGTTGGAAGACGTTTCAAATTCGAAGCAGTGGTACATTCTGAACACACACTTTGATCACCGCGGTAGTTTGGCAAGAGAAAATTCAGCCAAGGGGATCGCCCAATTGGTTGACCGGAAGGCGGGAAAGATTCCGGTGGTTGTGATGGGGGATCTGAATGCGAACGTCGATTCGGTCCCGCTGAAAAACCTATGTTCCGGCAGTGTTGTTCCACTGCGTGACGCGCGCGACCAGTCCTCGGCGCCAGCCACCGGCCCAACGGGGACGTTCAATGGATTTAAGGCCATCGAAGATGGTCGCCGGATCGATCACATCTTGGTTTCCGATAAGGTCAACGTTCATTCTCACCAAACCCTGAATCCGCTGACCTCCCAAGGTCGCTTCGCCAGCGATCACCTTCCCGTAATGGTTGAAGTTTCACTTGCGACGGAAACGGACAGCGCTGAGTGATCTTTACCTTCGAGTGCGATTGATTGACGATGCAATTTAGTTTGAAGAACGTGCTGCTGATCACTGCGCTTGTGGCCTGATTGTGACCTGGAATTCGAGAACGACCTTTGAACCTGAGCGTCGACTTCGGATGTTGCTAGCAAAGCGTTGACGTTTGCCTTGCCGGTTGCGAGTCGATTTTGGTAAGTAGAAAGACACTGTTCCATTTCTTCTTGGCCCGCTGATGAAACCGCCCGCCATCCGATTCTGCTTTATCGTTGCGGCGGTGGGTGTTTTGACCCTCGGCGGTTGTCGGGCGATTGGTCGGTTTGGTGAGAGTCGGCAATCGATCGCAGCGAGAAGTTTGTCGGGTAAAGGATTTCAGGCGATCCACGAAGGTCGCTGGGAATTGGCCGAATCGTTGTTTACCGATGCGCTCGAAGTTTCAAAGTCTGACGACCGGGCTCACTGGGGTCTGGCCGAAGCGTATTGGAAACGGGGTGAAAAAGAACTAGCGGTCCAGCAGATGGAACAAGCGGTCCGGTTGTCGGCCGGTGATCCTAAGTTCGTCGAGCGGTTGGGCCGGATGTATTTGGATGTCGGGCGAGCCGCCGATGCGGACGCGAACAGTCTGCTAGCGCTGCAATCTAAGCGGGATTCGCCCGAGGCTTGGCGGTTGCGTGGTGATTGTCTGCATGCGGCGGGCAAGAACGAAGAGGCGCTGGCTGCGTACCACCGTGCTTTGGCTTTGCAGCCGGATTATTCCGAGGTGCAAATCAAGGCAGCGGAAATCTATCTGACTGACAAACGGTACGACCGCTTATTGGCGACACTTGATCGGCTGCAAGACGGCGTGGGTATTGAAGCCGCACCGGCGAAGGTTGACATGTTGCAAGGCATCGCGATGCGTCAGCTTGGGCGATCCGACGAAGCGCTGCGGTGTTTTGTTCGGGCATCGGTTAAGAATCCAGAGGACGCGGCACCTCATTTGGAAATTGCGGCGCTCGCTTTAGAGGGCGGCGAGATCGAAGTTGCCCGTGACTCGCTGGCTTCGGCGACTCGGTTGGGCGCGACGTCGTACGATCAAGGTCAGCGAATTTTGCAACTGCAGGATGTCCAGCAAAGGATGGCGAGTGAGCCGCGTCCGAGTGCAACGCCTGGTGTTCAGTTGCGATAGTGACGGTTGTGACAATCGTAGTCGTTGCAATCAGGGAAAGAAATTGAGTTTGCCGGCGCATCGGTGCTTTATGACGTAGGGTTTGAGTGGAAGAAACCGCACGGGCTGAATCCGACAGTCTTTCTCTGCGCCGAGCTAATCTATGTCATTGTCAAGTTATCCCAGTAGTTCATCTAATCCTGCGGACGCATTTGTTGTCGGCACGCCCAACCCGCACCCGTCGACGGATGGTTCGGGCGACGCGTCGTCGGACAGTTTCGTGGACCGCCGGACGCTAGCGTCGAACGTGCCAGGACGAAGTGAACGACGTCAATTCGGGAGCTCGCATGTCGGGCTGACCGATAATGGACGAGAGCTCGCGTTGGCGATCGATCAGTACAAGATTGAACACCATCGTCGCTATCTGACCTGCGACGAAATGTTAGACGTGATGACGAGCCTGGGCTACTCGAAGTCTTAAACGCGACTTCTACTTGACTAGCGGTTGCAGCAATTGCCGCCGAGTCACGACACATCGAACGCGATTGTGTTCGTCATATAAAACCGCGACGTCGCTAGCGGCATCGTAGAGTCTCAGCAAAATGTTGAGGTGACGATCGCTGACTTTGCCTCGAATCGCTGGACCTAGTTCCAGGTTCGGTTCGCGAACGCAGAGGTCTGCGTACCACAAGAATCCGATGATTTGTGTGCCTTTTTTTACCAAGACAATTGGGTGATTACGGCGGCGTGCTTGCCGGCGGGCTTCGTCAACATCAACAGGCGCGGTGACGATCGCTAACCGGTCAGCCGCGACACCAAACGACATCGCGGTCTGGTTACCGACTTCGAAAAGCCGTTGGGCAAGCGATCTTTGGCCGGCCGCTAAAATTCCAGCCTCGTGGCCATCGCGCAGGATTTGGTCTAGTTCGCCGCGAGCCATTGCAAGCCGCAACCGAAACGGCGTCTGGCCCGTAACCTTTTGCAGCAGTTGGCCCAGTAGGCCAAGCAAGATTGATACCGGCGCGAAAAGTACCGCCGTGCCCAACAGCAATGGCCGCGTCGCGGTGATCATTCGGTAAGGCGCGTGATAGAAAAGATACTTCGGCAACAGTTCGCCAAACACAAACACGATGGGTGTCATCAGCATCGGGCCAATCAGTTCAGCGCTTGAACCGATACCAAACAGCGACGCGACCGCCATCACGATGGCAAGCGACGTCAGGTAGTTCGCCAAGTTGTTGCCGACCAGCGTTGTGGCGACAAAAATAGCGGGATGGTTTAGCAACCAGATGATCCCTCGCGCCGCCATCGACCCGCTCAATCCGTCTAGCACCAATCGCGTCCGCGACACGCGGTAGAGTCCGGTTTCGGTGCCGCTAAAGAACGCGCTTAGCGACAAACCGATCAGAAATAACACACATGCCAGGATCATGAGGTCACCTCGTCGTCTCGGTCGTTCGGTTCGACTTGATTGCCATCAAGTACTTCGATCCAGACGCCCTCGTCTTCTTGTTCGACAACGGACAGTGTGAATCGATCCATCGGTGCGGTGTCGCCGGGACGCGGAACACGCTCGTTTTGTCGTCCGATATAACCGGCAATGGTGGTCACACCTTCGCAGTTGACGTCGATATCCAATCGCTTGGCCAGGGATCGGACACTGACGGATCCCCAAACCCGATAGCGACCGGGTTCGATTTCCTGGACGGATGATTCGCTTAGAAAACCTTCGTCATGTCGCGGGGCCAGAACGCGGCGCAAGATGTCATCGATCGTGACTGCGCCGACGAACTCGCCAAACTCATTGACGACCACGGCGACGCTGCGATCTTCCTCGTTTAGCAGGTCAAGGACTTGTGATACATATGCCGACCAAGGTACGTAGATGACGGGTTCGGCAAAGCTGACCAAATCGTCCAGGTGGCTGGGACGTAGCATCCGCACACCGATCGATTTGACGATCATTTCGTCGTCGTCGACGAGCATGAGATAATTGCTATGCAGTGGTTGCTCGATGATCGCGTTGCGGTCGGAAAGATCGTTGCACAGCCACAGTCGGCTGCGTGGTCGCATCAGTTCATTGACTCGCGTTTCGGCAATCTCGACCAGTCCCCGTAGTGCCATTCGTTCTCGCTGCAGCAATGCGGCATCATCGGTACCAAGTTCGATTGCCCGTTCGATATCTGCCAGGTCGATTTCAGGTTCGGGTTCAAAGGACGGCCAGATCAGCCGGCTGGCCGCTTGGTTGGTAACCGCGACCAGGGGCAGGGCAGGGCTGACGATCCGAACGGCCAACAGTAGTGGTGGTCCAATCAGTACGGAAAGTCGCATCGGTGCGAGCACAGCCAAGCTCTTAGGCAACATCTCGCTGAAAAAGATGATCGTCATCAGTGATGCGATGGTAAACGCGATAGCCGACGAATGACCGGCGGATGGATCTTGTTCCAACTTTCCGCCAACGATCGCAGCGATCGCGAAGTAGGTCATGTTGATCAGCAGATTCCAAAACAGGATTGCCGAGAGCAATCGTTCAGGATTTTCCAGAAGCCCGGCTGCGATGCGGCCGCCAAGTCCAGCGCGCACCAGGCTCTTGCGGCTGCGCGGCGTCAGGGAGAATAACGCCGCTTCGCTGCCGCTGAAAAGTGCGCTCAGAACAATCAGCACCGCCATCGAAATCAGCCATGGCCAATGATCGACGATCGCACTCAAGCTGCGTCTCCGGCTGCGGCGCGGTCGCGTTCCAGTGAGACGTCAAATTCGCTGAGTGCAGGAATCATCATTGCGGCGGTCGTAAAGCAATATCCAACCAGCATGGCAAAGAAGACATACAGATGGTCCGTTTGCAGCAAGAACTGGGTGATCGCATAGAACGTGACCAGCGGCAAACCGAACGAAGCCATAAAGATCGCCGACGACGGGTTTCGCCATCCCAGTGCTGCAAACAGTGCTGCGCCGCCGCCCAAGATCATCACCAAGAACGGTGCTAATTGAAGCTGGAATGCGCCACGGAAACTGACCATGATCGTCATGCAAACGGCGATGCCGACGCATAAGAAAAAGACGGTTCCCAAGCTGGCCAGCGTCGCGCTGCGGCCGGCCACATAGTTCAGCCCCGAGTGAATCCCCAGCATTGCCACGAAGACGTACAGGATGATCGAGCCCAATATCACGTACACCGTGTTCTCGATTGTCAGCACACCGTTGGCTGCCAAGTAGATGACCAAAACCATCGGCAACAGGATCATTTCTTTGGCGACGTACATCACGCCCAGTAGTTTGCCGAACACGAATTCGGCTGGGCTAAGATCGGTCACTAGCAACAGGTCGATCGCTAGCCCGTCGCGTTCGCCCGTAACGGATGTGACTGCAAGCGCGTTGACCAAGACCAAACTGATCACGCCGATCGCAACCAGGGGCAGCGTTACCGACGGCAGGGCACGTCCGATCCGTCCGCCAGATTCCATCGCGACGCCATCTTGAATTTGCAAGTACAGAACAGCAGCGACTAGCAAGAACAGCAACGCAAACGCGACTCGAATCACAAGCACTTTTCGGCCGTAGGCCCACGTGCGAACTTCTCGCCACAGAATCGGGTTGTCCCAGACCGGTCGCGGCGCACGCACTTTCCAGCTTGCCGGCGCCGATGCATGTAGCGCTTCGTCGGATGATTCAGGTTCCGGTGCACGCATGCGGACTTCACGCGACGGGTTCCAAACACGTACCTTGATCACGCCGATCCCGAGCACGACCAGGGCCAAGCCCGTGGTTACGATCACAAATCCCAACACACCAGCGGCGGTTTCGTTGGACAAGCTGGCCATCGGGGATGCGGCCGCGGCGAGTGCGCGAGGAGCACTGATCGCAAGCTTGGCCGGTTCGGGCAGGGTCGAGACAGACTCGGATACGATTTCACCGAGGCCGACGTACATCAGCAATCCAAGCACGGTCAGTGCGATAGCCTGGAACGTTTTTTCTCGCCACATTCCCATCAACGTGCCAACACTAGCGGCCAACAGGATCGAAGCAGCCGTGACGGCATAAACGCCCATCACTTGCCGCGGGGAAACGCCCCCCAACAGCGGCAAACACAAAAACAGCGGCAAGCTGCACAGCAGCATCGATAGCGGCGTCAGAAGCGTAGCGGCCATCTTGCCGGCAACCACCTCGAAACCAGACAGTCGGGTCAGTAGCAGCAAAATCAGTGTTCGGCGATCCTTTTCTTGTGCCACGCTACTAGCCGCGCCTACCGCTGCGATACTGGACAGCACCAGCAACTGCAAAGGCGCCAGCAGCGTGAACATCCAGCCGCCAAACCGAGCCGCATCGCCGCTGTTGCCCAAAGAACGCGAACCGTCCAGCACTAAATATCCCGTACACAGCAGCAGGAAGAGCGACAGCACGTACACCGCACGAGCCAAATACGTCTTGGGACGTTTGGGTACCACGGTCGCTTCGCGGCTGAAAATAGGTCCGAGCATGAGGGGGGCGAGATCGAGTTGGAAGTGAAGAAAAGAGTCATGGCCGAGCTAAATCGCTTCAGAACGTAGCCATACATTAGCAAAGACGATCGCGAACGTCATGCAAGGTTTCGCTAAGTTTGGCGATCGCTAATGTCGTTAAAACCGGGAAAGGTGGTCTTAATGCCCGTTTTGAGGGGATGGATTTGTAACCGTCTGCCGTCTCTACGTCGCAAAGCGCACTACGGTTTTACTAGTCACATCCCATCGGTCCTTAAAAACCGGTGGGTCAATCGTCTAACATCGGTTCAATCCAACCCCGATCGGTCTGACCATGCTTCAGGGCAACTCCCTAAAATTCATTGCCGAGTTCATTTTCGAAGAAGATGGCACGACGGCCGTCGAATACGCGATCATGCTCGCAATGATCATTGGCGTTTGCGCTGCGTCGGTCAGTTTTCTTGCGAATTCGACAAAAGAGAGTTTTGACGCATCGGGCGAGGCAATCGCAGGAGCGATCGGCAACTAATGGTTACTGAAAATCGGCCGGCGTTTCTTCGTCAGCAACTGCTCATTGATCGGCACGTCCAAGGAACGTTGCTGCAGCGAACCGCTCTTTATAGCGTCGCCTGTGCGGTCTACTTCATCGTGATTTTGGTCTTCGCCGAAACGATGTCCAATACCAACGCAACGTTCAATGATGCCGTTTTTAAGTGTTTGGACGAAGCGATCTATTGGGCGCCTGGATTGATCTTGTTGGCGCCACTGGTGGCCTACGACATGCTGCGATTGACCAATCGTTTTGCTGGTCCTGTGTTTAGACTTCGCCGCGAGATGCAGCGATTGGCCGACGGCAATAGCGAATTCCCACTGACGTTTCGAGATGGTGACTATTGGACCGACTTCGCAGGCGTATTCAACAGTCTTCGTGACGAATTGATGGAACTGCGTGAATTCAAAGCGTCAGCCGACGCTCGTGCTCAGGCAGGTTCATCTCGGTTAAAGCCGGGTGCATTGATCAGTGCCGACGATGAAAATGAAGAAGCCGACGATTTCTTTTCGATGTCTAGCCGCTGAGCTGATGACTGGCCGCTAAATCGGCGTCACCGCAAAGTTGATCAGTCGTACGAAACGACGAGGCCGGCTTACTCCGTTGGCCGCTTGATCTGCCATATTGGAACGAAATGATTTCGGGCCAAATATTGCGAGCAAGTGACATGAGAATTGGATTGACGGGTGCGACGGGGTTTCTGGGCCAAGCGTTTGTGAAACGTGCGATTGCCGATGGTCATACGGTGATTGCATGGCGACGTGATTCCCATGCCCAGCCCGATCGTGTGTCCGACGGAGTCACCTGGATCGACGGCCGATTGGGTGACCAAGACGCTGCCACTGAACTGGCTCAGCGATCCGATGTGATCGTGCATGCGGGATTAGATCGATCGAGCGACGGGTTCATGGACTGGCCCGCTGATCCGACGGCGTACTTTCAAACCAACGTCATCGGTACGTTGCAGTTGATCGAGGCCGCGGTGTCCCATTCGCTTCGCCGCTTTGTGTTCGTTTCGTCCGGCGCCGTCCACGAAAAAATCGCGATCAACCGGTCGCTCGACGAGACGCATCCGTTGTGGCCTGGGTCGATCTACGGATCCTACAAGGCCTCGGTCGAGACGCTGATCCACGCCTACGGAAACTCCGGTCGGTTGTCATGCTGCGCGGTACGACCAACGGCGATTTATGGCGCTGCAGACCCCATCGCCGATTCCAAATGGTTTGCGCTGGTGCAAGATATTGTCGCCGGACGCAGCGTGGATGTATCGGGCGGCAGCAAGTCAGTGAACGTTGATGACGTGGTCGACGCGATCAGGATGTTGTTGGAAACCGACGATTGCATTGATGGTGAATCCTACAATTGCTGTGACCGGATGATTAGCGAGCACGAGGTCGCGACGATTGCCAAGCGTCTCTCAAAAAGCGAATCGGTGATCTCGGGATCGGAAAAGGTCGCGAAGAACGTGATCGACACGACCAAAATCCAGGGTCTTGGATTCACGTTCGGTGGAACGCCCAAGTTAGAAGCGACGATCCAAACATTGATTGACGCGGGAAAGTCGGGGCATTGAAAGTAGCAAAGGCTGCCTGCCTGTTTTGTCGTCGACCACTGGCTGGCAGTCTATGCGACTGATTCTGCGCGCGATGTTTCATCACATTGCTCGTTTTCGGCGCGTCGGGCAGATGGGTTGGTTAAACTGGTTGTCGCAAACCCAAGTGTTGGGGGAATGTCTGTTGCCGGAACTGGGTGGGGGACAAACGATCCAGTAGAAAAAGGCGTGACCGGGGGAGAGACCCAGATGAGCAAGATTAAGTTCGCCTGCAGCCAATGTGCGCAGGTGCTTGCTGCCAGTGCTGCTTCGGCGGGCAAGAAAGTACGGTGTCCAAAGTGTCAGGCGTTGACTGTGATCCCCGCGGCGTTGAATTCATCGCCGAATCTAGCGCCGAATCCAGCGCCATCGGAGTCGTCGCCAGCAAAAGCGTCTACGAGCAATCCTAGGAAAGCTCCGGCGGAAAAAACAGTTGCGAAAAAGGTGGTGACCTGCCCGAGCTGTCAGACGCAGTTGAAGGTTCGGATTCAAGAAAAGTTGGCAGTTGCGAAGTGCCCAACCTGTCAGGAGCATGTAGCGATTCCGGCGGGCAATGACGTTCTAGATCATCGCGACTTACCGCCTGCTCAAATGCCTGCACCCGAGCCCGTCGTGTCGCAGCCTGCGACGGGTTCGGTACTCGATTTTGGCCAGTTGGATCTGCCATCGGCATCAACATCAGCATCAACGTTATCAGCATCAACGTTGCCTCGGTCACCTGTTCAGCGCCGCGGGGCCGCATCTGGGCCAGGGTTTTGGCCTCGTATGGCGACGTGGGTCAATGGGCATCGCTGGGTGACTGCGATTGCGGTTTTGAATTTGATGGGCTTGGTCGGGTGTGTTTTCTTTCCACCGTTCTTGGTGGTGATGGCGATTAACATTCCGATAGGGCTGGTCATCGTGGGGTTGTTGTTTGTGCCGCGCCAGTATGTGGTCAAGCGATTGGTTGATTCGGTCGGCGCGCAGGCAATCAGCATGGGCGGTGGCGGTGGTGCATTGATGTTGTTGGTCGTCGCATCCAAGGTGATGCGGGGAGCCAACAAGATCAACAACAATCCGAACATCGATCAAACCGCTTTCTCGACACCGGCTGGTTTGGCGGGCATCGTGGGGTCGTTGGTCGCGGCGTTGGCGTTGGCCGTTGTCGCAGTGGTGCTGTGGCGTTACATCGGCATCGCACGCATGATGGCGACGGGATACTGCGCCATGTTGTTGTTGGCGATTTCTACAACCATGCTTGGCGTGGCGGCGGGCGGTGCGAAACCATTCGCTCGTTCCCCTGCGATGATCCCGCCGGCTCACATGAATACGTCACGCATGAATTCGCGAATGGGTAATGACCGTCAAGCGGATTTCAACCGCCGGCTTCAAGAGATGCATGCCCGCGATGCTCAGCAGATGCAGGAACGGATGGCTGCGGTTCGCGCCCGTGTGGCGGCCAATTCACAAATGCCGACGATGCCAAATTATGATTTCGGCGGTGCTGAACCATCGGACGAAATCTCGCGTCCGCCTGCTATTTCGCAACCGCCCAGCATGGGTAGCGATCGATCGTCAAGCAATCGAAGGCTGAAACGCTATCTGATCGATATTCCGTTGCCAGATGATGGCGTGGTTGTTGATTCCGAAACACCCGTGACAGTAGGCATGAATTTGCGTGCTTGTTACGCGGGGCAGTGGTATGGCGTGACTGTCGTGCAGGTCCACGATGACGGCTCCGTGCGAGTGAACTGGGATGATTGGAAATCGTTCACGTACGACATGAGCCGCGATGACTTAGTGGTTACGAAGTAGCCGCTTGTGGGTCGGTTGAATTGACGCGGCCAAGTGCCGCGCCAATCAGGAAGCCAATCAGGCTGCACAACGTACCGGCAAGTTCGTGTGGGACCGGAAGCCCTGCGGCTTCGAGCCAGGGCTCGAGGAAAATTTCCCACCCAACCAGCATGTGCATGCACCATGGCGTGATGCCGAACACCATTGCCAGAATCGCGGCCAGTGGTGGAACGCGTTTGAAGTGAATGCCGATGATGAATGGTACAAACAAACTGACCAGTGGCATCGAGTACGATCCTTGCACAAGCTCGTAGGCGCCTTCACCTTTATATGCCAGCCAGGCCGAAGCGATCGTTACGATCACGATGGCGATCCGCTGTAGCCACAGCAGTCCTTGCTGGGTTGGCGCTGTTTTTCGTGATCGTCGCCAAACCGGTTCAGCCAAGTTGTGTGCCATCACGGCCGCTGGCGCCATCACCGCGCTGACAATGGTCGACAAGACTGCGGAAACGATTGCCAGAAAGAACACTAACAGCAAGATTGGGTTGAGCAGCTTGCTGGCCACTAGCAACACGACTCCGTCAAAGTCGCCACCGTGTTGCGGCAACAACAAGTGTGCTGCCATGCCTGCGCCGATGGGCAAGATACCCATGATCAAGTATCCGGCGGCGGCCCACAGGCACGCACGCGAAGCGACGGTATCGCTCTTGGCCGAAAAGATTCGCTGCATCAAGTCCTGCATTGGCAAGTTGCCCAGCGCGCCGATCGCCAGAGCACTGATCGCCGTTAGAGTGTCTCGCCAGAACGTCGGTGGGTCAGCGATCCGCCAACGCTGGGCAGGAATGTCGGTCTGCATGACCGACAATCCGGATGATAGGCTGCCGTCACCGAGGTCAACCAGGATCGCGTGACCCAGCAGGATCAGTCCAATCAAGATAAATGTCATTTGGATCGCATCGGTCCAGGTGATCGTCCACATTCCGCCCAGCAGGGTGTAACCGGTTCCCAGCGTCGCCACCGCGGTGATGCCCCATTCTTTGGGAATGCCAAAGAACACGTCCAACAACTGCGCCAGCGCCACGAATTGGGCCGCGACCCAGCCAAAGTAGCTTGGCACGATGATTAGTGAGGACAGGATTTCAGCCGTCTTGCCGTAGCGGCGATTGAAGAAGTCGGGGATGGTCAGGATCCCCATTCGCCACATCGGTCCAGCCACAAACAGGCCAGCCAGAAGCAAACATGCCGAGATTCCAATGGGGTCGAGCATCGCCTTTCGCAGCCCTTCGTTCCCCACTTCGTCGGCGGTCGTCATCAACGATTCGGCGCCGAACCAAGTTGCGATGATCGTGATCGTGGCCAGCGAAGTTGGCAGCCGGCGACCGGCCAAGACAAAGTCCTCGACATTTTTGACGCGCCGCTGGGCCAGGAACCCAATCCCGTACAGAGCGATCAAGTAGACGATCAAGGCACCGGCAAAGATGCTTTCCATTCCCGATGGCAATGCGGTTTCAGCGAGCATAAGCGGGGCGAGCCAAAGTGAGATGGTTGAACCAAAAACGCCGCGACAATGTAGCGAAATCCAGCCGTCCGGCGAGTCCCGTTGTCGGCGGCCAGCCCAACTTTATGGCAGAGGATCGCAAGCGGCTGGATCAGCGTTTACATTTTGTCGCTTAGGACTCGCACACCGCCGCCGTTTCACTATGTCGTTCATTCGGATCAAGAGTTCGCCATGCCTGTAAATTGCCAGATTGTCATCCCCGCCCGGCTCGCCTCGACTCGGCTGCCCGAGAAGCTGCTGCGAAAGGCGGGAGGCAAGTCGGTGCTACAACACACCTACGAAGCTGCCTCGCGATCAAAACTTGCCGAGTCGGTGGTCGTCGCGGTGGATGACGAGCGGATGGCGCGAGAAGTCGATGTCTTTGGCGGGCAGTGGGTCATGACACGTGCCGATCACGCCAGCGGAACCGACCGCATCGCCGAAGCCGCAAGCCAGTTTCCTGGCGTCGACGTGTTCGTTAACGTCCAAGGCGACGAGCCCGAGATCGAACCCGAGACGATCGATTCGGTTGCCAGGCTATTGATCGACGATGCGGCCGCCGACTTGGCAACCGCCGGGACTCCGATCCGTGATCTTGAACGGCTGGGATCGCCTTCGTGCGTGAAAATCGTGATGGCTCACTACGACGCAGCCGAAACGGGGAAGGGCAGGGCGGTCTACTTTAGCCGCGCCGTCGTTCCTCATTGTCGTGACGCTTCGCCCGAATCGATGCTGGGTTCCGAGCCACCGATCTACTGGCATCATTTAGGGATTTACGCGTATCGTCGAAATTTCTTGAGTTGGTTCGCGCAGCAGTCGCCGAGTGTATTGGAGACGACGGAACGGCTCGAGCAGTTGCGGGCCATCGAAGCTGGCAAACGGATATTGGTTGCCCGCGTTGAGTCTGCGACCGCGGGAATCGACACCGAGTCTGACCTGCAGGCGTTTGCGTCACGACTGGCCAGTCGTTGAACGGTGGGCTGTCGGATGCCATTTCTTTCCGGCTCAGTTGTCGAATCCGCCAGCGGCGGTTGAAGCAAAACCGCTTCACTTGGGAGCTTTCAAACTACACTGGGGTTGAACCTTTGAAACCGCCACCGTTCGACGTGACTTGGATCAAGCCAGCGTGATGCCCGTGAATTCTTTTCAATCTCGATTGCGACGCCGTTTGCGACTCGAAAGCCTTGAAACTAGACGGTTGCTGGCGGGCGATTTGGATCTTTCGCCGGCTTTGACCGGCGACGTTTGGGCCGTTAGCGAAATCGTTTCCCAGGCTGAAGGCGAGACGACCGACGTTCCCAGTTTTCAACTGATCGCCGATCAAACGGTCGAAGTGGGCAGCCCGCTTCACATCCCGGTCGATGCCGCCGACGTGTCCGGCGGACCGCTGACCACAACCGTCACGGTCAGCGATCCGGCGCTGGTCGAAGCCGTTGTGATTTCGGGAAACCGATCGATTCGCGTCGACGTCGAAAACTTTGGCGAGATGGTGTTCGAGTTGTTCGAGCAGCGCGGGCCGCGGGCTTCGGGGCGTGTGATTGAGTTGGCAGAGGCTGGGTTCTATGACGGAATTTCGTTCCACCGAGTGATCGACGGTTTTGTGCTGCAAGCGGGCGATCCGACCGGAACGGGGACCAGCGGATCCGATCTACCCGATTTCGATGACGAGTTTCATCCCGATCTGCAGCACAACCGCGAAGGCATTTTGTCGTTTGCAAAAACAACGGATGACACGAACAACTCGCAGTTCTTTATCACTGCCACCGACACGCGGCATTTGGATTTCAACCATTCCATTTTCGGCCAATTGGTCGAAGGTTTTGACGTCCGCCAAGCGATCAGTGAAACGCCGGTGGACAGTGTTACTGACAAACCGCTAACCGATGTGGTGATTCGAACGATCGATGTGTTCGACGACGTAGAAAACTCTGTCATCATGCTGCGAGCACTAGTGCCCGATGTGCAGGTCGATGTGACAGTACAGGTGACGGACGAAGACGGGAATTCCGTTTCACAAACCTTTGTGGTCAGCACGATCGCGGATGCGGTAAACGCAAATCCGTATCTGAAACCGATTCCGTCGAAGGTCTTGGCGGCGTCCGATGAAACGTATTCAATGACGTTGGACGCAATCGACGTGGAGTCGGACGCCGTTACGTTTGCGGGCCAGTATTCCGGTGCCTCGTTCGGCAGCTCGGCGTCTTTGGATTCAGTCACCGGCGTCTTTGAAATCACGCCGGCGGCAGGCTTTACCGGCACGATTGATTTTCTGTTTGGCGTGACGTCCGCCGCCGCTAACAATCTGCCGTTTGACACTCAGGCGTTTCAATTGCAGTTCATTGATTCGCTGCTGGCCCCATCCGTGCCAGTGATTCAAAGCGTCAGCCATCAAGCTTTGGCGGTCACTGTTGCGGGTGCGACGACGGGCGCGTTGGTCGAGTTGGTGGATGCGAATACTGGCGAAGTGTTGGCAACGATTTTGGCCGATTCAGAGTCAGCCGAAGTGTCGTGGGAATTTCCAGAGATACTGCAAAGCGGTGAGTACTCTGTCGTTGCGCGTAGCCGAGTTGGTGGCTTGGTTAGCGGTTCGTCTTCGCCTCTCGTCGTGAACATTGATCGAACCTCGCCGGCAATCGACGCCGCCGCATTGCCCTCGCATGGTTTTGCCGGCGATCCTATCGCTGCGACGATGGCAGCGGACGAGGTGATTTCTAGGTGGTCGGTTGTTGATGGCCCAGATGCGATGACGATTGATCCGGTAACGGGGTTGCTGCAGTGGACGCCGTTGCCGTCAACGCGAGGCGTCCAGAGCTTCACGGTCGTCGGTGAAGACGTCGCCGGAAACTCGACAGCAATCGAATTGACTTTGCAAATCACATCTCGCTACGTGAACCCGGCCAATCCCTACGATGTGGACGGGAACGGTGCGGTCAGCGGGCTAGACGCACTGTTGATTATCAACGCTCTTAGCCGGGGTGGCGGCACGATCGAGTTGCCCGAATATGACCTGAATTCGCCGTCCGGATTGTCGTCGCTGCGACAGGACTACTTCTACAACGCCAACCAAGACGTTGCGATCACGGCGTTGGATGCGTTGGTGGTGATCAACGAAATCGGCCGGCAACAGGCCAGCGGCGAAGGGGAAAGTGCTCGGCGGCGTCTGGTGCCGGTCGCTGCGGTGGCATGGCCAATCTCGAACTGGGGCCCTGGTGGTTGGGGATTGTCCAGTAGCACAATGGCCGATGATCGCGGTTTTGACGGCCAGTCGGGACGATTGTTCTGACGGACGGGCAAAACTCCGTCAAATAGCCCGGTCACAAATCAGGATCGGTTCGTTATGATCTCGATCCATGACGAAACACATCTTTGTAACCGGCGGCGTGGTCAGTTCTCTCGGCAAGGGGCTCACCAGCGCCTCGATCGGCATGCTGCTAGAACAGCGTGGCCTGCGGGTCCGTATGCAGAAATTGGACCCCTACATCAACGTCGATCCGGGCACGATGAGCCCGTATCAGCACGGCGAGGTCTATGTCTTGGATGATGGGTCGGAAACCGACCTGGATTTGGGGCACTACGAGCGGTTCACATCGGGATTGCTGTCCCGAGACTGCAACTACACGACCGGCCAGATTTACTTGTCCGTCATCGAAAAGGAACGCAAGGGCCAGTTTCTGGGCAAGACGGTTCAGGTCATCCCTCACATCACCAACGAAATCAAGTCGGTGGTCAAGCGGATGGGTGGCGATGATGTCGACGTCGTGATTACCGAAATCGGTGGCACGGTTGGCGATATTGAAAGCTTGCCGTATCTGGAAGCCATCCGCCAATTCTCGCTTGACGTCGGTCGCGAAAACGTCCTCTACATGCACCTGACTTTGGTGCCGTATTTGAAGGCGGCCGACGAATTGAAGACCAAGCCGACCCAGCACAGTGTTGGCCAGCTTCGCATGATCGGGATCCAGCCGGACGTTTTGGTGTGTCGTTGTGAACATTCGATCAGCCGCGATGATCGTGAAAAGATTGCATTGTTCTGCAACGTGCCCGTCGAGGCTGTGATCGAAGAAAAAGACAAAGACTTTTCGATCTATGAAGTCCCCCTGTCGCTTGTCGAAAACAAGCTTGACGAGTTGGTGATCAACAAGCTCGGGCTCGCTAGTGCCAAGCCTCTGGATATCTCGCCCTGGACCGATCTACTGCACCGGCTTCGTAACCCGCGCCACGAAATTTCGATTGCCGTGGTGGGCAAGTACGCCGAGCACAAAGACGCCTACAAGTCGATTTATGAATCGATCGATCATGCCGGCATGCACCACCAATCGCAGGTGCGAATCGGTCGCATCCAAAGCGCCGATATTGAACGCGAAGGTTGCGAGCGTCTGCTGAGCGGTTACGACGGCATCTTGGTGCCCGGCGGTTTTGGCGAACGCGGTATCGAAGGCAAAGTGCAAGCGGTCAAGTTTGCTCGCGAGCGCGGAATCCCGTTCTTTGGCATTTGTCTGGGGATGCAGTGTGCAGTGATCGACTACGGTCGTAACGTCATGAACTTAGAAGCTGCTCACAGCAGCGAGTTCGATAAGGACACGCCTCATCCGGTGATCTGCTTGTTGGACGAGCAGCAAAACGTGACTCAGATGGGCGGCACGATGCGGCTGGGAAGTCAGCCGGCAAAATTGGATCCTGAAAGTGTCGCCGGCAAGGCTTATGGCGCGAGCGAAGTCAACGAGCGGCATCGTCACCGATACGAATTTAATAATTCGTACCGCGAATCGTTCGAGGCGGCCGGGTTGAAGTTCTCTGGCACAAGCCCCGATGGCGGCCTCGTCGAGATTGTTGAAATACCGGCTCACCCATGGTTCTGTGCTGTTCAATTCCACCCCGAATTCAAGAGCAAGCCGCTGAAGGCCCACCCGCTATTCGCCGGGTTTGTCGGCGCTGCGATCGAGCGACATCAGTCGCGGTCAACGAAAGATAGTCTCGGGGTGAGCTCGCGCTAGACGTGTCTGCATCAAAAAATTCCCACTGCTAGAGAGAGAAGTTTCCATGAGTGAAGACGACAAGCCACAAGACGACCAAACCGGCGACGACCAATTCAGCGCTGACGAGGCCGTCGCGGAAGCCATGGCTGCTGCCGATCAAGGTGCGGCGGCGATGGAGCAGATGCCGCCGGCATCCTTCGAGATGTTAGTGTCGATGCTGTTCACGCAAGGAATGGCAACGCTTGGCCAAGTGCCCGATCCATCCATGGAGAAGCCGCCGGTTAACAAGGCTTACGCGAAGCATTACATCGACACGCTGGAAATGCTGGGTGAAAAAACCAAGGGCAATTTGTCCCCAGAAGAGTCGAAGATGCTCTCCGAAGCCCTCCACGCACTGCGAATGGCTTACGTTACGGTAAAGGCTTCGTAGCAGTAGTCCGCTAGAATCGTCGGTCGATTTTAGATTTTCGACGCCCCGTTACGGGATCGTTTCGGCCTAGGGTATTAGGATGAATCGATTTCACCGAAACGTACTGCACCGTTCGATCGCCAGCCGTATGGCTCCGGCGATGTTCGCATTGTCGCTGGCATTTCTGGTCTGCCAGGCTGTGTTGGTGGTCGTCTGGGTGGATGTTCCCGATCTGAGCGAAAACGCGCTCACGATGGTTGACCCATCAAGCCCCGAGGCGACACGACTGCGATCAGTGTTGACCGATGATGTGATCGATCACCGTTTCATCGACGTGGCCGCGATTGTGATGACGCTGGTTTGGCCGATCGTGATCGCCGAATCGGTTTGGCACTGGTTGACTCGTCCGTGGAACGAAGAAACGAACAAGTACCACTGGTTCGGATTGCTCTTTTGCATCTGCCCGTCCCTCCGGCTTTGTGCTCGCAGTCCGGAAATGAACTACCGGTTGTGGTTGCCCGGGTTGGGGTGGCGGCAAGCCAATCGTCGCTTGCGGATTCGGCTAGAGCACGGATTCAGTGTGCCGATGATTGTGATCGCGCTGATGATTTTGCCGGTGTTGGTGATCGAGTTTTTTATGAAGGCTCAGGTTGCCGAGTACGCGTGGCTGCGTCTGATTTTGCACATCGGGACAGGCGTGATCTGGTTTGCTTTTGCGCTCGAGTTTATTTTGAAGGTCTCGGTCGCCGAAAAGAAATTGGCGTACTGCAAGAAGCATTGGATCGATTTGGCAATCATCTCGTTGCCAATCTTCTCTTTTTTGCGATCGCTGCAGGTGTTGCGAGCGACCAAAGTATCGAAGTTACTGAAAATCCAGCAGCTGACGAAATTGGCACGGGTCTATCGGCTGCGAGGGACCGCGGTGAAGGCGCTGCGCGCGATTGTGCTATTGGACGTCTTTCAGCGTTTCCTGCATCGGGATCCTGACCGGGCGATCGCAAAGCTAGAGAAACGATTGGTTGATCTGGAATCCGAGGCCAAGTACATCCAGCGTTCGATCAATAAGCTCAGGCGGAGTCGTGATGCCGAAAACGAAGTAGAATGATTCGCGTTTAAGCGTTCCCCCAGAAGTGATCTTGATTCGTGCCCGACTTGCCGTCATCCGACCCGCCGCCGCTGGACCCACTCGAAGAGTGGCTAGGGATTCCGCCGGACCAGCAGCCGCCCAATTTGTATCGGTTGCTGGGCGTCGAGCTGTTCGAGTCCAATGCTGAGTTGATCAACCAGGCGGCGGACCGTCACCTCAGCGAGCTGCATTTTGCCGCCAACGGGCCTCACGCCGAAGCTGCCGAATCGATTTCGAACCAAGTGTCTCTGGCAAGATTGACGCTCTGTGACGAGATCAAGAAGGCGAAGTATGACGCCGAGTTGCGTCAAGAACTCGGTGCCCCTTCTGTCAAAGACGACGTCTCGGCAGGCTTGTCCGATCCGGCGTCGTCGATGCCCGTGGATTCGGATGCACGTGCGCCGGGATATGCGGGCGCGGTTGTCGTTAGACCACGACGCCGGGCGTTTCGGTGGAAGTCGACGGTTTCGCAGTTCCTTTCCGTGTTTGTGTTGCTGGTGCTGCCGGTGTTGCTTTTCATCGGCAGTCCGCGTCTACGGCTGGCGATCGGCAAGTGGCTGTCGCCGGTTGCTGAGGTCGCGGTTGATGACTTGCCCGTCGATCAAACGGACGCGATGGTGCAAGTTGATCCATCGCTGGATGTTGTCGTGTCGCCAGTTCTCCAAGCCATTGGTCCGAAGGAAGAACCCGAGTCGCCGTTTGTTGCTTCGCCGGGCATGGTTCCGTCGCCGGCAAGTTTACAGCCTGCCATTGTGCCCCCGGCGCCGGTGCCGACCGAGGCGATGCCGGCTTCCACAAGTCGAGGCCCGGTCGCCGTTGTAGATGCCGCTGCCGATCCGATGATGGAAAGCCGCGATCCAATCATTGAACCGGAGAAAGACCGAGTCAATGAGATGCTGCTCGGCAGCGCCGACCAGATGGTGCCCAGTCCTACGCCGCCAGTTTCAGAGGTCTTGGGCGTCAAGCTTGACATTGATTCATCAAAGCGAGCTTACCGATTGGAAGACGTCACCGACCGGGATCAGCTTTTCGTCGAAGGCATCGCTGGGGTGGTCGTGTCGTCGCACCTATCACCCGAGACCGGTGAGTTGTCGTTTGATTCCACGACCGAAATCACCTTTGACGATATGTACGAGTTGAAGCTCGAGCTTCGATTGATCCGGGTAACCGAAGACAATTCGATTGCGGTTAGCGGCGAATGGACGTTCACGATTGCCGGGGTAAAAGAAACGTCGTTTTCGAGCAGCCGAATCAAGAAAATGAGGCTTCAGGTCACTCGCCCGCTGAGCGTTGCCATTAGCCGGCACTCGGGTTTGTTGGTCGATCAAACCAGAGTGCGGGGATTTTTGAGTTCCAATGATTACAGCCAACGCCGTGCTGCGGAAGCGAAATTGAAGGTCATCAATCAGCAGATAGCGGTGATGTCAGGCGAGGTCACGCGGGGGCAAGAAATGCTGGCGGATTTCAATGGCTTTGCCGATCGGATCGGTCAAATTCAGCGTCAGGGTGAATTGATGGTCCGAATAACCCGCGGCGCGAAATGAATTCACGCTGCATTTTGCGTGACGCCCAGGCGTCTGGCAGGCCGTTAGAACAACGGTGGTTTGCCTAGCGATCGTCGAACGATTGCCCATTGTCCGGCATGCATCAACCAGTGGCTGTCAGCCGACAAAATGAGTGATGCCAGGTTTGGAAAGAATGAACGCATTTGTTCCGGCGACGGTTTGGACAGGTCTTCGACGGGCAATTTCTCCAGCAGGCTCATCAAGCCATCACGTTGGACTTGCTTCGCCGCCAATAGTTCTTCCTTCGTCGCGAAGCTCGCTTGGTCGTCGTTTGTAGCCGTTTCCTTGGCATACTTGTCTGCAAACCCGTCCGGCAGTGCTGGCATTGAACCGGGCTGAACCATTTCGCCCAGCATGTGTTCGGCCGCAATCAGGTGACCCACTTGCCAGTTAATATGGTTGGTGCCTTTGACCGGACGATGCAGCAGGTCTGCGTCGGAAAGGTCCGCGAGATACGACATGCAAATCTGATCGGCTGATGCGATTGCGAGTCGAGCGAGTTCTTTAGCATCCATGTTGGTCGTGGCTTTCCGGTAAGGTTCGAGATTCAGTTGGGGCGGGGTAGGGCAGGGCGGCTAGTTTAGAGTGAGCGTTGATGGGCAGCAACCGAGTCAATGATTGCATCCAAGTCCAGCGTGGCCTTGTATCCGATCGTTTCGCTGATGCGAGTCAGGTCGGGGACGCGGCGACGGATGTCTTCGAACGATTCGTCGTATGCGTCAGCGTACGATTGGAAGTCGATGGTCGCCTTGGGGTTCACGCGATCGATCACGCGCCGAGCCAGTTCAAGGATCGACACAGGCACGTCGCTGCCAATGTTGTAGACGCGTCCGGCTGCGGTCGGCGTGTCGACCAATTTCGTGACGGCGCCGACAACGTCGTGAACGTGCGCAAAGCAACGGATTTGTTTTCCGTCGTCATGGATCACAAGCGGCTCGCCTCGCAAGGCCGCGTCGACAAACCGAGGCAACACCATTCCGTAAGCGCCCGTTTGACGGGGGCCAACCACATTGAAAAACCTGCCCACAACAGCCGGCAAGCCGGTCTCTTTGAAAAATGCGAGAGCCAGGAACTCATCGATTGCTTTCGTGACGCCATAGCTCCAACGCGGCTTTGTAGTCGATCCGAATACGAGGTCGTCTTCCTCGGTCCAGACTTCTTTGGGGTTCTTGCCGTACACCTCGCTGGTGCTGGCGATGAAGCAGGGGACTCGATCGCCCCTCGAGGCTCGCTCGCCTAGCCGATTGAGAATCAACTGAGTCGGATAGATGTTGCGTTCAATCGTTTGGATCGGCTGGGCGGCGATCAACGCGACACCGACCGCGGCGGCTAAGTGGTAGACGCGATCGGCTCGGTCGACCTGTTCGGCAACAATCGCCGGGTCGGCGACGGTGCCTTCGATGTAAGTCAGATTTTCGTGATCGATGATGCTGACCAAGTTGCTCGCCTGGCCGGTCGACAAGTCGTCAACGATCGTGACGCGGTTGCCAACGGCAAGAAGATGCTCGGCCAAGTGTGAGCCGATGAATCCGGCGCCGCCGGTGATGAGGCAATTTTTCGCAGTCACGGTAGACCGTAAATTCTAGTGGAGATAAGCCGAAGAAGATCGATGGGATGGCAACCCAATGGGCAGTCAGCAAGCAGGTCGCCAACAATTGAGGCGATGATAAGTCGTAACGGGAAGATGGTGGTTGGTCACCCCGGCCTTGGGGGAAATAACACGTCATTTATCGATTTGATGACTCGCTGACGCTTCGATCGTCTAATTACGCATCGAGCCGTGCTGTTGTTCAAGCATCTTGCCCGCGGTTGTTTGGATAGGCAAAAGACGACGTTTGGGGGTCTTTGCGGGCTGCGCAAGTCATGCCGTCGAACTATCGAGTGCTGGCACCGACCGCTAGAATGAAGGCTCGAGCTTTTAGGGGGCTTAGCTTTTCTCTGGCGTCCTAACTACTTCCAGCGCTATTGGTTCGGGGATTGTTTGTGATCAGGTTGTTTTGCGTGTTGCCGAATCCTATCCGATTGAATCGTCTGGTCGCCCTCGGCATCGGGATGGCGTTGACTCTCATTGCGGTGCCAAGTTTCGTTGTCGGTCAAGACAAAGCCCAGTCTGATCAACTGAGTGAAGATCAGGCCGACGAAGCGGCGATGGCGTCATACGCTGACGCGGCAAATTTCCAAACCGGTGGCGCGATTGACTTAGCCATCGAGGGTTGGCAGTCCTATCTGAAAGAGTTTCCTGACCACTCGATGGCAGCTAACGCCGCGCACTACTTGGGCGTTTGCTACATGCAAACCGAATCGCCTGACTACGTCGCCGCGTCGGATGCCTTTCGAAAGGCGCTTAAAAACAAAAAGTACGATCTGCGCGAAGAGAGCTTAGCCAACCAAGGTTGGTGCTTGTACGCTTCGGCCGGCGAAGGCGAAAGCCGTGATCAAGCTAGACTGAAGCAGTCGCTAGAAGTTTACCAATCGCTTCGCAAAGAGTTTCCGAAGTCACGGTTCTTGGATCGTGCGATCTTCTACTGTGGCGAGTCGGCGTACGGCATGGGGGATACGGCGAAGGCAATCAAGTACTACAACGAGTTGTTGGCGTTGCCCAATGCGAAAGAGTCGCCACTCCGGTGCGATGCCTTGTACGCTCGTGGCGTTGCGCAAGGCGATCTCGATGAATTTGCCGACGCGATGTCGTCGTTCCAACAATTGTTAAGCAGTTGCGCCGACAGCAGTTTGGTAACCGACGTGCATCTGCGGTTGGGAGATCTGGCAATCCTGCGTGGTGAGCACGCGAAAGCGGTTGAATCATTCGACAAGGCGTTCGAGTCAACTGAATCAAACGAGGATCAAGCGTATGCTGTGTTTCGGCAAGCGTTCGCCTTGGTTCAAGCGGATCGGCCTGCTGAAGCGGCTGCAAAGTACGAAACGCTACTAAGCGACTATCCGGATTCTCAGTACGTTGCGTCGGCAACACTCGCGTCCGCCCAGAGCATTTACCGAAGCGGCGATATCGACGAAGCCGGCAAGCGGTTTGCCAAAGTCCTCGACCAGAAGAATGTCGCGGCCGCAACCGAAGCCTCGCACTGGCTAGCCAGAATCGCGATCGATCGGGGCAAGCCGGAGATCGCAGCCGCCGTTGCCAGAGCTCAGATCGCCAAGGGCGTCGACGGTGAATTCGCCATGGATGTGCGGCTAGATTTGGCAGAATCGTTGTCGCTTGATCCAAAGACGATTGGCGAATCGTTGGCCCTGTTCGAAAAGGCGTATCGAGATGCGCCAAACAATCGGTTGGCGCCGCGAGCGCTCTATAACGCGGCATTCTCGGCTCTACAAATGAACCAGCCCGAAAGGGCTTTGGGATTGGCATCGGAGTTCATCAAGAAGTTCCCCAGCGACATGCTCTTACCGGACGTTAAGTTTGTTGCGGCCGAGGGGCAGTTGTTGACAGGAAACCCAGGCGAAGCCGTCACGATGTATCGCGAGCTGATTTCGTCGGCAAAGAAAGACAACGTCCAACGCCCGATTTGGGTTTTACGGGCGGCCACGACAACGAACGCGACTGGCGAATTTGATGATTCGATCAAGTTGCTCGAGTCGGAAATGGATTCGTTCACTTCGACGGCACAAAAGGCCGAAGCCCAAATGTTGATCGGGCAAGCAGGCATGATGGCGAAACGACCCGCGGTCGCTGCCAAAGCGTTTGCGGCTGCGGCAAGTATAGATCCAAAGGGTCCGCGAGCTGACGAAGCGATGTTGATGGTTGGGCAAGCCAGCTTGGCCAGCGGTGATTCCGAAGCCGCGATCGGGACTTGGAATCAGATGATCCAGCAGAATCCTAAGTCGCGGATGTCGGATCAGGCGCGTTATAAGTTGGCTCAAGTCGCTAGCTCGGCGGGGCAGTTCGATCGGGCGATTTCGTTCTTCGATCAGATTCTTCAGTCGGATCAAGATCCGGGATTGCTGCCCTATGCCCTGTATGGAAAGGCGTTCGCACAGCTTCAGACTGGCGACTATCAGGCGGCACTTACCAGCGTCGACGCAATGATCAATCGCTACAAGACGCATCCGCTATTGGCCGAAGCAACGCTGACACGCGGCATCACACTTCGCAATTTAGAACAGTACGGCAAAGCACGCGTGGATCTGGAAACCTTTCTCGCGTTGCCACCGCGCGGCACCAATCTTGGTCACGTGCTCTACGAATTGGCGCTCATCGATCAAGCCGAAAAACAACCGGGGAAAGCAGCCGAAAACTTACAGCGTTTGGTTGCTGAGGTTCCGGATTATCCATCGATGGATAAAGTTCTTTACGAGCTGGGTTGGTCAATGCAAGAGAGCGGCGACGATGCTGGTGCGGTCAAGCACTTTACCGCTCTGGTTACCAAGTTCCCGGAAACCCCGTTAGTCGCCGAGGCTTCGTATTTCATCGGTCAACAGAATTACGGCGCTTCGAAATGGAAAGAGGCGGCGAGCTTGTTTGCGACAGCGGCTGAAAAAGCGAGCGATGCGGAGTTGTCGGAAAAGGCGCTCTATCGATTGGGGTGGTCGCACTTCAAGTCTGGCGACTACGAAAATGCTGAAAAGGCCTTCTTGCAACAAGCGGCCAAGCATCCCGACGGTCGACTAAGTTTCGATGGCCTGATGATGGCCGGTGAATCGCGATTCAAGAAAGGTGACTACAAGGAAGCACTTGCTGGATATCAAAAGTCTCGGCAACGCATTCAAGCCAATGACGACAATTCGACATCGATTCGGGACGCGGCCGAACGACAGGTCCGCGAATTGGCGCTGCTGCACGGTGGTCAAAGCGCGGCTCAATTGAAACAGTGGGACGAAGCGATCGCCTGGTACGAAGAACTGCGAAAGCGGTTTCCAGCGACAGACTACTTGCCGCAGGTCTTCTACGAGACGGGATTTGCCTATCAACAAAAACAACAAGCCGACGAAGCGTTGAAGTTCTTTGGCGAGGTCGCGGATAATTATCGAAACGAATTGGCGGCTCGAGCTCGCTTCATGATGGGGGAGATTTACTTTGGCGAACGAAAGTTCGACAAAGCAATCCCCGAGTTCCAACGAGTGATGTTCGGTTTTGGAGCTGAGAAAGCGCCCGATTCGATTGCGAACTGGCAAGCAAAAAGCGGATTCGAAGCTGGCCGCTGCGGTGAATTGCTTGCCCAGGTCACCAAGACGACGGCTGCAAAAGAAAAGGCGATCCAAATCGCTCAAGGCTTCTATGATTATGTAGTCGAAAAACATCCCGATCATGAGCTCGCCGAGAAATCACGCCAGCGGTTAGAGGCGATATCCAAGTGAACCGATTCAACCCTATGAATGAATCTAAAACGACACGAAACCGAGTTTGCTGGTTTGCGTTGGTCGTTTGCGTTGCGATTAGCATGCAAGCGATGTTTGCAGATCAAATGGCCGCTCAGGAATTCGATGGTCAGATCGATGCGTCAGAGATCGAGTCGATCATGAATGATCAGCCGGCCGAGGTGGAATCGGAAGGAGTCGTCCCGTCCGGGATTGACTTGTTGACGCTGATTTCCCGAGGTGGCGCGTTCATGATTCCGATCGGGATCATGAGTTTTCTGGTCGTTGCGTTAGCGGTGGAAAGGTTTGTCAGCTTGCGTCGCCGAAGGATCATTCCCAATCGACTTCGCAAGCGATTGGATGAAATGCTTGATCCGGCCGATCGTTTCGATCCGGCGGCTGCGTTCCAAACGTGTCTGGATTTTCCGTCGCCGGCGGCGCGGGTGGTTCAGGCGATGCTGAAACGGACGGGACAACCGCTAGCGGATGTCGAGCGTGCTGCGATGGAAACGATCGAACGAGAAGCCGATTCGCAGGCGTCGCCCATTCGCTGGCTGACCTTGGCCGCGGCAGCGACGCCGCTGATGGGGTTGTTGGGAACGGTCTGGGGGATGATCGTGGCGTTTCACGAATCCACGACGCTAACAGCGGACCGAAGCCGCAGCGAGCAGTTGTCCGAAGGGATCTACACGGCGCTGGTAACGACGTTGGCGGGTTTGATCGTTGCGATCCCGGCGGCAATGTTGGCGCTGTATTTGGAAAACCGCTTGATCAAGTTGTTTCATCGGGTCGAGCAGTTGGCGTTTGATGTCGCACCGGGGTTGGTTCGCTATGTGGGGCGAAATCAATTGACCGCTGACGGAAAATTGAAAAAGTTTGACGGTCCGATGGTCTCGTCGGTGTCGTCCACCTCGTTGCCGCCCACGCCGCCGCCACGGACCAGTGGTAAGTCTCGTGATGAAGCAAGGACGGGGTAGGCGATGGCTGTGCAAATCAAGCGATCGTCCGTTGCCAGCACGCTTAGTCTGACGCCTCTGATTGATGTCGTTTTTCTGCTGCTGATTTTCTTTTTGGTGACCAGCGAATTTGAGGATGAAGAAAGACGCTTGGACATCGTTTTGCCATCGGCGACCAGCGCGGTTCCGATGACGGCAAAGCCTCGCGAGGTTGTGGTCGACATCGACGCCGAAGGGGCGGTCTACATTGGCGGCAAACCGACGTCGATCGAATTATTGCAGTCGTTGTTGGAGTCGGCGGTGGCCAACAATCCGACCAATCAAACGGTTGTGATCCGGGCCGATCGTCAGGCGACTTTTCAGCCGGTCGTTAACGTGATGGACGTGTGCAACCGGGCCGGAATCAGCGACTACAGCGTGACCACTCAGGAAGGGCCGGGATCGTGACACGGGGCACTGATACCTCTGGCAATGACGCGTCAACACGTCAGCGCTCTTCAAACGAACGTTTATGGCCGCTGGATTTGTCGATAGCCGCGCTGGCTGGTTTGGTGCTGTATTTGGTCGTTACCCAGCTTTCGTTTTCCGACCCTCGCTGGCAATTCAATGCGACAACTTATGCCGTGGCGGTTCCGCTAGTGGCGCTTTTGCTTGCGTTCTTTGTCCGTGGCATCGTTTCGAACTATGTTCACAAGTCGCTGCAGTTGGGGTTTCTGTTCAGCGTATTGGTTCACTTGTTGCTGTTGATGTTGGCAGTCAACGTGATCATTTTTAGTCGCTATTTCCCCGATGCATTTACTGGCGTCAAACCCGAACGATCTCCGGTGCGTCGAACGGTTCCTGAGTATTTGTTCAAGACCACCGAAGAGCGGACAACCCAGCCGGATTGGTCGAAACTGGCCGAAGCCGAAACAACTTCGCCCGTGATGCCGATCGAGCAGCGACAATTGCCACCGGTGAAGCATACGGCACCCGAGTTGGAGATGCCCAAGCCGCGTGATCCCATTGAACGACCGATCCAAAAGCACTTGATCAAGCGAGAGGCACCCGCCGAGTCGCTGCCACAGCCAAGTGATTCGCCATCGAAGTTGGCGCGTCGAACCGAATCACAGTCACAGTCGATGGATTCGGCTGCGTCATCACCGGTTGCGCCGCAGGTTCCTGTTCAAGCGGACGTTAAGCCCACTTTGGTCGAACGGCAAGCGGATTCGCCATCGCGAGCAAAGGCAACCGCGGTTGATCGGCAATTGCCGCCGATGCAGCAGCCTGAGAAATCACCAAGCAAATCACCAGCACTGGCCGGAGCGAGGCAACGCAGCGACGCGAAACCGACGGTGGGTGATTCGGGTGTGACACGAAAGCGTCGTGACCGTTCCGTTGCCAATCGGCCAAATCCGGTGGGTTCGGCGCCCGCGCCGCCGACTGTCGCCGTTGCCCGATTATCCGAAACGGCAGATCGGATGTTCTCGCCCGTCGAGACTCCGATGTCTCGGCAAGGCACAACCACGGGGGCTCAGTTGAGTCTCGGTGAGTCACCGTCCGCGGTTTCGCCTTCGCCATCGTCACAGAAATTCTCGGGCGAGCTTCGCTCGACGAGCGACTTAGCTGCTGCGGCGGGCGTTCCTGATGTGGCGACCGGTTCGGCAATGCGGGCTCCGGGACGAGCGAGACAGACAACGGCCGGTGCCGGATTTTCGCCAGCCGGATTGCCGGATCCAAGCGGGATGCCGGCCGCCAGTGCTGAAACCGTGGCTCAGTCGCTTGGTGTCGAGGTCGACGATCGACCGTCCTTTGCCGAGTCAACGCGGCGGCCAAGTTCGATGGATAGAGCCAGGTCGACATTTACACCTTCAATGTCTGGTCCGATCTTTGATTTGCCCATTGATGATGGTCCGATCGGATTGGCCGATATCATGGGGCGAACGACTGGCGTTGTTCCGACAAACCAACCGCCCCAAATTGCATCGATTGATTTGACGTCCGGAACCCGTCGTCGCCTCGATGTTGGCGGTCCGGTGACTCCGGCTGGTACCAAGATCGCGGCGGTCGAATCGTTCAGTCGCCGGGTTCAGCGAACGCAAGGTGGCCAGATGCCCACACCTGCCGGCATGGTTGGACCAGCCACCGAAGAGGCAATCGAAAACGGTTTAGCGTATCTGGCCAGCACTCAAAACAAGGACGGAAGTTGGTCGTTGCAAGGTCACGGTTCGGAAGTCGTTTTGAAAACGGATACGGCGGCAACGGGACTCTGTTTGTTGGCTTTCCAAGGTGCTGGATACACCCACCGCGAACATCAGTATGCCGATACTGTTAGCCGCGGGTTGAAGTTCCTGATCGACAATCAACGCACCAATGGTGACTTGTACCGAAGTGAAAATCCAAGGACAGATTTAAATGTTGCGTTTTATTCGCATGGGATTGCAGCGCTGGCAATGTGCGAAGCGTATGGAATGACTAAGGATGAAGAGCTTCGAGAACCAGCTCAGCTATGCCTGAACTACATTGCGGGAACGCAGAATCGATCGCTAGGCGGTTGGCGTTACGTCGCCCAGGTCAGCAGCGATACCAGCGTGACGGGGTGGATGATGATGGCGCTGAAGAGCGGCGAGTTGTCGGGCTTAGAAGTATCCGAGCGAACTTATAAGGGCATTGACCGGTGGTTGGACTTGGCGCAAAGCCCTGATCGTGACGATCGATATCGTTACAACCCAGATGCCCCGGATACACCGACTCAGCGGCATGGACGTTTTCCGACCCGCACGATGACCGCGGTCGGAATGTTGATGCGAATGTATTCGGGGTGGCGACGCGACACCGCCGCGATGCGATCGGCGGCGGACTACCTGCTGGAGTATCCGCCACAGATGGGAACGTCTCAGTCGCCTCAACGTGATGCCTACTATTGGTATTACGCAACTCAAGTGATGTTTCACATGGGTGGCGACCACTGGAAACGTTGGAACGGATCTCTGAATCCAGTTCTGCTTGAAAGCCAGGTTCGTGATGGTTCGGATGCTGGTAGTTGGGATCCGGTCAATCCGGTGCCCGATCGGTGGAGTGTTCATGCGGGGCGTCTCTACGTGACGACGATGAATCTGTTAAACCTAGAAGTCTATTATCGCCATTTGCCAATCTACGAAGAGACGGCGGAACCTTAACCGTCGTTGATCGATGAGTTTAATCGAATTGTTCTGCGGCATCGGTGGTGTCGCCGAAGCAGTCCGCGGGCTTGATGCACCGCCGCAAAAAATCAACCTTGCGACATCGCGTGCGGTCGATATCGATCGTGATTGCGGCCGAGTATACAAGCACAATTTCGACGGTGTTTTCGATTGCCAAACGATCGAGTCAATCGACTGGAACCACGTTCGGTTTCAACGTGATGAACCTGAGTTCTGGTGGTTGTCGCCGCCGTGCCAGCCGTATTGCCGGCGAGGTCGCGGGCGCTGGGACGATGATCCTCGTTGCCAGGCAATTTTGTCGTTGATCGGTTGGTTGGCGACACGCCCAGCAGGACTGCCGGACTATCTGGCACTTGAGAATGTCCCCGGATTTGCATCGACTTCGCATCGCAATTGCTTGGTGGATGGTCTTGGTGATGCGGGTTTCGATGTCGCCGAAATTGTGGTTTGTCCGACGTTGTTTGGGATTCCCAATCGCCGCCGGCGGTACTTTCTGTTGGCTTCTCGCCAGTCCGCTGTTTCGGTCGAGATGCCGCAGGGTTCCCCGCAAAGGTTTGCCGTTGCAGACGTGTTGGAACCTATTCCCGATGATGCATCGGAGTTGTGGATGGATTCGCAGGTGGTCGCCCAGTATGCCAGCGCGATGGACGTCGTCGACGCGGACAACCGTTTGGCGGTGACGGCATGTTTTGCCAGTGGGTACGGCAAGTCGATCATCCGCAGCGGATCATACTTGCGGCAAAACGGACGGTTGCGTCGGTTTTCGCCACTGGAAGTTGCGCGGCTGATGGGATTCTCTGCCGCGTTTACGTTTCCGCCCGGCTATTCGTATCGCAAGCAGTGGAAGATGCTTGGAAACAGTCTTTCCATTCCAGTCGTCCAGGCCCTGTTAAAAGCGCTGGTCCGGTGATGCTTTAATAACTTGGCGACAAAAATGTCCGTGGCGATACATCCAAATTCGGGCAACCCCAAGTGGCCTCGCGACTCCGCTCGCGGGGTTCAAATTGCAAAGCAGTCAGAGTTCGCAAAGAGCAATTTATGAACAACCCTTACAAATCGCCGTCGAAGATAAATGCCGGCGAAGCCCCCGTAGCCCGCTCTTTCCTACGGACAGCGATCGTCTTGGCTGTATTCGCAGTCTTGATTGGTGCTATTCACTTGCCGCCGTTTCTGACAAGTCCGATTGCGATGTGGGGCTGGCAGAACTGGTGGTTTGGATTTGCGCCAGCCGCTTACTTGGTGTTCGCTGCCGTGGTTGCGGTTTCCTGTGAATGGTGGCGACCGCGACTCGGAACGATCATGCTTCCGATCGTTCACTGCCCGCTGTTGTTAATAACGGGGCTGATCTTATTTGCATGCTATCTCGATCTCGGGAACGCCGCCTCTGGCAAATACACCTGGTCGCAAAATTTATGCACACTTTTGATCGTCTCGCTCTGTCCAGTCGTGTGGTACTACTCATTCATTTCGTTGGTCCGGTCGATTCGATTACTAAAGTCCAATCAAGGTGCCGTGCTCTAACATCCCAGGTTACAAGTCTCGTCGCTTGATTTCCGTTATGCCCAATAGCGAGGCGGTGCCAAGGACGGTCCACTGAACCAGATCGGTCATTGCGGTTCCAGTCATCAAGCCAAGTGAAATCGTCAACGAAACGATCATCATGGTTGTGATGTAGTTGCCAGCAAAGTTCCAGCCAGCGAGCGAACCGGATGTGGCTCGTTGAAGCGACAAGGCAATCAGTCCATAAACACTCATGGCACCAAGGATGCCGAGTCCGACCGTCGTGAATGTTGTTGAATTGATCGAAAGTAAAACTGCAATCAGTGACACGAAACTGCAAGCGATGACCAAATAAACGCTTCGGTAAAAGCGATTCAAATCGGGGGCACAATCGAATCCACTGCAATGTTTGCAGCCTGCAATCACGCGACGGTTGTAGGTGATGATTTCATAGGCCGGATGAAAGATCCACCAGAACATCCGTGAATCGAAAATCGGACTCAGCCATCTCCATCGACTGGCCAGCAAGTGCGTCATCGCTTTCAAGCCATAGATCGTTTCGCCAGTTGCTCGGTCGAAAAGCGGGATCTCATGGCGTCCCCGATTCAAGTCGATGTTGGCGGTCAGCTCCGGGGAAGCGGTGGCGAATCCGACTCGATTTTCCGGCGTTATAAGTCCCCAGACCACAAATCCGTAGGTGTAAAGTCTGCACATCGGGCAACTGTCGTCGTAGACAATGACTTTCTCGCTAGGCATGGTTCAAACTTTCAAGATCGGTTTCGATCGAAGGTCGGTAAGCCTCAAATCTTTGAGCGACTCGCAGTTGATTTAACCGCAGTTGAGTGTTTTCAATAACCGTTGTTTTTCACGGCGCGTTCGTCGCCCGGCACGCCAATGCCCCGTTACAATCGGACGTTCAAGCGGGTCGACGCATCGCGCGACGCGGATTCAATGAACTGTTTTCAAAGATGCACTAATGTCGAATCAAGACCCTTTTGACCAAGCCAATCCTTATGCTCCCAGCAGCGGTCCCGCGATGGCGTTGCCAGCCGAAGGTAACTTAAGTGCGCCCGAATTGAAGAAGGTAGAGGCCATCATCAAGGATGCGGGACAGTTCTGGTTGGCGATTATTCTTTGTTTCTTATGTAGTGGGCTTGGGATGGTCATCATCGGTCCGTGGTATTTGACCCGGCTGTTGCAGTGGAACAAGATGTCAAAGCAACACCCCTTCCTCATGAATCCACAAGCACCGCCCCACAGTTTGTCCCAACGATTTCAGTCATCGAAATGGAAACTGTTCACCGGCTTGGGATTCGGATTACTGCTGTTCCTGCTGCTCGGCTTACTATTGCTAGTCAGCATCGGAGCAGCGGCACAAGGTGCTGGCCGTCAATAGGCAAGCCAAAGCAGCGCGGCTTTGGCAAAGGGGCAGCAGGCGGCCATCCGTTCTCTTTATGCGGTTTGCCACTTGCACCACCTTTCGCAAGAACTCCTCGCCACCGTACCCCATTCTTCCAATCGATCGACGGTTGGATCAACCTGGTTGAGCATTCCCGCGGTTTGACAAACCGCCGGTAGCCCGATTCGGCTGGGGTGTCCGAATCAGGCCATCGTTATGGTTCGGCATCCAGCAGTATTCTGTGTCCGGCACTGAGTTCTAATTTGCGTCCGGCATCGATCGTGCTGGCGTCGATATTTTGATGGAAAACGCCATTGCGAATTCTTTTTTCGTGAACGGCGCAATGCTTCAAAACGATGACTTTGGCGGGCGGCAATTCCTGGATCCGCAAGTGATGGCGGTTCCCGAGCTACCGTCACTCGCTTTCGATTCATTCGGCGCAGTCCTGACACGGCGCTTTCGGCGTAATCGAAAGCGTTCGGCCTTATCGCATGGACCGAAAGCGGCGGATCAGTTGATTTGTTGAAATGTCGTGCCTCAAGTTCGTGGCAATCTTAGTTGGGCAGAAGTGAAGGAGACATTCCATTTGATCGCGCTGCGCTCAATTACGGGTGGTTATGAATTCATGGTCCGCAAGAGCTTCGTTGGCTCGAAAAGCCCAAGTCCGAAGCCTTGCTATGGTTCAGGGAGATAGCAGCTGCGGTTCTTGGGCTGGTTTTCGTTGCCGCCGGGCTTAGACGCGGTCGACGTATTTGTTGACCAGGTTTTCCAGCATTTCTTGGCGTCCGCTGACGTTGGTTGCGGCGTCGCCCTTTTCCAGCATGTAGGTTTCCAGTTCGGCAAAGCCGACGGAGCCTGATTCGATCTTGGCGCCGATGCCTTCGTCGAACGACGCGTATCGTTTGGCGACAAAGCCGCACAGGGCTTTGTCAGCGCGGATAGCGGCGGCGATTTTTAGACCCTTGGCGTAGGCGTCCATGCTGCCGATATGGGCATAGAACAAGTCGATGGGTTCAAACGATTCGCGGCGTACTTTGGCATCGAAGTTCACGCCACCGTTGCCCAAACCACCGTGCTTGAGAATGTAGTACATCGTTTGAGTGGTCAGGTAATAGTCGGTGCCGAATTGGTCCGTGTCCCAGCCCAACAGCATGTCGCCGGTGTTGGCGTCGATGCTGCCCAGTGCGTTTTGCATGCCGGCATAGTCGATCTCGTGCATCATCGTGTGACCGGCCAAGGTCGCATGGTTGGTTTCAAGGTTTAGCTTGAAGTGGTTTTCTAGGCCGTATGATCGCAAGAAGTTCATGCACGCGGCGGCATCGCTGTCGTACTGGTGCTTGGTGGGTTCTTTGGGTTTGGGTTCGATCAGGAATTGGCCCGTGAAGCCGATCTTCTTGGCGTAGTCGACCGCCATGTGGAAGAACTTGCCCAGGTGGTCCAGTTCACGCTTCATGTCGGTGTTGTAGAGGTTTTGGTAGCCTTCGCGGCCGCCCCAGAACACATAGTTTTCACCGCCCAATCGGTGCGTGACTTCCATCGCTTTTTTGACTTGTGCGGCCGCATAAGCAAACACATCTGCGTTGCACGTCGTTGCAGCACCGTGCATGAAACGCGGGTTGCTGAACATGTTGGCTGTGCCCCACAGCAGTTTGACGCCGCTGCGTTTCTGTTCTTCTTCGAGTACGTCGGCAACGGCATCGAAAATTTTGTTCGTTTCGGCGAGCGACGATCCTTCGGGCGCGACGTCGCGGTCGTGGAAGGCATAGTAGGGTGCTTGCAGCTTTTCAAATAATTCGAAAGCCACACGCGCTCGGTTCTTTGCGTTTTCGACCGAATCGCTACCGTCGTCCCAAGGGCGAACGGCGGTTCCCGGGCCAAACGGATCTGCCCCGGTGCCACGGAACGTGTGCCAATAGACGATGGAGAAACGCAGGTGTTCCTTCATCGTTTTGCCTTCGATCACTTCGTCGGGATTGTACCAACGAAAAGCAAGCGGATTGTCGCTCTTGGGGCCTTCGTACTTGATCGTTGGAATGTCGGCGAAGGCACTCATTGGGTGTGTCCGTCTTGAGGGAAGTTGATGAATGTCGGGAAATACGCCGTTCATTATCAGTATGCGACAGTCAGCCGACAAGCGGGCGTGCATGCATCGCGGACTTGGTCACTAAGGCTGTTTGGATGACGTAAACTTTAGCAATAGCCAGTCACCGAGTCGTGGCATCGCATGCCCGATCGCAATCAGGGGACGCAGATAACCGGGCAGGACCACGTCGGGGGATCGGCGGTGGATGCATCGCACCACAGCGTCAGCAACTCGTTCGGGCGGTAACCCTTTTAGCCTCGCACCGCCGCCCGGCTTGGCCGCTTGTTCGGGCAGGTTTGCGTCCAGGTTTTGCTGGTAACGAGTTCCTGCATCGTCGCGGCGGATGGGTCCGGGGCTGACCAGAGCGACGTGAACGCCACGTGGTTTCAGTTCCAGTCGCATCTGGGCTGTCATGCCAGCCAATGCGTGTTTCGCGATCGCGTAGCCACCGATATAACGGGCGCCAACCTTTGACGCTAACGAGCCGATGTTGACGATCACACCGCCCGTTTTTTCAAGCGGACGAGTCGCGGCTTGGCTGCATAGAAGCGCCGAAACGACGTTTTGAGTGACCAGTTGTTCGAGTCGCTCGGTCGTTAAGTTCTCGATCAACCCGCGATCGCTGGTGCCGACGGTGTTGACCAGAACGTCCAGTCTGGTGAACTGACTTGTCACCATTGCGAACAGCTCGCTAACACTCTTGGGGTCGGTTACGTCCGCTAGATAGCCGACCACCGATCCATCTGCACGCGTCTGGTTTGGTGAAGATTCGATTTGACGGCGTGCAATTTCTAATCTTTCGGCATCGCGTCCGACGATCACGACACGGTATCCTTTTCTTACCAGTGCCGACGCGATATGCAGCCCCAAGCCCGCGGTTGATCCGGTGACGAGGGCGACGGGAGTTTGATTGATTTCCATCAAGGCTTCGTCGTGCTGGCGTTGATCACAAAAGACAGGGCAGGGAAGGGCAGTGTCGTGGGGCCAAGTGTAGCCGCCATCGCAGCTTCGATCCAACCTGCCGCGTTTATCCGAACACCTCCTTTTCAACAGAGATCCGTATGCCTCGGCCAAGACTCAATACAGCACGCACAAAGATCGTTGCGACGGTCGGCCCGGCTTGCAGCAGCGTCGAGCAGTTGGCGGCGTTGATCGACGCCGGCGTCGACGTCTTTCGTATCAATACGGCGCATGGCAGCCGCGAAGAACACGCCAGCGTGCTGGAAAAAATTCGCACGGCATCAGACCAGGTTGGATGCCAGGTCGCCGTGCTGTTGGACTTGGCAGGCCCCAAGATTCGATTGGGAACATTGCTAACCGATCCGATGGAATGTCCGGTCGATGCCAAGTTCCGTTTGATCCGTGGCAATGTCAGTGAGGCGGCAGACGAATTGACTTGTTCGTACGAGACGCTGATCGATGAACTGGAACCCGGTGACCAAGTCATGTTGGCCGACGGTGCGGTGACGTTAAGGGTCGACGCCGTGTCGGCTGACAGTGCCGATTGCGTGGTCGTCGCCGAAGGTTCAATTCGCAGTCGCCAAGGAATCAACTTGCCGGGCGTGAAATTGTCCGTGTCGGCGATGTTGCCACGCGACGTCGACAACGCGATCTGGGCCGCGAAGAGCGGTATCGATTTGGTCAGCTTGTCGTTTGTTCGAACGGCCGAGGATGTCTTAGCGTTAAAACGGTTGCTTGCCGAGCATGGTTCGCAGGCGTTGGTGATTGCAAAGATTGAAAAACCCGAAGCGCTTGATCAATTGGAATCGATTGTCGAAGCCACCGATGGCGTGATGGTCGCTCGAGGTGACTTGGGGGTTGAAATCGATGTTGCCGAGACGCCGGTCGCACAAAAGCGGATCATTCGAGTTTGCAAACAGAAGGTAAAGCCCGTCATCGTTGCTACTCAGATGTTGGAGTCGATGCATCATTCATCGCGTCCGACGCGAGCCGAGGTCAGTGACGTTGCCAACGCGATTCTTGACGGTGCTGATGCGTGCATGTTGAGCGGCGAAACTGCGATTGGTGAATACCCGTTGGAATCCGTTCGGATGATGGGACGCATCATGCAAGCGACGGAACGAGATTGGGAAAGAAGCGGTTCAAACAACATCGCTGGCAATCATCGGGTTCATCCGATCACGACTGCGGTTACCGTCGCGGCATCGCAGGTTGCCGAATCGATCTCTGCAAAGTTGATCGTGATCGCAACACGTAGCGGTAACACCGCTTGGATTGGTAGTCAAAGTCGAAGTTTGATCCCAACACTCGGTGTCTCGAATTCGACCGAGACACTTCGGCGGATGAATTTGCTGTGGGGCATCAAGCCGTTCTATGTCGAAAAGATGGACGATACGTCGGGCTTGATTGACAAGATTTGCCAGTGGGCACGTGACAATGGTGGTCTAAAGAAAGGCGACCATATCGTCTTTGTAACTGGTACGGGCGTGGTCAAAAAAGCGCATAACCTAGTCGTCGTTCACACAGTGCCGTGATCAAGCCGGGTTGTCGATTGCGATCGTAACCGCACCCGACAATCGCGGTTCCGAATTCGCGGTCGAGCGAAGGGTGATGACCAAAGCGTTGCTTGGTCGCAGAATCTCGGTTATATCGATTTCGGCCTTGGCGAGATCAAGATTCTCGGCGGCCACGTCATCACCGATATGGATACTGACTAGGTCACCATCCCAGGCTTCGATCTGCAAATAGACTTTTGCACTGGCATCGAGCCCAGTCGGCGAATTGAAGTTTCGTTCGTAACGGGTCGATTGGCCGACACGCGCTGGTTCACGTGATTCCGAATCATTGACGGGTTCGGGCACATCGACCTGGACGGCGATCCCGTCGGGGCCAACTTTTCGCCACGGTTTCCGTAATCGGATGACATGCATCGCTGGGGCCGTCTTTGAGAGTCTTGCGCGATTGAGAGTATCCAAAACAAAACCCCAAGTGTTCAGAACACTTGGGGGCGTTGTTTTATCAAATTCACTCAGGCCGAGTGAGTCTTACATGCTGGCCATCAGTCGGTCGATGGCGTTTTGGTAGTTCGAGAACTCTTGGCTGACCAATTCATCGGTCGAGCTTGAGAAGTTGAAGTCTTCCATTCCACCGAAGAACTGAACGCCACGGCCATCCGCGGTGACCACAAAGTAGTCGGAACTCAGTACTGCGATTGATGGCGATGTCGCATTCTCGCCAACGATGATTAGCAGAGCCGAATCGCCTGAATCCGATAGCACGAACTGAGCGGCTTCGACACCGTCAAAGCCGGCACCCGCGATCAAGAAGTCTTGTTGGCCAGATTCGTCCAGCGAAACCAAACCGCCTTCGCGACCACCATCGCTGATGGTGCTGATGTTTTGGTGAGTTCGCAGGTAGCTGGAAGCCAGGATGTCAGTCGTTTCGCTAGCCGATCCTTGAGTTCCGCGAATCGTCATGCTTGGGCCGGTGACAGCCGCTGATCCCGAAGCGGGCACCGTAACGCTTGCCGACGTTGGACCGATTGGGATCAGTGTTTCGGGCAGGTCGTACGAGATCGTGTAGGTACCAGGAGCAACGTTTAGGAATTCGTAGCCACCGTTCAGGCCCGTGCTAACGGCTGCGACGGTCGAACCGGTCGAGTCGATCAGCGTGACAGCGATGCCGGCAAAGCCAGTTTCGTTGGCGTCTTGAACACCGTTTCGAATCGGTGCGGCACCGTTTAGCCATGCGTTGAGATTCGAAATTTCGTCCATGAATACCGAACCGTTGACGCTTGCACGCACGGGTTCGTTGACAGTCACGTTGACCGTTCCGGTGTCGGTTGCACCTTCGGAGTCTTGGATCGTGTAGCTGATGGTCGTGCTGGTCACGCCGGCGTTCGGAGTGAAGTTCAACGTGCCATTCGAGTTGATCGTTACTGTACCGCCGGTTGACGATGCCGCGGTGACGGTCAACTGTTGCGGCTCGCCTGCCGGACCAGCCGAGTCATTGGCCAGAACCGTGATGGTTGTGGCTGCACCGGACAAAACGGTCGCTGTGTCCGTGTTCGCGGTTGGCGGAACATTGGTGACCACGGGATCATCGTTGTCAACGATCGTTGCTGTTGACGCGACTGCGGTACCAAGCGTTGCACCACCGGTTGGGCTCGACAACGTGACGGTAAACGTTTCGTTCGGTTCGTCCGTGATGTCGTTGGTGATTGCAACGGTGATCGTCTTGGACGTTTCGCCATCGGCGAAGCTTAGCGTTCCGCTGTTGGCGGTGTAATCGGAACCGGCAGTGGCTGTTCCGTTGGCGGTTGCGAAGGCAACGGTGACTGCTCCATCGCTGCCGTTAGCGCGGGTGACGGTGAAGGTTGCCGTACCTGCTGCTTCGCCAACTGAAACGGTGGCTGGCGAGATCGACAGGACACCTGGGACCGGGGTTACCACGTCGTTGTCAACGATCGTTGCCGTCGAAACCGTGGTGGTTCCGAGTGTGGCACCACCGGTTGGGCCCGACAACGTTACCGTGAATGTTTCGTTCGATTCAACCGCTGTGTCGTTGGTGATCGCAACGGTGATGGTCTTGGAAGTTTCACCGGCTGCGAAAGTCAACGTGCCGCTGTTGGCGGTGTAGTCAGATCCGGCGGTTGCCGTTCCGTTTGCGGTTGCATAAGCAACGGTGACGACACCATCGCTGCCGGTGGCTCGCGTGACGGTGAAGGTTGCCGTTCCGGCGGCTTCACCAACTGAAACCGTGGCTGGCGAGATCGACAGGACGCCTGGGATCGGCGTCACAGTGTCGTTGTCGACGATCGTTGCAGTGGAAACCGTGGTGGTTCCAAGGGTTGCGCCGCCGGTCGGGTTGCTGAGCGTGACCGTGAAGGTCTCGTTCGATTCAACCGCTGTGTCATTCAGGATCGCAACGCTGATGGTCTTGGACGTTTCGCCATCGGCAAAGCTGACCGTGCCGTTGTTGGCGGTGTAGTCTGAACCAGCGGTTGCTGTGCCGTTGGCCGTTGTGTATCCAACCGTGACCGCTCCGTCGCTGCCACCGGTACGAGTGACCGTGAAGGTTGCGTTGCCAGCGGCTTCGCCGACCGAAACGGTCGCTGGCGAAATCGACAGCACGCCTGGGACTGGCGTCACCGTGTCGTTGTCAACGATCGTTGCGGTTGAAACCGTGGTGGTTCCCAAGGTTGCACCGCCGGTGGCGTTGCTGAGCGTGACTGTGAATGTTTCGTCTGATTCGACGGCTGTATCGTTGGTGATCGCAACCGTGATCGTCTTGGAAGTTTCGCCATCGGCGAAGCTAAGTGTGCCGGTGTTAGCGGTGTAGTCGGATCCGGCCGTGGCCGTTCCGTTTGCGGTTGCAAAGTCAACGGTGACTGCACCGTCACTGCCGGTGGCTCGTGTGACGGTGAAGGTTGCCGTACCAGCGGCTTCGCCGACTGAAACGGTCGCCGGTGAAATCGACAGAACACCAGGAACTGGTGTGACGGCATCGCTCGCGGCGATGGTCGCAGTCGATGTCACAGCCGTACCGAGGGTTGCTCCGCCAGTCGGGCTGTTAATGGTCAGCGTGAATGTTTCGGCTGCTTCAGCGTCCGCATCATCCAGAATTGGGACGGTGACTGTCTTGGATGTTTCACCATCAGCAAAGCTCAGCGTGCCGCTAGTCGCGGTGTAGTCCGAACCGGCGGTTGCGGAACCGTCAGCGGTTGCAAAATCGACGGTGATGGCACCATCGCTGCCGCTTGCACGTGTGACCGTGAAGGTTGCGTTGCCCGCGTCTTCGTTGACGGAAACGGTTGCTGGCGAGACCGACAGAACACCCGGGGCCGTCGTGACCGTGCCCGCGTTGATGATCAGTTGGGCGGTGCCGTTGTTATTGGTGTCCGTGTTTTGGATCAACACCAAGTCTTGCGGCACAAAATCGTCGCGACCGAACAGCAGCGTTGCTTCACGATCTTCGCCTGGCGTCAGTTGCAAACGCAGGCCTTGGATTGGGCGGTTGATGAAGACACGGACGCTGTAGGCGTCGAATGGTTCAATGAAATTGCCGTCATCCGTCACGTCGGGAATACCACCACCCTGCAACGGCACTTGGCTAGCCAAACCGCCGATGTCGGTGAAGCCGATCGCACCATCGAACTGGCCTCGATTCAGTGACGAGTAATACTCTTCGTTGTCGTTGAACGTTCGGCTGAACGCGTTGATATTGAATTGAACTGCTGCACTGTTCGGCGTAACGCCGTCCGCCTCGAACGGAGCGAACTCTTGAGTTTGCGTCGCAATCGTGTCAGCCGAGTTGGTTTCATTGACATCAACCGAGATGTTCGGCAAATTCACGTTGCCAAATTCGTCGCCCACAAAGTGAACTTGGAAACCCAGGTCATCATTGTCGAAGCTAAGCGGCGTGACCGTGAATTCACCAGCGGTGTAGCCGAACGCTAACAACGCATTCGAAATTTCGCCACGCGAGTTGTTGCCAAAGTCATTGATCGACGAAACGTAGCTCGTCACTGCGCCCGATGCAGCACCCGGCGGTAGCTCTGGGATCGTGAACGTAACGCTGTCCGAACCGACCGACAGGATGTCTTCGCTGATGATCAGTCGCTGAGTCTCGGTCAACACAGGCGAAATCGCGCCGGTGACGACATTGCCGTCAGAGTCGAACGTTTCAATGTCGGTGAACAATTGGAACGCACCCAAGCGGCTGCTGAACGTTCGCAGGTCGTCGTAGCTGACTTCCAGGTCGAAGTACTCACCCACATCAACCGAAATCGCGCCGCTTGCGTCTGGTGTAATCTCTGCATCGCTCGTCGTGCGAGCGTTCAGCATGATCTCGATCAACTCGCCGACTTCTTCACCGCGGCCAAGTGCGTTGATGACCGAAAGAGCGTCGGCGGCAGTGACTTGGTTGTCAGCATTGACGTCATAGAACATTCGCGGGGCGCTGGCGTCGATCGACTCGGCCTCACCGCTGTTTTGACGTCCAAGCTGGTTAATGATTGCCAGGGCGTCACGCGACGTGATCTGTTGATCGTCGTTGACGTCGTAGCCGTTCCAGTAATTGTGCTGGGAAGCCAGGATATCGCCCGCGAGCAACTCGCGTTTTTCCAGAAGTTCATTGCTCAAACGGCGCTGAGTAGCGTCCATGCGGCGAGGCTTTTCAGAGCGTCGGGGCCGCTTTGTGTTGGAAAGCAATCCGGAGCGGCTAAGCAAATGACGCAGACTTTTCATCTGTTTTCTCGGGAAGATGCAGTGGAATCGTGGGGAATTCAAGACCGACTCGATGTCGGACCGGTGTGGCTGTGCCGTTTAAAGGGCCCAGGGTAATTCAGCGAGGGACGGAATGTGTCCGAAAAAAGCGATTAGTGGACCCATCTTACCTGAGCTTCCCCGTTTATCAATAAACAGTTTGGATTCTTCGTCAACGTGGATCCTTGGTTGGGCCTTAGACCAGCAAAATACGGAAAGGTTCCGGCAAATTAGCGTCAATCCCGATAAACAATTCTTTCGTAATTTTCGCCACGCTATCACCAGCGGCCCCATTCAGACCCGTTGGAACGTCTGAAACTGTGTTTGCCATGGTAATCACGGGATTTTCTTGGGCGCCAGATGATGATGAAAGTTTCATCAGATCCAGTGCCAATGTTGTGTCCTCGGTCGTATCGGTCGAAAACAGGGGCACTCTTTCATCAACGGCGACACCACCGTCAAAGTTGAACATGGACGCCGCTTTGGCAAGATTTTCCGATTGCTGGACCGTTAAAAGCCAGCTAGCCCGCACAGTGTCGGTCGATTCACTGCCAAAGCCAACGATCGTGGATTCGGCGATCGGTGATGTTTGGTCGGCGGTCGACATCTGGTCGGCAACCTGTTCGCCATCCCCAGAATTGCGGTTTCGGCTGATCGCATTGATGACCAGCAACGCATCCAGAGCGGAAACCGTGCCGTCGTTGTTGACGTCGACGTCAAACCCGGCAGAGTCGCCCGCTGGCAGTGTTCGTGGCCCGCCGCGTGTGAGGTCGTTGATGATCACCAACGCGTCGCTTGCGGTAACGTTGCCATCCTGGTTGGCGTCTTCGGCCAACGCGACGTTGTGCCGGGGGCTGTCGATGCGAACGGCTGCTGCGGCAACGAAATCGCTCTGGCCACCGACCACGGAAACCTCAACCGGATCGGGAAAAGCATGAATCGGCGAAGTCGAAGTCAATTCGACGATGTATCCACCGCTCGGTAAACCGGCCAAGCGAAACGCGCCGGACTGGTCTGTGATGAAATCACCGTGAACGCCAAATTCAATCGCCTCAACCGCGACTGAACTGCCCGCGTGACCAAAGATACGGATGCTGGCGATCGCGCCGGCTGCATGACGCAGCGTCACGTTGGCCGATTCGTTGACGCCAATAGCCGAAGTGGTTTGCCGAGCAACCAAATCGCCGGCTGCGTTGTAGGCTTCGACCCGACCGTAATTGACATCATCGAGACCGACGACCGACACCTGGACTTCGCCTACTGGTTCGTCAAAGGTCGCTGTTAACGCGACTTTGTGAGACCATCGCGAAGTCCATTCGGAACGTTGCAAGTCGAATGATTCGAATACGATTCGGTCTGTATCTGCGAGCGTGTGCGACGCAACGGTCGTGTCGGAAACCAGTCCGTCGGCTGCCAAATCGATGCCGATCGTATCCGCATCATCGATTTCGCCGTCGTCGAAATCAGCCGCTACCGCCGCCCCGCTGAACAACGGCGAACCGTCAGCACGGGAAACGGACACGGCGGTCAACGCCAACGAAGTTTCGGTATCGCTTTGGGATCCGTCGCCGTTCTCGTCGTAAAACGCGACTCCGGAAATGCTTGCTGCGGATACGGCTGCGACTGCGGCCGTACCGGTGATGGTCTCGCTGGTGACGCCCGTCGCCGTATCGATTGCTCGGAATTGAATGCTGTTGAAGGGATGTTCAACCGCGAAAGAAACATCAAATGACGCAGATTGAGCGTCGGGGCTGGCGGCGGCGATCCAGGGGCCATCGTCGAGTCGATATTGCAGTTCACTGATTTTGGCCAGTGAGATGTCGCTCTGGGTGCCCGACGAATTTTGGTTGCGAAGCGGCGCGACAGACGCTTCGCCGGTGAAGTGATAGGTCGACGAATCGTTGTCGAAATAGCCGACGCCGTCGAGCTGTAGCGGAACATCAAAGATGTCAAAAATCCCATCGCCATCGCTGTCTTGCCAGCCAACCATGGCAAACGTCGAGGCGGGGCTGGTGTGGGCTTCGTAGGCCGCGTTCAACGGAACGCCACCTCGCATGATGCTGATTTCTTGGCTGAAACCCGGTGTCGGATTATCCGCCGCGTTCAGATTTTGAGTGTTGTAATAACCGCGTCTGTCGGTCCACGATCCACCGCCAAAGTACTCATCGCGAGCCCAGAAAATGTGGCCCATTTCGTGCGTAATCGTTGATGCTGGGCGGGTCGACGGTGTCACCATGAACAGGCCACCTGCATAAGCAAAAGCCGCTGCAAAACTGCCGCCGGAAGCGAACAGTCCGTCGGGGTCGTCCGATGAATCCGCTACGAAGATTGTAAACGCCCAATCGGTGTTGTGCTTGATTCGTTGATCGTGGTTGAACCGCTGGACGGCTTCTTCGATCGACCGAGCGTCGCCGTAACCTAACCGGGTGACAAAGTCGCCGATGTAGTCGTTGATCGCGCTGGTATTAAGGTCGATCGGCTCGTATGGCGTTTCGAACGGCGTCCGGGCATACGTTTCGTCGATCACAAAGTCCAGGGTATGAACCGTGTCGAGTGTATCGAGCGTGTCGGACCACCAATCCACCCCGATACCGACCTTGGCGATCATCGCGTCGATTTCCTCGGGCGTCCAGTCTTGCGACTCGGTGCTGATCTGGCCGTTGCTTTCCAACAAAACTGGCGTGACGGTCACCGTGCCAAGCAAGAACTCGCCGGTGTCCTGGGGTGTCACACCGAATGAGTCTGCCGCCATCAATTGGCGAGACTCGAGTCGCTGTACCTGAAGCTTTCGCTCGCGTTTGCGTCGGTCAATAGGCAACCGTCTCGGCATTGCGTGATTCTGTCCGAAGAATGAAGGAAAAGTGGTTTGCGATCGTTAGATCCGTTATCGGGTCAAACGACAGGCACCATGTGTTAGACGCGAACCAACCGGAACTGTCCCCGCTAACCGCACAGGTTTCACGTTTTTTCTCTGGATCCGGGTTTCCTGCTCGCCTTCCTATCATCGTCGGGATACAAAAAAACGTGAGCGCACATGCGTTCACGTTCTTTGTGAGCCAGATTTTCGTTTGGCTCGTTCGTAATTCACCAGAAGATTATCTGGCCTGTTCGTTGCGTCCTCGTTGACTGTGTCAGCTTGGTTTTCAGGTAGGGCCGGTTTCCACCTTGTCATTACCCATAAGTCTGAAGTGGTTTTCAGGGTGGTCTTTTGCTGGAAGTCGTTGCCACCACTTGAGTTGAATTTTTGCAGTCAATTCGTGTTGATTTGCATTTTTGCAGGTCATGTA